>CAZPZF010000237.1:0-5208 GCA_964590705.1 uncultured Spirochaetales bacterium | reverse complement strand
ACCCGCGGTCTCCGACTTGACAGGCCGGCGCGATAACCAGCTTCGCCACGCCCCCTTCGGTTGTCCACTATAGGGAATTCTCCATACAGTGTCAATAAGCGCTACACGCTTGCGGAGCTGCTTCATTGACACTGCCTTTCACCCATGGTATTGTCGTGTCGGTATCATTTTGCTCCCTTTGATGGAAAAGGACGGTATATGGCATCCAGAGAGATACGCCGGCGGCGAGAGAAGGTATCCACCGAAAAAGCGGAAGAAATTGAGAAAAAACGAACAAGACGTCCGCTTATGTGGGCTTTCAGCCTGCTTCTTCTCATCATTATCACGATAACCTTCGTAGCGCTCCCCGTAGGCGGGAAGATAGGGTACTCTTCATCGAGGGTCGTCTTCGGCAGCTACGCGGGTATCCCGATCGAGTATTACCCAGGTAATTATCTCTCTCATCAGCGGGAAACCATCGCGGAACAGATGAAGGATCAGTTCACGGACGATGATAACCTGCAGTGGCATCTCTACCAGCTCTGGTATCAGGCGTATCAGAATACGGTTGTCCACACCGCCCTCCTGCATGAGGCCGATAAAAGCGGAGTTTTTATCACTCCAGACCGGCTCGATACGGTCATCGCCAAATACGGCCCCTATACCCGCAACGGCCAGTTCGACGAGTCTCTGTACCTCGCAGCCTCCAACTCGGAAAGGGTTGCCACGCGGAAGCTCTTCGAGGAGAACCTCATCCATGAAACAGTGGTCCAGGATCTCCTGTTCAGCATCAAGACGAGCGGCGCTGAGAAATCGTTTATGCTCGCGATGGCGTCGCCGGAGCGGAGTTTCCGGTATGTGGCCTTTCCTTTTAACGCCTTCCCAGACGATCAATACAGGGCCTTTGGTCTTGAAAACGCACATCTGTTCACGCGGATGAAACTCTCCCGTATCACCATCAGGAGCGGAGAAAGGGATGCTAAGGCTATTCGTGACCGGATCCTCGCAGATCCTTCAGCCTTCGAGGAATCCGCGCGGTCCCACTCGCAAGATGGCTTCGCGGACAAGGGCGGTGAGATGGGGTTCCGCGAGTATCAGGAACTGAAGGACGACTTCGAAAACCCGGAAGACCTCGATGCCGTTTTCGCTCTCGCTCGGGGAGAGATCGCGGGGCCATTCAAGACCTCCTTCGGATGGATCATCTACCGCTGCGATGAACCGGCGTCGCAGCCCGATTTCTCCGATCCGGATACCCTCGCCTCGGTCAGAACCCACATGAATAGATACGAGAAGGGAAAGATAGAGGATTATTTCACCGGCAAAGCGAAGGAATTCATCGACTCACTCGGGGGCTCGGCTGACTCATTCTCGAGCAGGGCGTTTATCATGGGGCTCACCACCGAGGAAACGCCCTATTTCCCGGTCAATTACGGCAACCAATTCTTCTTCAAGGCGGTTCAAGGGCCCCAAGGCTCAGATCTCTTTTCCGGGGTTGCTGAAAGCGAAACCATCCTGACCGCTCTCTTCTCGCTTAAACCCGGGGAAGTATCCGAACCTCTTCTTGCGGATGAAGCCGTTCTCGTGGCCGTTCTCTCTGATGAGAGGGAAACTCCCTCGGAAGAACTTTCCACCCTTGACCTCTACTACAGGTATATCGTTCAGCAGTTCCAGGAGGAACATCTGACGAGCCAAATTTTCAAATCAGAGCTCTTCAAGGATCATTTCATGGAGGTCTTTACAAAGGTTTTCCTGAGCACGACACAGGAGAACTAATGGGAAGTGATGATCCCCTGCTCCGTGACACGGGCAGGGGATACTGCGTCTTCTATAAGAACCGCACTCTGTACGCCCCCGAAGACCCGATCGGCGGCGCAGAGGAGAGAAGCTTCAGAGCAGAAATCAGCGAAAAGACTATCTTCTTTATCGCATCTCCCCTGCTTTTCTATGGAATCGAAACTCTCCTCAAGCGGATCCCCGTATCATCTCATATCCTCTGCGTGGAACGGGACGAAACCCTTTTCGCGCGGACAAGCCCCCTCGTACCTCAGAAACTCTTTACTGATGCGCGCCTTACCTATATCCGTACGGAGAATCCCGAGGTGCCGGCCCTCGTCGTGAAGAAGATGGGAATAAGCCGATTTCGAAGAGTCGTCCTCGTCTCTCTCTCCGGCGGGTACGGCCTGTATTCCGATTTCTACAGAAAAGCGCTCGATATCCTGGCAACGGAGATCGAGAACTTCTGGAAAAACCGCATGACATTGATGCACATGGCCCCCTTGTGGATATCCAATCTCTTCTCGAACCTTGCGCATCTCCGCCGTTCCGTGCCTCTATCTTCCTTGGCGACCTCCAAGCCGGTATTCGTGGCCGGCGCCGGCTCTTCTCTCGAGGATTCCATCCGCTTTCTCACAACCAATCGCGAGATTTTTTTCCTCTGCGCCGTTGATACCTCGCTTCCGATTCTTCATGGATCCGGAATCGTTCCAGACGCGATCGTGAGCCTGGAATCCCAATGGGCCAACCTTCATGACTACATGTCTCACGCTGACTCTCCTATTCCGATCATTTGAGACATCACATCCTCTCCGCTCGTTCTCCGCACGATGTCCGGAAAGATATCCTTCTTCTCTTCTGCCTTCACCGATCTCTGCATTCTCGGCCGGCTCCGGGAAACGGGACTCATTCCCCTTACGATCCCCCCCCTCGGATCGGTTGGGGTCGCGGCTGTCTACCTCTCCCGTATACTGACCGATGCCCCTGTCTTTTTTTCGGGGCTCGATTTTTCCTATATGCCTGGGAAGACTCACGCTCGGGGAGCTCCGTCTCTCATGGATCAGCATGCCACATCCACCAGGACCAATCCGTGGGCCCTGTTCGGCCGAACGATGAGACGCCCACTTCTCGCTCTTCCCGGAAAGGGAGGTTCTCCCATACGAAGCGATGTGGTGCTTGCTGGATACAGGAACCTCCTGGCCATCCTTCTCACGGAAGACAAGCGGGTTTTTGACCTCGGCCGAACGGGGCTCCCCACCGGCGCTCCCTGCGTGACCCACGATCAAACCCTCCGGATGTGCAGAGATCTTGCCGGTAACACAGCCAGGAGGGCATCGTTCGATCAGGGGGAGCGTCTACCGACCGGGGAGGCGCTGGAGACGCGGATCGAATCTTTCCTCGCGGCGGAAGTCGCGATCCTCGAGTCCTTTCTGCGCGGTATCACTGAAAGGAGAGACGAGGAGCCTCCCGGATCAGATACGGGAGGAGAGAGGACAGATCATCAGAAACAGGATTCGCCGCCGGAATGGATGCTCCCCGCGGACTACGTCTGGGTTCACTTCCCTGACGCGCATAGGGCGGACTACCGGTCCCTTTCCTTCCGAAGGCGCGCAGAGGCTTCCGCGCGGCGGTACCTGGCGCTCATCGGAAGGGCTCAGCACCTCTGCCGTGAGCTGATGGAATCTGACGGTGGTTAACACGGGTTCAATCCTCGGTCGTTTTGAGCACCGAAAGGAACGCGGACTGGGGCAGCTCGACATTACCCACCATCTTCATCCTCTTCTTCCCCTCTTTCTGCTTCTCCAGTAGTTTCCTCTTCCTCGTGATATCTCCGCCATAGCATTTAGCAGTTACATCTTTTCGGAACGGCGCAACCGTTTCCCGCGCGATCACCTGCGTTCCGATCGCGCCCTGGATCGCTATCTTGAACTGCTGCCTCGGAATCTCGTCGCGGAGCTTCCGGCATACTCCCCGCGCGCGCGAATATGCGTTCGGTTTGTAGACCAGCTGGGAGAGAGCGTCTACGGCTTTGCCATTGATGAGGATGTCCAGTTTCACGAGGTCTGTGACCTGATACTCCGCGACCTCGTAGTCGAACGACGCGTATCCGCGGCTGATCGACTTCAACCGGTCGTAGAAATCGAAGAGGTCTTCCGCTAGAGGCAGGGCGTACACGACTTCGACCCTCTTCTGGTCAAGATAGACCATTGACTGCTGGCTCCCGCGCTTCTCGAGGCAGAGGTTTATGATATTGCCTAGGTATTCGCTCGGTGTGATGATCGTGGCCTTGATGTAGGGCTCCTCCGAGAGTTCGATCAGGCCGGGATCTGGGAATTCGGAGGGATTGTCGATCATGAGGACATCCCCGTTTCGCATCGTGATGCGGTAGCGGACGGATGGCGACGTGAGGACGATCGAGAGTCCGAATTCACGTTCGAGCCTCTCCTGCACACCTTCGAGGGTGAGAAGCCCGAGGAATCCGCATCTGAAGCCAAAGCCGAGAGCCACGGACGAATCCTTCTCGAAGATGAGAGACGCGTCGTTGAGCTTCAGCTTGTCGATCGAGCTCTGTAGTTCGTCGTAATCATCGGCGTCGACGGGGTAGATAGAGGAAAAAACCACCGGTTTTACGTCCCGAAACCCGGGCAGTGCCTGCGTACAAGGGTTGGCGTCGTCGGTCACTGTGTCCCCCACCCTGATGTCTCCTATCGTCTTTATCCCCGCGATGAAGTAGCCGACATCGCCCGCCTCCAGCCACTCCGTCCTGATGAGGGTGATCTTGAAGACTCCGGTCTCCTCGACCTTATAGGAGTTCCGGTTGGAAAAGAAACGGATCGTCTGGCCCGGCCTGATCGATCCCCCGAATAGGCGGATATGCACGATAACGCCCCGATAGGGATCGTAATGCGAGTCGAAAATAAGGGCCTTCAAAGTCTTCTCACGGTCTTCCCGAGGAGGCGGTATCCGTTTGACGATGGCCTCGAACAGGTCGTCGATTCCCGTTCCATCCTTGGCCGAAACGCACAAGGCGCCGTCCGGATCGAGGCCGAGATCATGGTTTATCTGATGCCTGACCAGTTCCGGATCGGCGCTGGGCAGGTCTATCTTGTTGATGACCGGGATTATCTCCAGGTTGTGTTCCACCGCCATGTACATGTTCGAAAGGGTCTGGGCTTCCACCCCCTGGGTCGCGTCGATGAGGAGAATCGCCCCTTCGCATGAATAGATGGCACGTGAAACCTCGTACGAGAAATCGACATGACCCGGAGTGTCGACCAGGTTGAGGATATAGTCTTCGCCGTCTCTTGCTGTATAGGGAATGACGACAGCCTGCGATTTGATGGTGATTCCCCGTTCCCGCTCAATGTCCATGCTGTCGAGGATCTGCGCTTTGAAATCCCGCTGGGATACAATCTTCGCTTTCTCGATGAACCTGTCTGCCAGGGTGGATTTACC
>CAZPZF010000236.1:0-5228 GCA_964590705.1 uncultured Spirochaetales bacterium | reverse complement strand
GGTCCTCGGGGTTGGGCATGACGATGCCGGCCCGGTGGTCGCCGATTTCATCAACAGCCGCGGTAAAGGCCTTGATGTCAGGAAATCCCCGCTCATCCGGCCAAATCGTGACGACCTTGAACCCGGCAGTCATGGGCGCAGCCGCGTCGCAGGGATGGGAAAAGATCGTCGTGATGATCGTGTCCCGCTTCTTGTCGCCCCTGTCCGCGTGGTATTTCCGCATGATCGACGCGGCGGTGTACACGGCGTGGTTTCCGCCTCCCGGCTGGAAGGTGACACGGTCCATGCCGGATACCTCTTTCATGATCTGCTCGAACTTGTAGAGGATCTCCAGGACGCCTTGGCAGGTCGAGATATCCTGCAGGGGATGCATTTCCGCGAAGTTGTCGTTGAGTACGAGCTCTTCGTGCAGCCGCGGGTTGTACTTCATGGTGCAGGTGCCTTCGGAAATATCGGGAGAGAGGTTCGAGCCCATGGTCTCCTGCGACAGGTGGAGCCAGTGCTCGAGAACGTGTTTCTGGTCTACCTCGGGCAGGGGGGCGGGGGCTTTTCTCTTGATCGAGGCGGGGAGTTTCCCGGCTACATCCCCGACGGATGCCACGATTTCCGGTTCCACCTCGGGAGGAAGGATGCCCCTGCTGCCAGGCGTTGAAAGCTCGTAGATGATCGGTTCGTCCCACCGAGCCTCATGAAAATTCTTTCGGACTTTGGTTATCGCCATGTTTCTACTCCTTTGTCTCAGGCGCCGCAGATCTCCGCCAGGGCGGCAGCGAGCTTGTCGATATCCTCTTTGGTCTGCATCTCGGTGACGCAGTAAAGAGCGCTCTGTCCGAATACGGGGAATTCCTTGGAAATGTCGCGGCCTCCGAAGATTCTATAGGGCAGGAGCCCCTTATTGATCAGTTCCACGGATTTCCCGGTTCCATCGAAGTTGACCACGAACTCCTTGAAGGTGAAGGCATCGGGAGAGGCGATCTTGACTCCCTTGATCTTGCCGAGGACCTTTTTGGCGTACGCGGCTCTCTGCATGAGCCCTTCCCCGAGTTCCGCGAAGCCCTGCGGCCCCATCAGCGCCATGTAGACGCCCGAAACTATGCCGTGGAGCGCCGCGCAGGTTCCGATGAAGTCCTTGCCCTTTTCACGGGAGGCGTAGGAAGTTCTCTCGAAGAAGACTTGACCGAAGCCGTATTCCCCTTCCTGGATGGTTTCCGTGATACCGAAGAGGAGGGAGGGGTACTCGGCAACCATCTCTTTTTCGTCGCGGGTCGCTATCCAGCCGCCGTTGTTGCCACCGAAGCCCATGTGAAGCCCGAGGGGCTGATGCTCGCCCACGGCGTAGTCCGCGCCGTAGACGCCCGGAGCCTCGAGAACGCCAAGGGAGATAGGATCGCATCCAACGATGACGAATCCGCCCTTCTTGTGGACGGCGTCGACGATCGCCTTGACCTCGGTTTCGATGAAGCCGAAGTAGGAGGGATTCTCGAAATAGAAGGCCGCTGTCTTGTCCGATACCTTGCTCTCGAGATCCTTGAGATCCACAAGGCCCTTCTGGTAGTCGTACTTGACCTTGACCACGTCGATTTCCGGTTTCCAATAGTTGAGGGCGATCAGAGCCCTTTCCTGGGGAACCGCCTCCGAGATGAGGATCTGCTTGCGGCCTTTGGTTCTGCAAGCCATTCTCCCCGCGATGGCGACCGCGTTGGCCCAATCATACGTGGGGGTATTGCAGGCGTCAAAGCCGGTCAGGTCGCCGATCATGCTCGAGGCTTCAAAGAGGGCCTGGAACTTGCCGTGATCGGAATAGGCTTCACCGACGTATGACGTGAGGAATTCGTCCCTCGCCATGATGGTGTCGCAGACAGAAGGAACGTAGTGCTGCCAGCAGCCGCCGCCGAGGAAGTTGATGTTTTCCTTGCAGTTCTTGTTCTTCTTCAGGATGCCCTCGACATGCCTACGAAGTCTGGCTTCGGACAGAATAGGCGCCGGGAGATTCATCTTGCCCTTGAATCGCAGGCGCTCCGGGATCGCGCTGTAGATGGTTTCAGCGCTTTCCATCCCTATCTCTTTCAGCATCTCTTTTTTCACGTGATCCGCTGAATTGGGGATATAGGGGTGAACTTTTCCGTATACCATTCGCACACCTCCTAAAAAATGAGACTGTCACTACAGTAATGATTCTGTGGTGATTTGCGGGAACTGTCAAGAAAAAAAATGAAAATCTTATAAAAGAGCAATTTTATTTGTGATTATTGATGGAAAGCTAAATATCCAAAATCTACAAAAAGAAGTGAATAAGCCGTATCACCCTTCCAAAAAAACGGCTGTATCCATGGCATGCGTAAGTGGATGGGTGCCTTCTCCGCTCGAAAGGGCCGTTCCTCCCAACCAAAATTCCTTCACGGCGAATAAACACACAGATGGTATTCTATACGACTGGCAGCCATCCCGCAAGGACTTTTGCCTTTCTTTTCCTCGTCTGTTATCCTTCTGACGAATCGGTGAACCCCTGCGCCTCATATTGTGGGTTCAGCCGAGGGATGCTATACTGATTCCACCATTCGGGTGATCCATCCCGGGATCGCCTTACCAGGAGAAATACCATGAAAAAACTTCTTATCCTCGGCGTCGGCGCGCAGGGAAGCACCGTCGCCAAACGAATGGACGAGGAGCCCTCCGTTTCGGAGATCGTCTGCGCTGATTACGACGAAAAAGCGGTGAATGAGCTCTGCGGCGTCCTGAAAAAAGGGAGGCCCCGCAAGCTGGACGCCTCCAAAGAGGAGAACATCGTAAAAGCCGCGGAGGGGGTCGACCTGATGGTGAACGCCCTGCCCATGGCCTTCGGACGAAAGGCTCTCAACGCGGCCATCAAGGCAAGGGTCGATTACCAGGATTTCGCCGCGGCGGACGACGGGACCATCGACTGGGTGGAAGGAATCCGGAAGATGCTGACCGAGACGAGCGAGGAGTTCAAGGCGATCGGAAAAACCGCGGTCATCAGCACGGGATCCGCGCCGGGGCTCATCTGCGTGGTGGCCCGGGACGCCATGAAACATCTCGACTCCTGCGAGACCATCTACCTGATGGTGTACGAGGGGGTGGAGGCCAAGCGCTTTCTTCCCTTCTGGTGGTCTCCCGCTGTCGCGTACCAGGACATGTCAGATACAGCCTGGGCCTTTGAAAACGGACAGATCATTCCCACCGAGCCCTTCTCCCGCCCGATCTACCGGCGCTTCAAAGGGGTGGAGGGAGAGGTCCGGCTGGTTGAACACGCTCATGACGAGCCGGTGAACATGGGTATCAACTCAAAGGAGTTCTTCACATGGTGATACCCCGGATCCTGGTCTTGAAACTGACCCAGCCAGCTCCTAAGTACTACGACGAGATCAAGGAGATCCTTGACGAGGGGCTGGTCTCGGACACCGGGGCCATGGTGGTTCAGGCTTTCGGAAAGAAGAATGGCAAGTCTGTTATGGTGGAAAGTTACGTCTACGCCCCTGGATGCGTGGAGTCGTTCCAGAAGTCAGGCCTGACCGCGGAGACCTATTTGACCGGCCAGGGGGGCGCTCTCTACACCAAGATGTTCGTCAACGGCAAGATCCATCAGAAGGGGCTCATCTCCTCGGACATGCTCACCGAGGAACAGGTGAAATACTACCTAGCCGAGGCCGCGAAACTCGGCATCACCGTGGAAACAACGGTGGAACCTGTCTGACGCGGAATATCGTTTTAATCCGACGGCCCCATGAGGGGCCGTTTTTTCTCCATACACATTCGAAAGCGTGCAGGGGTTCGCAGCCCAATCAACATCGTAAAAACAATCCTCAAGTCAAGCGCCGCCCTTTTTTTCCTGTTCTAGATGCGGTAGAATGGGGGAGGTGAGGGATGATTGGAGGAACCGTCATGGAACTGGAAGAGAAGACTCTAGAATCCATCGGGCAGTATGTCAGGAAAAACCTTGGCGCGTGGCTCGCGGAGGCCGTACCTGACCGTGGACTTCCAGACAGCGTGTTTCTCGAAAGGCTCATCAGGATCGAGGAGGAGCTGAAGGCCCAGCGAAACCTCATGGAAGTCCGATTCGACGCGGCGGATAAACGGTTCGAGGATCTGATCCATACAATGGACAAGCGCTTCGAAGCCGTCGACAAACGTTTCGAAGCCATAGACAAGCGCTTCGAGGATCTGATTCACATGATGGACAAGCGCTTCGAAGCGGTAGACAAGCGTTTTGAAGCGGTAGACAAACGCTTCGACGATCTCATCCATCACATGGACAAACGCTTCTCCGGCCTTCAATGGGCTATTGGCTTGGGTTTCACACTCATGGCGGGGCTTTTGGCAGTCTTCAATTTCTTCTGACGGGCATTCCATGCCCAACAGGATCAGGCAGTGCGGACTTGATCAGGAATGATTTCGAGAGTGACAGGTCCGTCGTGAAAATGATTCAGAGGTGAATCCCGGCTTTCTTCGACAGATGGGAAAGCCGTTCCTCCGCCTCTCTGCGGGAGACGGACAGGGTATGCTCGGCCCCGTATCCCTCGATCACGAACGACGCGGATACAGAGCCGTAGAGGGCCGCTTTCCTCATGTCACCCGTTTCAGCCAGACCCACAAAGAATCCTCCCCCAAAAGAATCACCCGCTCCCGTGGTGTCCACGACCCTTTCCGTTTGGTACGCGGGAATGACGGATCCGGTTTCACCACGGCCTTCGTAGACCGTTACGCCCCTGTTCCCCTGTTTGACTATCACACTTTGCGCTCCGTGATCGAACAGGGCAGACGCTCCCGAATCCGCGTCTATGGTCCCGAAGTATTCCATGAGTTCCTGTTCGCTGGGGAGAACGCAGTGAGCAGCGGAGAGATCAGCTAGTTCCGGGGGCATTATCCCTTTCCTGCTCCCGGGCAGGTTAGGGGCGGGATCGATGATCGTCACGGTACCCAGGGATCGGAAAAACCCAGAAACGCCTTCTGGCTGGAATGTGCCATCTATGCCACCATCGCGTGCGAAGTGTCTAGTATGCCGCGGGAACCAGGTCGGGAGACGGGCACACTTTGGGCCATACTTTCTTTCCCATAATGGTAATCAAGCCCGGCAGTGTTTTCTGGATGACGCCCATCATCCCTGCCGCCGCGCCTAATTCCCTTGTACCGTCCGGAAGATAGCGGATTGTTCCTTCAAGCCCGAGGGACTGGTTCAGCCGGACAACTCCCGTGATATCGATCCCCCACCG
>CAZPZF010000235.1:0-5238 GCA_964590705.1 uncultured Spirochaetales bacterium | reverse complement strand
CCCCCCCCTCCCGAACCGTCAGTTGAAAACCGCTACATCGTCATCCCCGAGAACCGATACGCGGATTCGCAAGGGTATACCGGCATCCTCTACCGAGCCGCCGAAACCATCAAGGAGGAACTTATCCTGGCATTCGACAGGGGAACCATTACTGCCGATGAACGCGATGAGGGAATAGCTGAGGTACATGCCGGCGGAATGATCACGGTCCTCATCGGCCGGCGGGAGAACGAGGATGCCAATCCGCGGAATTATACCTACATCGTGACCTACCCTGGAAAGACTCCCAGCAAGAAACGGGGCCATGACCTCATCCCCAATATTCCGGGACGGGAAGGCTTCTGGTGGAACGAAGACGTCATCAACCTCGACGCCCCGATCCTCGACGAGGTAACCATCGTCGTCATCGACGCCAAAACGAAAAGGGAGTATCAATTTATCATCAGACGGGTGGTCAAGGAGGATTGAATTGCCGCGTTCTTCCTCTCGAGATGCCGGCGACGCACGAAAACAATCTCCGAAGCAGCGGAACAAGAAACGGCATCCCGCCGCCAGACCGAGAAAACGCACCAGCGACGTTTCCGCGCGCGTTCCGGCGAAAATCGGCCCACGCGGATGGATCCTGCGGTTTCGAAAGCATGCCATACGTCCCGAGGTGAAGGCCCGTTTGAGGACTGCCGAGAGGATCTTTGCGGTCATCATTCTTGTGATCGCCCTCTTCGTCACGGCCGTCAATTCGACCATCCTGAACGCCACATCAGACAGGATCTTCGACAACGTGGCAGACCTTCCCTACAACGAGGCGGCCCTGCTCCTAGGAACCAGCAGAAGGTTGTCTTCCGGAGGTCTCAATCCAGACTTCACCTATCGAGTGGACGCCGCAGTCGATCTCTTCAACGCGGGAAGGGTTTCCTATATCATCGCGAGCGGGAATAAAGAGCAACGCTACTACGATGAACCTGAAGAGTTCAGAAAGGAGCTCGTTCTGCGCGGAGTTCCCGACGAACGGATCATTCTTGATGGGAAAGGCTACCGTACCATCGATTCGGTCGCGCGGTGCCGGGAAATCTTCGGGTTTGACCGCTGCACGATCGTCACGCAGCGTTTCCATGCCCCTCGGGCCATCTATCTCGCCGACTTTCTGGGAGTCGAGGCGGTTGCCTACGCTGCCAGGGACGTCGAGCCGAGGAAAGGGGCAAAAACGGTATTCAGGGAGGTCTTTGCCAGGGTTAAGGCCTTTACGGATATCACCATTTCAAAATATCATGAAAACGGGAGGCGAAAATGAGCAAAAAGCTGGAACTGATCAGGTCACGGGTATCCATACGAACCTTCGGGGGCAGACTGACCAGGGAACAGCAGTCTTTGGTCAGGAAACTGGTGCCTGAAACGGCGACCGGCCCCCTCGGCACCCGCTCCCGATACTTCCTCTGGAATCCGGAGGAGGATGAGATTGCCGAACTCTCCGGAATGATCACCTATGGAATCATCCGCGGAAGGCCGATCTACCTGGCCTGCGCTTCCGTGCCAACCCTGGAAGGAATGGTCGATCTCGGCTACAACACGGAGGAAATCATCCTCACGTTGACGGCCGAGGGATTCGGGACATGCTGGGTGGGGGGGACCTTTTCCAAACGGAAGATGAAGAAGGCCTTCCCCGACGAGGACGGCCTCGTCATCCACATCCTGAGTCCCATCGGCATACCCGCCGAACGGCCATGGCTCGTGGACTCGGTCATG
This sequence comes from uncultured Spirochaetales bacterium, assembly GCA_964590705.1. Lineage (GTDB taxonomy): Bacteria > Spirochaetota > Spirochaetia > CAZPZF01 > CAZPZF01 > CAZPZF01. The sequence continues at coordinate 3,498 of CAZPZF010000235.1, read as the reverse complement.
AAACGCGCGGTGCGGTCGATGAGCAGGAAACAGTGGGATCAGCTCTTCTATTCCGGAAAGGACGGCAGGAGGTTGAGCCAACAGGAAGCGGGCCCCTATGACGCTCCTCTTGAGGCCGTCAGGCTCGCGCCATCGGCCGCGAACAAACAGCCATGGAGGATTCTGAAGGAGGGAGAAACCTTTCACTTCTTCAACGGTCTTGAGACCGGGGCTTCATTCAAGCGCTCGCTTTCATGGATCGACATGGGAATCGCTCTTTTCCATTTCTCAACGGTAGCCGAGGAAAAAGGGCTTCCCGGAAGGATACTCAGGATAAAACCGGAGCCTCATTTCTTCGATTCCGCGTATACCGCGAGCTGGAAAACCGCCGATAGATAGGTAAAGAGCGGATTCACCCGAAAATTGCCCATCGGGCCGTGTCAGCTCTGCGGTATTCGGCATATTTGACAGCGCTTTTCCCATACGATATCCTTTCCGCAAGAGGCAAGATGTGCGGTTCATCCACTATCAAGTCACTGCCGGTCCCGGAGATACGATTCAAGTCACCCTTGACGCCCAGGCCAATGTGTGGCTGATGGATACGATCAACTACCAAAAATACCGAATGGGAAAGGGTTATACCGGTACCGGCGGTCTCTGCGAAAAATCACCTGTCGATTTCCGCCCCTCTCAGCATGGGGTATGGCATGTGATCATCGACCTCGCCGGAAAGCCCGGAGAAGTGGTCAGCAGCGTCAAGGTAATCCGATAGGAAACCTCCAAGGAACCTGATCTTGCCGATCGCTTGTACCACGGCCCGGTCGATTCGCTCGTGCGGTCCCTCGTCCGAAGTCGAAAGGCAGGCAAGGCGTACTCCATAATCCCCCATTGCGGGCGGAATCACCCCAAACACCCGTTCCATCTCATGAAAGGGGACGGTTCTCCCTGCTTCTCTTTCCATATGCCGGCAGTACCTAAATCTGACGATCCCGTTTCGGTCCGTATCAGAAGTGAAACCGAACAACCTGCAGATGAGGGGCCGTACGGGGTATATCCCGCAGTGGAGAGCGTTGTCCGCACGATAGAAGGGGCACGGCCCGCCTGTTCCGTTCGGCTTCCCGTCCCCGCAGGCGACACCGCCCATTGCCATTTCCCATGCGGTGGCGGCGAGATGGAGCGCGATACACTCCGCCTCGACCGCGGACACTTCGGGATAGTAGGTCTCGCAGCATTTCCCGCACCCGTGCGGGCATACGGGGAAGTTTCCGGCGTCAGCCTCGGCTGTTTCCCTGGCGCTTTCAACGGATATCCGGGCGATAAAGGTCTCGATCGCCCGGTCCGCATCCGCGTAGAGTTCACGGAGAACCACGATCCGGTTCAGGAAGAGAGTCCCCGCAAGGAGAGTTTCATAATCGTGGATGGTTTTCATGTGTGTGGTTTTCAGGAAGGTATGAGCGGTTCTAACACCGGGACAGGTCCCGGAATCGTCCCGCGGTTATCGCCTCAACCTACCGAGACTGCGTCCCCGCTTGATGAGCTTGGTTCTTCACCGAAATTTTCCAGGAGTTCCGGATTTTCGATGAACCGTTTGAACATCTCGAGGGATCTCGTGAAATAGTACCCATCCGAGATCCGTTCGTCGAGGCTGAATGAGATATCCACCACATCACGCATCGACGGTATTCCTCTGCTGTTGACGTGCTGTGCTTTGTGAACCCTTCCGACCACGGCAAAGATCGAGGTCGTGCCCCATTCGTAGAGATGATGGAAAGGCGCTCCCTCTATGCCGATGCTCCCCAGGTTGGCGAGGAAGACCGTAGCGTGCATGCCGTCTTCCTCGGCCAGTTCTTTGGGCATCCTGCCATACCGATCGAGAAGCCTGAGGAATGCGACGAACGCGCGTACGATGAACTTGGGAAAGCGGAGGAGGATGTCCAGAGTCTTGTCCTGGCCGACCTTCTCGGCCGTTCTGCATTCGTCGATGAAGGTATTCACCCGTTCCGCAACATCCTCGAGGGTATCGTCTGGTTTGAAGACGAGGAACGCGTTCCTCTCATCCCCCTCGTCCGAGAGCTCCTTCTTCACGATGAAGGTGAAGCTGATATCCTTCCGTTGATAGAAGGTGTTGTTGGCGATGAACCGGTTCAGGTGGGGCCTGAGAGCGATGGTCCGCAGAAGGGCGGCCAGAATTAGCCCGAAGTACGAGTAGTCCCTCTTGTGCTTCCCCTCGTTCTTCTCGCGGAGGTACCGCATGGCGTTCTCGATGTCCACCTGGATCGTATAGTAGACCACAGAGTCCGTTCTTCTCTTCATCAGGTAAGGAATTATGCGATGAAGCGCATCGAGATCCCTCACCTTTTCCGCATCGTTTCTCTTCATCCTCTTCCGTCACCGAACTCCACAGGAATGACGGTTCCGCGGGAACCGATAGGGCTTCAATCATAACAGCTTTTCGGAAAGAATCAAGCGGGATTGGCATCACCCGTGGGCGGTCCGGGCATGCCTCGATTCCCCCGCGGCCGATCGATAATGGAAACGGCAAGATGCTTACCCGACCGTTTCGCCTTTTTCTTCAGGAACGATATCACTTTCCCGAATCGATCGAAACTGCAGCCTGAGGGTGAATCCATGAAACAGGCAACGGCGGCGCTTACCGTGACGAGCGGGAACCTGACCTGGTTTCCATTACGGTCTTTCGCGTACAGATACCCGCGTTCGCGGTCTTTCCTGGAATAGAACATCGCGACATCCCCATTGAAACGGGAGATCAGGTTCGAGATGTCGCGCATGTAGAGCCGCCACGGGATCTCCTCGACCGAGGAGAAGAAGATGAAATCATCTCCCCCGATATGGCCCGCAAAGGGGTTTTTACCCGCCTTTAGTTCCCGGAGCATGTCGGCGAAGAGGAGGATCGCCCTGTCTCCCTGCCTGAAACCATAGGAATCGTTGAACGCCTTGAAATTATCGAAATCGAAGTACGTGAAGGCCATATGGCGAAGGGGAGAAGAGAGAACGACGTTCAGCCGATCGTTTATCGCGTTGTTTCCGGGAAGCCGGGAGAGCGGGTTTCTGTCCAGCGCTGAGGCGATTTCTCTTTCATTCAGGATCTGAAGCAGGGCTTTTTCGCTCAGCACCCCGGCGTACCTGCCGTCTCTTGTTATGATCAAGGCGCCGCTCTTCTCCGCGAGCGCGTGGTGCTCAAGTATCTTCTCGATACGGGTCGTCATCTCGAGGACGGGGGAACGCTCAATGAAGCTGTGTATATCGTTTCCGTGAGTCTTGTTCCTCAGAATGGATATTCCATAGGGAGAGTAGACGTACTGTTTGAGGGAACGCTCGGCAAGCAGGCCTAGGGGTTCTCCCGCTTCACTCACGACGGGGAAATACTGTATCTCGGGATTCTCCCTGAAGCGTGTCAGGATGTCGACAAGCTGGGCCGTGACAGGAATGGGCGGAATGGTATCCAGCCTCGTCGCCAAGGCCTCGACACTCAATTCGGGCGTCCGGCGATGATTCCTA
>CAZPZF010000234.1:0-5279 GCA_964590705.1 uncultured Spirochaetales bacterium | reverse complement strand
TCGACGAGATCGACAAGATCGCCTCGAAGGAAAACAGGGTAGGCGCCGATGTGGCCCGGGCGGGAGTGCAGCGGGATATCCTGCCGATCGTGGAGGGAAGCACGGTCACGACCAAATACGGGATGGTCGACACCTCCCACATCCTGTTCATCGCTGCGGGCGCGTTCCATACCTGCAAGCCCTCGGACCTCATCCCCGAGCTCCAGGGGCGGTTTCCCATCCGGGTCGAACTCGAAGATCTGGGGGCAGAGGATTTCAGGAAGATCCTGACACAGCCGGAAAACGCCCTGATCAAGCAGTACGTGGAGCTCCTGCGGACCGAGGAGGTCACCCTGGATTTCACCGACGCGGCCGTGACCAGGCTGAGCGAGCTCGCGGCGGAGGTGAACGCGAGAACCGAGAATATCGGGGCCCGGAGGCTCCATACGATCATGGAGCTCCTTCTGGAGGAGGTTTCTTATTTCGCCCCCGACCTGAAGGGACAGACCATAGCCATTACCAAGGATTACGTGAACGAGAGGATGAAGGGGGTGATCGAGGATCACGACCTGAGCAGGTACATCCTGTAGGGGTGGAGCTCTTTCGTTCAGAGGGAAGAGGTAATAGGGCCCCCTGTTTTTGCCGATGATGAAAGGAGAAGAGGATATTTAGCGATGTTCATGCAAAACAGCTTTGGAAGGACAATCGAACTCCTGCAGCGCGCCATGAGCGTGACCGTGTACCGAAGGGACGTCATCGCCGACAACGTAGCGAATTCCGACACGCCGGGCTTTAAAAGGAGCGTGGTCAACTTCGAGTCGGAACTCGCCAGGGCGTTCGAGTCCGAGAGGCAGAGAAAAATGCCCGCTCTCTTAAGCGATCCCAGGCATATTCCCTTCGATCGGATCACCGACTGGCGGGACGTGAGGCCGAGGAAGGTCCTGGACTACACGACCTCGTCGAAGAACAACGGCAACAATGTGGACATCGAGGAGGAGCTGATGCTCGCGCTTCAGAATCAGCTCAACTACGATCTATACACGAGCGCGATCGCGAACCAGTTCTCGCAGATCAACCTCGTCGTGAAATAATACCTGACGGAGTGCCGTCAAATGAGGAGCGTTACATGGGATTGTTCAGCAGCATAAACACAGCGGCCTCCGGGCTCTCCGCCCAGCGGCTCAGGCTTGATGTCATTTCGGACAATATCGCCAACGCCGATACGACGAGGACCGTCGAGGGGGGGCCATTCCGGAGGAGCCGGGTGATCTTCAGGCCGAGGGTCGAGCAGACCTATTGGCGGAGTCCCTTCCTTCCCGCCGCGCTCCAGAACGATGTCGGCAGGGGGGTCAGGGTCACGGAGATCGAGAAGGATCTGGATGGGCAGCCCCGTCTCGTGTACGACCCCACCCATCCGGACGCTATCCAGAGCGGTCCGAGAAAGGGGTATGTCGAATATCCGAATGTGAATATCGTGGAGGAGATGGTCGATATGATCTCCGCTTCGAGATCGTATGAGGCCAATTCATCGATCATCATGGGTTCCAAGGCGATGTTCCTGAAAGCCCTCGAGATAGGAAGGTAGTGAATGGAGTTCTTGAGCGCGGCGCAGGCGACCGGTGATACGATCCGTCTTTCGAGGACGAGTTCGAAGCACTTGCCCGGAGTCACGGAACGTGCGGCAGGATCGACCGGCGAATCCGGGAATTTTGGAGAGATTCTCGGAAATGCGTTGGCCGAAGTGAACAGTCTCCAGCAGGAGAGCACGGAGCTGTTCCGGACCATGATCACCGAACCCGACAGCGTGGACGCCCATGACGTGACGATCGCGATGTCGAAGGCAAACCTGGCCCTCTCGATCACCAAGGCGGTGGTCGACCGGGCGCTGCGGGCGTACAACGAGATCATCAACGTCCGATAGAGGTTTCGCGGGGATAGAGCCTGCGCGCTGACCCGCCGGCGCCGCAGGACGGCACGACATCACAAGGCGAGAGACACCGATTCGTTTGACTGGGAGGGGACATGAACGAATGGTTTAAAAAGATCATCCAGAGGATCAAGGAACTCTGGGGCAAATGGACGCTTGTCCAGAAGCTCATCGGCTTCACAATCATCGCGGTGCTCATCGGAAGCGTCATCCTCCTTTCGGTGATCAGCGCCAGCCCCAGTTCCGTTCCGCTCATCACAACACCGATAAGCGACGAACAGATGCGCATGAAGATCTCCGCCCGGCTGGACGAGGAGGGAGTCGACCATACCATCAGCGCAGACGGGAGGATCCTGGTCAAGGATCTGGCGACGGCCCAGCGGATGCGCGCGATCCTCTTCAGGGAGAACCTGATTCCGGAGGGGACTTCGCCGTGGGACGTGTTCCAGCTCGACCGCTGGACCGTCACCGATTTCGAACGGAACGTCAACCTCCGACAGGCCATCACGAGAGATCTCGAGATCCACATCGAGGCCCTGGAGGACGTGGACAACGCCGAGATCACTCTTGTCATGCCTGAGCAGCAGCTCTTCGTGGAGGACCAGAAACCGGTCACCGCGTCAGTCATCATCACGCCGGTACCCGGCTCCGACATCACGACGAACCGGAAGAAAATCGAAGGGATCGTCAGGCTCGTCATGTTCGCGGTCGAAGGCCTCTCAAAGGACAACATCGTGATCACCGATCATAACGGGATCGTCCTGAACAATTTCGACGATATGGTGGACCTGGACAGGCTGGAGATCTCCCGCCGGGAGATGAAAGTGAAGAGCGAGCTCGAACAGCGATACAAGCAGGAGATCCTCACGGAGCTCATGTCCATCTTCGGCACGGATCGGGTCAGGATCCTCAGGGTCGAGATCGACCTCAATTTAGGAACCAAGATCGTGGACACCAAGGAACACTTCCCAGTCACCATGATCGCGGACAACCCGAAGACTCCGTACGACGAGACGCAGGTCGTTCCGTCCATCCGCCTCTCTTCCGAGCGCATCACGGAGGAGTACAAGGGGACCGGTTTCAATCCCGAAGGGCCTCCGGGGCAGGAAGGGCAGACTCCTCCCGCGTACAAGGATCTGGAGGGGATGATCGGCTACTACAAGAAAGACTCTGCCATCGAAAACGAGTCGGTGAACGAGAGGGTCATCCACGAGGAACGCGCGGCATGGGAGATCGGAAGGATCTCCGTGGCCGTCGCCATAGACGGGGTCTGGAAATGGAAATACGATGAGAAGGGCAATGTCCTTCTGAACGCTGATGGAAGCATCCAACGGGAGTATGTCCCCGTCACCAATGATGATCTCGCGAAGGCGAAGACCCTCGTCGAACACGCCATCGGCTACAACAGGGAGCGGGGGGACAGCGTCGCAGTCCAGCACCTCGCCTTCGACAGGAGCGGGCAGTTCCAGAAGGAGGACGCCAAGTATCGGGCCAAGGCGAGGCTCCAGCAGACCATCCTCTACTCGGTCATCGGATTCGCCGGACTCGTCGTAGCCTTTGTCGTGTTCCGCCTCATCTCCCGGGAGATCGAGCGGCGGAGGAGACTGCGTGAAGAGGAACTCGCGCGCCAGCACCAAGCGATGCGCGAGGCGGCGCTGCGGAGCGCCGAGGAGGAGGGGCTCGAGGTCCAGATGTTGGTGGAGGAACGCGCTCGGCTCGAGATGCAGGAGAACGCCATCAATATGGCGAGGGAGCATCCGGAGGACGTGGCCCAGCTCATCAGGACCTGGATTTTGGAGGAATGAGATATGGCTAAGGGGAAAGCGCCGGCTCCCGCAGCGCCCGCATCCGCGGGCGGCGGGGGAGGGAAGAAACCGGGAGGGCATAAAAAGGGACTCTCCGGAGGGCAGAAGGCCGCCGGGTTTCTCGTGACGCTCGGGTCGGAGATCTCCTCGGAGATCTTCAAGAGCCTGCGCGAGGACGAGATCGAGGCATTGACCTTCGAGATCGCCAGGCTCGACACGATCGAGCCTGAAGACCGCGACGCCGTTCTCATGGAATTCAAGGAACTCATGATGGCGCAGGATTTCATCACCTCCGGCGGCATCGACTACGCCAGGGAGCTCCTTGAAAAGGCTCTCGGTTCGCAGAAAGCGGTGGATATCATCAACCGCCTCACAAGCTCCCTGCAGGTCAGACCCTTCGACTTCATCAGGCGCACAGATCCTGCTCACCTGCGCAACTTCATCCAGCAGGAACACCCCCAGACTATTGCCCTCATCCTCGCGTACCTCGAACCGCAGAAGGCCTCCGTCATCCTCGGGAGCCTGCCGCACGAGATCCAGTCCGATGTGGCGAAACGGATCGCAACCATGGACCGGACGGATCCGAATGTGCTCCGCGAGGTGGAGAGGGTTCTCGAGAAGAAACTTTCCACCCTCTCGAGCGAGGATTACACCGCGGCCGGCGGCGTGGAGAACATCGTCGAGATCCTGAATATGGTGGACCGCTCGACGGAGAAGACCATCATCGAGTCGCTCGAGGAGGAGGATCCCGAGCTGGCCGAGGAGATCAAGAAGCGGATGTTCGTGTTCGAGGACATCGTTCTGCTGGACGACCGGGCCATCCAGAAGGTGCTCCGGGAAGTCGACACCGCGGAACTCGCCAAGGCGCTGCGCGGCGTAGAGGCGGAGGTACAGGACAAGATATTCAGGAACATGTCCAAGCGCGCGGCCGCCCTTCTCAAGGAGGAGATGGAGTACATGGGTCCCGTTCGGTTGAAGGACGTCGAGGAGACGCAGCAGAAGATCGTAGCCATCATACGCAAGCTCGAAGACCAGGGCGAGATCGTCGTTGCCAGGTCCGGCGAAGAGGAGATGGTCGTTTGACCGCCAGCCGGAGGAGAGGGGTGGAGGAGCAAAGGAGCAAAGGAGTGATCCGTGGCTAAGAATGTTTTCAGGCCGCAGGAGGTGAACCTCATCCGGGAACGGATCGTCATCGAGCCTCCCATCAAGGCCGAACCGGAACTCGTCCCGGTGGAGACCATCGAGGAGTACCACGGTCCTACTGCGGACGACTTGAGGCGAGAGGCCGAGCTTTTCCGGAAGAGCTTCGAGGCGGAGAAGAACGCGATGATCGCCGAGGCCCGGGAAGAGGCCTCCTCCATCGTCAAGGAGGCCGAACGCAAGGCGTTCGAGGAAGTGAAGAGAAAGACCGACGAGGCGGCGCGGATCCGGCAGGAGGCAGCCGACGAAGCGGAGAGAATCGTGGCGGATGCGCAGACGCGGGCGGCCGAAGAGCTCTCTCGGGTTCAGACGGAGGTCGAGGAGATCACGAAGAAGGCCAGGAAGGAGGGCTTCGACTCCGGGAGGGA
>CAZPZF010000233.1:0-5286 GCA_964590705.1 uncultured Spirochaetales bacterium | reverse complement strand
ACCCGAGGTTTCGCCAGGGCGGCGGGAGACTCCTGGAACAGGGAACTGGGGCTCATCCTCAGGCTCTCCGGCGGTTTTACCGTTCTGGGCGGAAAGTTCGAGGAGGAGATCATCACCACGCCGGAAACCGCGCTCTGCTATGGAGCCTGCGGCGCTGCGGTGACCGTGAAGTTCGGCCACGAGCGCGAAGGGGAATTCACCAGGCAGGCATCGCATGTCGCGGATGTCTGCGAACGATGGGGACTTCCCCTCATGATAGAGGCCATGGCCAAGGGTAAGGACATGAAGGCCGCTGACCCGAAAGGCATCAAGCTCGCGGCCCGCGCGGCCCAGGAGATCGGAGCCGCCCTGATCAAGACCTACTATACGGGAGATCCGGACAGTTTCGCAGATGTCGTTGAGGGATGCCCCATACCCGTCGTGATCCTCGGGGGAGAGAAGTCGGACAGCACGGAAGCGCTTTTCAGAGACGTCTACCAGTCATTGCAGGCCGGAGGAAAGGGGATCGCCATAGGCCGGAACATCTGGCAGCATAAGAACGTGCTTGCCATGATCGAGGCGATGGCTGGACTCGTGCACGAAAACTGGACGGTGGCCCAGGCGCTTTCACACCTTGGATGACTCGATGCCCGGCATAGCCTTTTTCGCCAACGGACTCTGGGTCCTGGTATTGGCGCTCCTGGGACCGTCCGTTCCCTCCATCATGGAAGATCTACGCATCAGCTATACGCAGGCCGGGCTCTTCTTCACCTTTCTCTCCTTTGGATCGCTCCTGGGAACGAGTCTAGGCGCTTTTGCCACCGATCATTTAAACCGCAAGAGGATCTTCATCGTCTCTACTTTGTGTCTCGCGGCGGGCTTGATCGTAACGGCCCTTTCGCGGACCTACTACCTCATCATCCTCGCGATTTTCCTCATGAGCATGCTGGGAAGTCCGATCGGCGCGGTTTCGCAGAGCATCATGCTCTCCCTGTTCCCGCAGAAGCGGGAGAGATACCTTTCGCTCCAGACCTTCTTCGCCGCTTCAGGAAGCTTTCTGTCACCTCTCATCGTCACGGCCGCGCTCCTGCTGGGATTCCCGTGGCGCGCGCCCTTCCTCTTTGCCGCGATTCTCGCTATCATTCTCCTCGTTTTCGCGCTCAGGCTCCGTCTTGCACCCATGCAGACACGCCCCGGCGAGGAAAAGCAGAGAACGGCGCGGCTCCTGAAGGATCCGGCTCTCATCGTTTCCGCCCTGTTCATCTTCTTGAGCATCGGACCGGATATCGGGTTCTCGTACTGGCTCACGGAACATTTCCTGACCGATCTTGGGGCGGAGAAGCGATGGGCGAACGCCATCGTGACCGTATACCTCGCAGGCGTCCTATTCGGAAGGGGGATCCTCCCGCGGATCCTCCGCACCCATTCCGGCGTGCGCGTCATCCCTGTCGCTGCCGCCATCGCCCTCGCGGGGTTCGCCGGCTTCCACTTCCTCGAACCCATCATCCTCAAGACCGTCTGCGTCTGTGTGTACGGAATGGGGGTGGCGCCGATCTTCCCGCTCCTCATGGCCTGGGGAACGGGACGTTTTCCGGGGAATCCGGGAACAGCCACGGGCATCCTCTTCGGAGCCATGTCACTGGGAGGGATGGTCTTCCCCGTCCTGATCGGGAGGATCGCGGAGAGGTACGGGATACCCGGAGGCTATTGCCTGAACGTGGCCATCCTTCTTTTCTTTCTCGCGTACTTCGGGCTCAGCGCGCGGAAGAAAAGGGATTCCTGACCACCACGCGCACGTCACCGTCCCGCTTTACGTACCCTTCGTTCTCCATTTTGAGCAGAAGGGGAATCATGTATTTTCGGGTAATACCCGCGCGCTCCTTGGCCTCGGGTATGGAAAAGGTTCGGCCCGGGGCGAGATCAGATAGAACAAGCTTCACCAGGGCTTGATAGATTTCCGCGGCATAGTAGATCTCCCCCTCGAGCGATACGGCGAACCCGAGCCGGCAGAGATTCCGCAGTTCCTTCGCTGCTCCCGGTTTCATGTCCTTGGAGAGTTCGAGACCCGCGATGCCGTTCTTCCTCATCGTTTCCAGGAGCTCGCGGGCAGCGGGAGAGACGGACTGCTCGGGATCGCTGTCCGCGGGAAAGAAGCGCGTTGACCGGTCGGTAAGGAGGCCGCGGCTGACCATCAATCCGGAAATTCCCCTGACCAAATCCTGCTCGAGGGTCAGCTTGCCTGACAGCTCGGAGACGCCCGTGCCTCCCGGAGCCGAGGCGAGGGAGAGGATCTCCCTTTCGATCCCGGCGAGCCACGCGTTGTCGCAGACCCACGCGCCCACGACCGATGTCGTTTCCTTCGCGCTCTTCGGAAGACGGACCTGGGGGGAGAGGGAGAGGTACCCGTGAAGGGAGAGGGCGAGCATGGAAAGATCGCTCTGTTTCGGATTTTCGGGAAGACCCGGAAGAAGGGTCTCCAGCTTTTTTCGCTGCTCGCGCGTTGTCTGCCCCAGCCAGTGTATCCTGCCGCCCCCGAGAATGCCACTTCCGCCGTGCTGGATGAGGACGATGGGTTGGTTCACGCACGCGGCCACCGGTTCGGAGAGGACGAAACGGGCGATGCGCCGCGAACCCATGAAGTGCACGGCGGCAACCGTATGCGCGGTTCCAAGGGCGATCTCCACCTCTCCGTGATTGCGGATGCGGCGGCCCGGCTCGGACGCATTTTGCTGCTCCGGAGCATTGCCGGCATTCCCTTCCTCGGTATTCCCGGTCGTCTCGGCCTCGCTTGCGGGGTGTTACGCGGCAATCGAAGGGGACAGAATCTCGATGTACTAGCTCGTCTTTTTGAATCGGGAATCGGGCGCGGTAAGGAGATCTCCGCGGGAAATTCCTTCCCTTTTTACCCCTTGAAGATTGAGCGCCACACGGGATACGGGTTGCACCTCTGACACCGCGCTGTAATACGTCTGCAGGCCGCGAATCTTGACCCCGGTCTCCGCCGGCAGGAGGAGGAGGCTCTGGTCACGGAAGAGCGCACCGCCGCGGAGCGTGCCTGTCACGACGGTCCCGGAGCCTTTCACCGTGAAGACCCTGTCGACGTAGAGCCACGGACTCTGCGCTTCGGGCTTCGGAAGGGCTTTCAATTCTTCGATTACAGCAGATTTGAGTTCCTCGATCCCATCGCCCGTCTTTGCGGAAACCTGACAGAGCCGGGGCTGGTATCCGAAGATTCGTTCGCAGCGCTTGAGGATATCGGCCGCGGTCATCGCCCGAGATTCCGGATCGGCGATGTCGATCTTCGAAAGCACCGCGACGATGGAAGGGACAGCCATGGAGCGCAGGACAGCTGCATGGTCTTCCGTCTGTTCCATCCACCCGTCATCCGCGGCAACCCCGAGGAGGGCGCAATCGATGCCCCAGGCGCCCGCGACCATGTTACGGATGAAGCGTTCATGTCCCGGAACGTCGATGACGCCGATCGGCTCGCCGGACGGCGCTCTGAAATGGGCGAAACCGAGATCGATGGTCATACCGCGTTCGCGCTCCTCGGGGAGCCGGTCCGTATTGACTCCTGTGAGAGCTTCGATGAGGAGGGTTTTCCCGTGATCGACATGCCCGGAGGTCCCGATAACGAACATCACGAACCACCGGTGCCCGGCCGGAGGATGCGGGTGAGCGCTTCCTTGAGAACGGGGATGTCCTTCTCGAGAACCGTGGCCAGGTTGATCGAAACGACCCCTTTCTGGATGGTAGCCACGATAGGTGGATCGTTCCTCCGCAGGAGTTCGAGGAGTTTCGGCGCGGGAATTTCCGCGTGAAGTTCGAGCGAGAAGGAGGGGATGTTTTCATCGGGGGCGCTTCCGCCTCCGCTCGTCGAAAAGGAGGGGACGACCGAAACGGAATCGGGGGGAAGGGAACGCTGAAGCCTCTTTCCCAGCTTCCTAAGCTCCTCCGGGGGAGTTCCGAGAACCTGAGACACGATGCCGTTGGACTCGCCGTTCAGTTTCCGTATCAGGAAGGCTTCTAGGAGGGAGAGGATCGTCTTTCCCGGCCGTACAGCGCGGTAGAGAGGGTGGGAGGCGATCCTGTCGATGAGGCGTTTATCCCCTACGATGATTCCGGCCTGCGGGCCTCCAAGCGCCTTGTCCGCTGAAAAGGTGACGAGATCGGCGCCCCGGTTCAGATAGGTTCGGGCGCGCGTCTCTCCCCTGAGCTCCTCCGAGGTGACGCCGGAACCCTGGTCAACGATGAGCGGAACCCTGCCGCCGACCGATTCCGCGAGAAGGCGCAGATCCGCTTTTGCCGTGAATCCTCTGATGGAGAAGTTCGAAGGATGGACGATCAGGATCGCGGCGGTTTCCGACGTGATCGCTTCGGTATAGTCCCGCACTGTTGTCATGTTCGTAGTCCCGACCTCCACGATCCGGGCGCCGGATTCGGCGAGGATCTCCGGTATTCGAAACCCCCCCCCGATCTGAACTTGCTCTCCCCGTGAGACGATCACCTCTCTGCCACGGGCGAGGGCCGTGAGGACCAGGAAAACGGCCGCTGCGTTGTTGTTGACCACGAGTGCTGACTCACAACCCGTTAACGCGCTCAGAAGTTCGGGGATGATTCCGCTTCTCTTCCCCCGTTTGCCGGTGGACAGGTTGAATTCGAGATTGGAATACCCGCAATTGATCTCGGCGGCCTCGGCCCAAACCTCGGAAGGGATAGGAGCCCTGCCCATATTGGTGTGCAGGGCCGTACCGGTCCCGTTTACAACGGGCACGATCCTCCTGCGGAAGGTATACGCGCAGGAGTACTGGATATGGACGAGGATCGCGTCAAGCTGAAAGGGTTTGCCCTCTCTGCCCCTCTCCCGGAATTTTTCGAGGGAGGCGCGTACGATAGCCGTGACGATGGGTCTGCCAAGCTTGGGGATCCAGGGAAGGATCTCCGGATTGCCGAGCAGCTTTTCTACTTGGGGAAGGGCCGTGAGGGTGTTCTGTTCCATGGCACCCATTGTAGCCTACATGCACGAACCTTTCAACGAGGGATCCGTTCAGAGCATGAGGAGGATCCCTCCGGCGGCCGCGGCGGCGCCGATGACGACGAAGAGAATAGCAGCCCCATTTTCACCGAGCAGCCGTGCGAATCCCTGAATTTTGCCGGTGCTCCAAATATTCTTTGGCTTGGCACCCGCGACGCGGAACCTGCACGCCCCCCAGAGAACGAGGAGCAGCCCGATGATGACCGTCCAGTCCATTTTACGCCTCCATTGAATATGCAGGATACCCTATCGGAACCTCAGGCCCCGCCTCA
>CAZPZF010000232.1:0-5298 GCA_964590705.1 uncultured Spirochaetales bacterium | reverse complement strand
CGATCGAGCGCCGCCCTGATGGTCGCCGGATCCCTGAGCCCGTTCCGCCCGCAGCGCCCGGTCAAGGAGGGCCTGCCTCTCCCTCTCCGCCGCTTCCTTCTCCGCTTTCCGCAAGTCTAATGAGTCCGTCCACAGCTTCAACAAAGCCGCCCACGAGGACGACAAATCCGCGTGCGCGGTCTGTAAAGCCTTCAGCTGTTCTAACAGTTTCAACGAGTCCTGTACCAATAGCTCGGATTCCGTTTTCAACGACAGCGCTGCGTTCTTCAGCTCGGCCAATTTGCCGTTCCAGGTCTGCGACGCGGGCGGCGTTATCTGACTCGATCCGCTCGATCCTTCCTCGGGCCACACTTTCGCGCCAAACAGCGCCGCCAGCAAAAGAAACAAGAATACACACCACGCCCGCAATAATGTACCATTTGGTCTTTGACACATCGTTACCTCCATACCTTCGGGGGGAAATCCGGGGGATATACCCTGCGGGTTATTGCATCCTATTTCCCGTTAATGGGTTCCGAGCCCATTGTGAAAAACTATTCACCGCGCATGTACCGCGCAAGCCTACTCCTCATCCGGCTCGTAGAACGCCACGAACGTCCCAGTGATCCTGCTCGTCAGGTTCTCCTCCGCTCCGAGGGTAGCCTTGACGATCCAGCCCCCGACATGAGCCTGGGAACCCTGCCGCGCCATGAACGGGGTTTGAGACTGGAACGTCCCGGTCTGGAATACCGACACGTTCCGATACGAGGGAATCCATTCCGCCTTGTGGTAGTGCCCTATCGCCAGGACATCCGGCTTCTTTCCTCCGGGTATCGCCTCGACAATTTTCTGCGGCCGGTAGCTGAGCGCGTAGGCCGTCCCGCCCGAGGGGTGAAACAGCATCACATGGAGCACCGAGCCCTCGGGGTTCTCCAATTCCGTCCATGCCTGATCACGCCCGAGGTACGTCCACCCGGTAGCCTGCGCGATCCGCGGCCCGGGGTCTGCCCCGATGAGATTGTAAAAGCTACCGTCGTGATTCCCCGTGATGAATCGGACATCCATCCCCTCTATCCGGGGAACGCGGTCGCTCAGGGCTTGAAGCTGCCGGTCAAACCCGATCGCGTACTGCTCAAACTCCTGCCCCCTGTAGATCCCGATGCCGTCCAGTACATCGCCGGTATGGAGAACGGTCGTCACCCCCTCGTCTTTCGCCCGCCGCAGGAAAGCCCCGAGCGCGTCGAATCTCTCGTACAGGCTCCCCGCGTGATTGTCCCCGATGAGCGCGAACCGGATATCCGCTCCATCCGAGGGAACCGGAACCCTGTACCGTCTGAGCGGCGCCATCTTCTCCAGCGTCCGCCGCAGGGTGAGGAGTTCCTTCCTCTCGGCTTCCCGTTGTCGGTCCTCTTTCCGCAGCTCGTCAAGGTCGATTTCATCTTTCATCTTTTTTCTCCATCTCGGCCTTGTACGCTTGCACGGTTGCGGGGTTCCCGTAATAGACGAGGTTGTACCGATGGGCGACTTTATACGGGGCGAGCGCCGGATGAGAGAGATGATTCGCCAGGGTGCCTTTCAGGATACCGACGACCATTGACAGCTTCTGCGCGTTGACGAGCTTTCCCTCTTCGAGGCCGTCGAGGTACGCGATCACCCTCTGGACTGCCTTCGGTATCGACACGGTTTCTATCGATCTGACATCCGTTCCATCGTCGATAGTGAATTTCAATCCGTTCCTCCTATTTTTCTCTTAACCAGCGGCCCGATACTGACGGCCGCCCCCTGCGCCGCGATGAGGATTTCCAGGACCGGAAGCGCGGAGAGCCCGAGCGCGAGACGATCCGCCGGCAGGAACAGAAACGCGACCGTGGTGAACAGGACCAGGTACAGCGTCTCTCCCGCCCATGCGTAGCGAACAAAGGTTTTCGGGGTCATATCACTACATGCCCCCATTTTTTCAGGCTCCCGCACGGCTTGACGTGCTTGATGAACCCGGCCCGTGTCATGGGTATCGCGTACCCTTTGTGATCCTCATACCCCGTCCGGTAGTCTCCCCACGGATCGGCGAGGAGCACACACGGCCCATCGTCCGACGAGGAGTACCCGATCACGACGAACGCATGGCCGTCGAGTCCGTCGAACGCGCCCGAGGTCATGATCACCTGCCCGCCTATGATGCGGTCGATGTAATCGTCCCAGGTAAGATCGGTTTCAAAGTCCGACACCCTGCGCCCGATCACCTGCGTGTCTACCCACGAGTGATACATCCCGTGGATCTCGTTCGGAGGGAACCCGGCTTTCACGATGTCAGGATATTTTTTCTTCGCGTAGTACCACGCTTCGGGAGTGCGCAAGAGCGACATGAAGTAATCATCATCCGCAAGGCCGGAGGGATTGATGTACTTGAACCCGTTCCCCCGGTAGAACATCACGCGAGCGGTCGGCATACAAGCCACTTTCGGGGAGATTTTGTTGTTCCGTTGCGTGTAGTAGTTTTCCGGGAGGAGATTGATTTTCGTGATCATCACAACACCCCCACCGTTTTGAGCGCCCCGAGTATGGCGACGAGGAGAAGCACGGCGTCCTTGATCGCCAGCCACCGCGAGCGCCGCTTGTTCTTCAATTCCTTCATGTCCGTTTTCGTGACCATGTTCTCCACGATGCCGTCGACCTTCCCGTCGAGGGTTTCAAACTTCGTGACGAGCCCCTCGCCGTTCGTGCCGATGACGGTATGCCAGAGAGCGTTGATCGCGGTTTTCGTGTCTTTCGGAGGTTCCCGGTATTCTGCCATGCCCTACTCCTTCACTGCTGATCGTGCCTCGGCCCTTTTTTTCAGCACCTCGCTTGGTATCTCCGCTCCGGTCTCCGCGTTCCGCACGACGTACCAGTCGGTTGAGGTGAGATATTCCCGGGCTTCCCGGTTCGCTTCTTCCTGCGCTGCTTTCGCGTCCCTCTCATCCACTTGTTCCTGAGTCAGCCCGTCATATTTCATGGTATCCCCCCGTGTCCCATGCTGGGCGTCCGCCGGTGTATCGCCGGAGGACCGTGAGGTACAATTCCCCGTCTACTCGCTTCGCTTCGATGATCGCTCCTCCCGACTGTCCCGCCACGTCCGGAAACTCCACGATCTCCTCGGGGAACTCATGCTCCTCACCGTCGATCATGACCCCGTTCTCGATGGGCGTGATTTCCGTGTCCCGGTTCGATTTGATCGGACTGTATTTTATTTTCATTTCCACCTGCCTATTGCGATATAGCCTACTGGTACGCCCGACGATCCATTGTCATATGTGACCACCCGGCACCCTGTCGCCGTGAGACTGTCGATTGACGCAGATATAAGGTTTGATGTTGTAAGAGTGTTCCCGCTGGGCACGGCTACTGGTTCTGAGGTGAATTCTGCTGGGAAGGTAATGGAGTCCGCGCCGATGTAATATGACCATCCATAGGTCCCGATATTTTGGTTTGATATCGACAGGTCGCTACAGGTATACGAGTCCCAGCATATCATCGTCCCATCGCTGAACTTGATGTACCGTCCATTGGTGTTTTCACCGCACTCGATGATCCCGGCCCCAAGCTCGGTCGCGATGTATCCAATGGGAATATCGCCGATGCCGGAGTCATTGATGATTTCGCGGAGGTACGGACTGGCTCCGTATGCCGGGAACGTGACAAGGATGTCCTCGTTGTCATTAACCATGCAGACGCCGCCACCTGTGGCAGCCTGCGTCGCAGTGATTGATGTCTCCGAACCCCACGACGAAAGGTCGCTGTTCGCGATGCGGTATTTCATCCCCGATGTTCCGCTTGAGATGATCACCATGTATTCATCACTGGGCAGTTTGACGATACCGACGACCTTCGAGTTCACCGCAACGGTCCCGATCGTGGTTTCCGGCTGGCCGCCAGATGTTGGATAAATTGTTTTCATGATGAGCGACGCGCCGCTCACGTAGATGGCTCTGATGTTCCCGCTTGAGTCCTCGAACAGCTTGAGACCTAAGGATGGCGCGGCGGTGAAGGTCTGTGTGTATGCCCCGGTATCGAATGGCGAATGCCACCGGGCCCTTCTCTTCCACGTCCCGCCGGTATCTACATATACCGCTACACGTCCATAATTTTCTGTCGAGTATAAAACTTGCAGACTGCTTGAGTTAAGCAAAAATCCAGGACCGAAAATGGTAGGGGTGCTCCATGTCCCATCTGCCGCACGGCCAAAACCGCCTACTGCATAGTCTGATGTCCTGCAAAAATAAACGATTAGGGAATCGGCGGTGGTAACGCACAGGCACAGCGGGATCAGGGATTGGCCGGCGATTTCTCCGACTTTCGTTTTTGGTCCCCACGCCCCTGCCGCAGATCTGACCATCGCGTAGATGTCGTTGTACGTCCCGTCCGATTGCGTGAAAACGGCAATCGCAGTTCCGTCCGACAGCCCCGCCATGAGATGATGGGCCCCGTTCTCTCCAAGTACCTGCGCCTCGCTCCCCCATGACCCGAGTGTCCAACTGCCCTGGTAGTTGACGAGGACGTTCATCGCGTTCGTTTCAATTTCTTCGGTAATGGGATTGAGGCGGATGTACTTTTTTTCTACGTCACTGATTTTCCACGACAGCCCGACGCCAGAGTGTTCAAGAGACGATTCCCCTTCGACCGAGCGGAAGATTCCCTGTTCGATTTCGTTGACAAGAACCTGATCTGCTGACCGTGAAACGTGCTTTGCTTCATCGAGATCGAATTCCGTTCGCGGGGTTGCCCCGTCCGAACAGAGTGCGTTCGAGGAAATGGTACCGGTTTTTACCGAGTCCCCGTCGATTGTCGTTGTGGCCGCCCCAAATGACTGATACCTCTTGACCTGCACCCCGCCCACTCTCCACAGCCCAAGGTCCTCGCGGTAGGCCAGCGCGCGGGAGAAGATCGCCACCTCGTCGATCACGCCGTCCCATGGGTAGTCGAGGGATGAGGTCTGCGCGCCGATCCGCCAGGATCCCGCCGGAATCGTCCCGAGTGCATAGGTATCGTCAGCCTCAACGATCACGCCATCAAGGATGATCCGCGCCGTGGTCCCGTCGTGTTTCGCTTCGACAAAATGGCGAGCACCAGCGATCCATCCGGCCGCATAGGTCAATACCCGCTGAACATCTCCATCATCGAGGAACGAGAACCGGATCGTCCCGGCGTCAGTCACGGAGAGATAGACCGGCTCATCCTCGTGAGAGATGATCATGTCCCCCACGGGAGCGTCATTGAGCGTATCCGGGGTCGCCATGGCCGCAAGCGTGAGACCGGAGGACATGGCCGGAATCTCCTCGGCCC
>CAZPZF010000231.1:0-5302 GCA_964590705.1 uncultured Spirochaetales bacterium | reverse complement strand
AGGCAGCTCTCTAGCCTGCGCGCTTCCCTGGCGCGACGCGCAAGCGGCGCGCCGAAGCCCTGACCTGAACCCCTGGCGCGCTGCCGCGAGGGATGGTGAAGGATGGCGCCGCCGCGGGTACCGCGGCCCGAATCTATGCGAGCATAAAACCTCTCCCTTTATTTGTATTTATTTGTAGATATCAAAGCGGTCCCGGGCTATAATACGAAACAGAACAGATCCTCAATTTTACATGTAACAGAGGTAATGCGGTATGTCCAAAAGGGCGTTTCTTGCGGCGCTGTTCGTCATTACGGTCGTGCTTTGCGCTGCCCAGGAGCGACACAAGCCGGTGATCACCGTCCTGGACCTTACGGTCAGCGAGGTGTCTCAGGCGGAGATGAAGATGATCATCGGACTCATGTCCTCGTCTCTTTTCCAGACCGGGTTCTTCACCGTAATCGATGTCAGCCAGCGTGAAAACGTGCTGAAAGAACTCCAGTTCTCCATGTCCGGCTGTACAGACGAGTCCTGCATGCTCGAGATAGGAAAGATGCTGGCCGCGGAAGGGATCGTGGTCGGAAGCATCGGACGCGTAGGAACCAAGTACGTCCTCTCGGTCAAGCTGCTCGAGACGGAGTCGGGAAAGACCCTGAGCACCGCGGACGGCATCTACAAGGATCTCGACGCCCTGTTGGACGGAACCTTCGCCCTTGCCGCCAAGCTGGCGAGCCCCTACGGTACCGTGGCGGCGCAACCGGCGCCACCACCGGAGCAGCCCGCGGAGGAACCCGCGCCTGCGGAGCGGCAGCGGCAGAAGAAGGAGCGCCCGCCCGTACAGGTAAATGTCCCGGCCATCGCAACCCTCGCGGGTGCGCTGGGAGGCCTGGGCGCCGGCGGCTACTTCCTGGCCGTATCCCTTCCCCTGCTCATGGCATATACCGAAGCAAAGGATGCGTACGAGCGGGGAGACGCTGACGCCGGAGCCGACATAGCCGCCCTCTACGCCGCCTACGAGGCGGCGCGTGTCGCGGCCGTGGACGGCGACGCCAATCTTAACTTCATCATCGGGGCGTCCGCAGCCGGTGTCGGGGCGGCCCTCGGCGTGGTATCAGCCATCCTCTTCGCCAAAGGCGCGGCGGCAAAGAAGGAGCCTGTGGTGACGGGGATGATCGTTCCGATTCCGGGGGCAACGACCCTCTCGTTCCGGGTCAGGATGTAAGGAGAGTCACATGAAAAAGCAAAAAAGCGTTAGCCATATCGCCCGCATCGCGGTCATCGTCATGATCGCCGTTGCCGCGCTTCTGGCCAGCGGCCTGTGTGTCTCCTGCGAGATGGTTCCGCCTGAGCAGATCGACGGCCCAGCCCCGCACTCAAACCCGGACGACCCTGAGAACCCCGCGTACGTCAATCCGGAAACCTATACCGTGACCTACGACGCGGGCATCGACCTGACGAGCGGCAGCGCGCCGGTCGACGAGACCGAGTACGAGGAAGGGGACACGGTGACTATCCTGGACAACGTGGACATGGTCGCGGACGGCTGGACCTTTGTGGGGTGGTACTTCGAGGACGAGCCGGCCGAGATCTACTACGGCGAAGATACCTTCATCATGCCGGCTGAGGACGTGACCCTCTACGGCTACTGGACGCAGGAGGCGACCTACCATGTGGCCTATGACGGCAACGGGGGAAACGGCGCGCCGCAGGATGCCAACAATTACCTGGCGGGCGCCGAGGCCTCGGTCCTGGGGCCGGGAACCATGACCCGTGACGGGTACATCTTCGTGTACTGGGAGTGCGACGAACTCGTGGAAGGCGAGGAGTACACGGAGGGGGAGCTTTTTGTCATGCCGGCGCAGAACATCACCTTCACCGCGGTGTGGGTGCCGGACATCGTCCGGCTGACGGAACCGGGAACCACGTCGGCCTATGACGCCTTCGGCTGGGCCGTGGCCATCGACGGAGACTACGTCGTTGTCGGGGCTCCGACACTTACCGACAATGCCGGTGTCGACAGGTTCGGCAGGGCTTTCGTCTTTCACCGGACCGGCCTCAATACCTGGGACGGCGGATTCGAACTCTCCACCGGCGGAACCGAGCCTGACGCCCAGTTCGGCTACTCGGTGGCGATACTCGGCAATCTCGTGCTCGTTGGAGCGCCGAGCAAGGATGACGGAGGAAAGACCAACTGCGGCGTTGTATACGCATTTATCCGTACAGGGTCGGGCACAGCGCCCAACGTTTGGAGCGAGGGAGCGATGCTCGGATACGGTGAATTCGATAACGACAATTTCGGCACCGCCGTGGCGCTAGGCGCGGGAAGCGATGCCAAGTACCACGCGGTCATCGGCGCGCCTGGGAATCACGATGCGGGCAACACGAACGCGGGATCGGCATATAGCTACTATTCCACGAATGGTGTCAACTGGACTGGCTTTACCCAGCTTATGCCGACAATGGTTGAAAACGCCTTCTTTGGCAAGTCCGTGGCCATGGACGGCAACAATCTGATCGTGGGAGCACCCGGAGACCAGGGTTTCAACGCGATTCTATCCGGCGCCGTCTATATCTATGAAAATACCGGAGATAACTCATGGGGATCTGCCGCAAAAATCTTTTATAACAACGCTACAGCCGGCGAGAATTTCGGAACCTCGGTCGATATCGACGGCATCTTCGCGGTAATCGGCGCTCCCGCCTATAATAGCTATATCGGAAGGGCTTTTACCTTCAGAAAGCCCTCTGCGACCTGGGAATACTATCAGGTTTTAAGCGAGACGGGAGATGGAACCACCGATTATTACGGCCAGTCGGTCGCCATTGACGGAAACTACCTCATAATCTGCGCTCCTGACTACACCACTGGAATAGCCGCCAATTCCGGCGTAGGATTCCTCTACGAGGCGGATTCAGGGTGGGTTGACAGAGCGGAGATCGCGCCTAGTACCTTGTCGATGAACAATTTCCTGGGCTGCTCTTCGGACATCTCGGGGAACTATATCGTCATGGGCGCGTACGGGGCCGACAATGCTTTCACCGATACGGGCAGCGTCTATATCCAGTACAGCCATGACGCACTGGGAGACTAACCTCGTCCCCGCGCCCGCTCCGGGCGCGCGGAGATAGCATGGCGCCCCCGCTTTCCGCGGGGGCGTTTCTTTTATACGTTCGTCAAGGCGCGTTTACCTGCGGGTGAGGGCGGAGATCCCAGCCATCACTTCCGGGAGGGATGCCACCCCTATTCTTTCGCCGAGATCGTACCCCTCTTCGACCGGAGCCGCTATCCAGCAGCGTTCGATCCGCAGTTCGTCCAGAAGCCGCGGAAGCGCCTTTGAGACACGGGGACTCGACGACGCCTTGCATTCCACGGCAAGGAGACGATTCCCCTTCCTGAGAACGAGATCGATCTCCGTCCCGTCCGATGTCCGGAAGAATGAAGCTTCCCATCCCGCGACGGCCGAGAGGATATTCTCGACGCAGAAGGTTTCCCATGACGCCCCGAAAACGGGGTGTCCCATGAGGTCGTTCATGTCAGGGATGCCCAGGATCGCGTGGAGTATACCGGTATCGCGGAAAAAAACCTTGGGAGATCTGACGAGCCGCTTCTTCGTATTGACGAAAAACGGCGGGAGAATGCGGAGCATGAAGGTTCCGGTCATGATATCGAGATACCGCTGTACCGTGACATGGCTGATCCCAAGGGATTCTCCCACCTTCGATCTGTTGAGGATCTGCCCGCTCGAGTGGGCGCACATGGTCCAGAAGCGCCGAAGCTGGACTGCCGGAATCGAGATGCCGAGCTGGGGGATGTCCCTCTCCAGGTAGGTCCGTATGAAGTCCTCCCTCCATGCGAAACTCGACTCCTGGGAGTCGGCAAGATAACTCCTGGGGAATCCTCCGCGTATCCAGAGATCTTTAGCTGGCACCTCCGCCGATGTGAACGGCGTCAATTCGACGTAGTGGATCCTTCCGGCAAGCGATTCCGAGGATTGTCGGAGGAGTTCCGGAGAGGCCGATCCTGAAAGGAGGAACTGGCCGGGTTTCCCCGTTTCATCGACGAGGCTGCGCAGAAGGGGAAACAGATCCGGTTTCCTCTGTATCTCGTCTATGCAGACAAGCCTTCCACGGTTGCCTGTCAGGAAAAGTTCCGGATCCTCGAGCCGGGCCAGGTCGGAGTTTCTCTCCAGGTCAAGATAGAGAGGCCGTTCGGCGGCCAGTGTGGAGAGAGCCTTTTTCAGCACCGTCGACTTTCCGCATTGCCGCGGACCGATGACGGCTGTTACCGGATTCTGTTTCAGCGAGGCAAGGATCTCTTCCTCCTTTGTTCTTTTAATATAAGTCTGTAATTTGAAATCCATGATTACAAATTACAGAGTTACACATCTTCTGTCAACGTGATTTCAACAGCTTATTATTACTATTGGAAATACCTTCCAAGTGGTCTATAATTGGATAAACGTAGACTACAGGGGTGTGGTATGGCAAAACGTTTTTGTCTGCCTGTCCTGATGCTCGCCGCCGCTCTTTCCCTATCCGCACAGCAGGACAAACCGGTTATCACGGTCCTCGATTTCACGATAAACGAGGTCTCCCAGGCGGAGATGAAGTCGATCATCGGCCTCCTCTCGTCAGCCATGTTCAAGACCAACTTCTTCACGGTCATCGACGTGAGCCAGCGGGAAACCGTGCTGAAGGAACTCCAGTTCTCCATGTCCGGATGCTCGGACGAATCGTGCATGCTCGAAATAGGGAAACTCCTGGCAGCTGAAGCGATCGTCATGGGCAGCATCGGCAGGGTCGGCAGCAAGTACGTGCTGTCCGCCAAGATGCTGGAAACGGAAACGGCCCGCACTCTGAGCACCGCGGACGGCATCTACGACAGCCTCGATGCCCTGCTTGGCGGGATATTCGACGTGGCCAAGGAACTGGCCGCGCCGTACGCGGGCGCGGCAGCTCAGGCACCCCCCCAATCGGCAGCCCAGCCACCGGCTGCTGGAACCCCCGCGAAACAGCCGGCGCGGAAGAAGGAACGGCCGGCTGCCGAACCCCGCGCCCCGCGTGAACCCGGCGCGGTCAGTATAGCCGGTATCGTCACCCTCGCCGGCGGACTCGCCTGCGCGGGAGCCGGGACCTATTTCCTGATCGCGGCCCTGCGCTGATAACCGCGTACAACGAGGCCAAGGCCGCCTACGATGCCGCGGACCTCTCCACCGACGTGACCGCCCTCTGGAACGCCTACGAGGCCGCGCGTATCGCGGCGATCGACTGTTCTATTGGGGACATCGGTTACAGTTATCTAAGCACATCGGTAACACTTTGT
>CAZPZF010000230.1:0-5341 GCA_964590705.1 uncultured Spirochaetales bacterium | reverse complement strand
CAGACGCAGGTCGAGTAGATCACGAAGAACGCCAGGAAGGACGTCTTCGACTCCGGGAGGGAAGAGGGTTTCCAGTCCGGAAAGGCGGAGTAGCAGAGACTCGTCGAGCTCCTCCATACGGTCATCGACAAGACGATCGAAAAGAGAGCGGAGATCATCAGCGAGGCTGAGACACAGCTCATCAATCTGGTGCTCCTCATCGCGCGGAAGGTCGTCAAGGTCATATCGGAGAACCAGAAGAACGTCGTGATCAACAACGTGATCCAGGCCCTGCGCAAACTCAAGACCCGCGGGGATGTTGTGATCCGGGTCAATCTCGCGGACGTGGAGCTGACCTCCGAGCACATCAAGGATTTCATGCGGATGGTGGAGAATGTCCGGTCGATCACGGTGCTCGAGGATTCGACCGTGGACAAGGGAGGCTGTGTGGTGGAGACCGATTTCGGGCACATCGACGCACGGATCTCCTCTCAGCTCGGCGAGATCGAGGAGAAGATCCTGGAACTCGTTCCGATCAAGACCAAGGAGAAGTAGGCCGGCGGACATGATCTGGCCCGTTAAAAGCGGACCTGACACTGAAAGCCAGAGGGAGAAGGGGAGGAAAGGTGGAGGTTTTCGAGAAGTACACGACAGTTCTGGAACGGATGGACCCAATCAAGTACACCGGCGTCGTCCAGCGCGTCGTGGGCCTCCTCGTGGAGAGCCATGGACCGCAGGCGGTCGTCGGCGAACTATGCCAGATCCTCGTTCCCCGCGGCCGCGGGACCGTATGGGCGGAGGTTGTCGGTCTTTCGGGAACCAAGGTGCAGCTGATGCCATACGACGAGATGGAGGGGATAGAGGTGGGCTGCGTCGTCATCGCTACCGGCGAACAGCTCATGGTGCCCGTAAGCGAGACCATGGTCGGAAGGGTTCTTGACAGCATGGGCAGGCCCCTCGACGACGCCGGAGCAATCAATCCCGAGACCTGGTATCCACTCACCAACGATCCCCCCGATGTCCTGCGGAGGAAGAGAATAGACGAGCGCATCGTGACAGGCGTTCGGTCCATAGACGCCCTCATTCCGGTCGGCAAGGGGCAGAGACTCGGGATCTTTTCCGGAAGCGGCGTCGGGAAGTCAACGCTCCTCGGAATGATCGCGAGGAACACATCGGCGGACATCAACGTGATCGCCCTGATCGGAGAACGGGGACGCGAGGTGAGAGAATTCATCGAGAACGACTTGGGCCCAGAGGGGATGAAACGATCGGTGGTCGTCGTTTCCTCCTCGAACACTCCTCCGATCTCACGGCTGCGCGGAGCGTACGTGGCCACGGCCATAGCCGAGTTTTTCAGGGACAGGGGAAAAGATGTGATGCTCCTCTTCGACTCGGTGACCAGGTTCGCGCGCGCCCAGCGGGAGATCGGTCTCGCGGTCGGAGAGCCTCCGGCTACGCGGGGATTCACGCCTTCCGTCTTTTCGATCCTACCGAAGCTCCTCGAACGCTGCGGAACGTCGGAAAAAGGAACCATAACCGGCTTTTACACCATCCTGGTGGAGGGAGACGATGTGGACGATCCGGTTTCCGACAATGTACGGGGGATCCTCGACGGACACGTGATCCTGAGCAGGAAACTCGCGCAGGCCTACCAATACCCCGCGGTGGATGTGCTCCAGTCGGTATCCCGGCTCGGCGTCAAGGTCTCCACGAAGGCGGAGCAGGAGGATGCCGGCAAGGTGAGAAAGCTCCTGGCCACCTACGCGGAGGCCGAGGACCTGATCAATGTCGGCGCCTATGTGAAGGGTTCGAACAGGGATATCGACGAAGCGGTTGAGAGGATCGACCGCATCAGGGAATTCCTCAGGCAGGATATCTCGGAACGTGCGGATATCGAAACGACCCTTGCCCGACTGCGCGCGCTGACGCAGCCAGTGCAGAGGCAGGCCGAGAATGCGAGGAACGCGAGGAACGCGAGAAAATGAGGCGATTCCATTTCAGGCTGGATAAGATCCTCGCGATCAGGAAGCACAGGGAACGGGAGGCGGAGATCGTTCTCGCGGAGATCACAGGAATCTGCCTGGCCCTGCGGAACGGGATCGAGGAGCGGAAAACCGAAATGGCGCTTTTCCGGGGTGTGGATGCGGGAAGCCTCGATCTGCGCTGGCTCCAAGCCCGCGAACTCTATCGGAGGCGGCTAACCCGTGAAATCGAGGATCTGTCCATGCAGCTTTCCGAACGCGAGAAGGAGCGGAGCGAGAAGACACTCCTCTACCTGGCCGCATCCAGGGATAGGAAGGTCCTGGAAAAGCTCAAGGAACGGAAGGAGCGTGAGTACTACGCCGTGCAAGCGGCCGAGGAGATCAAGGTCATCGACGATATTTCCGGCGGGATGGAAATCCGGGCCGCGTACAGCGGCGCGGAGAGCGCCTTCGGAGTGAAGGAATTAGGAGGAACACTGAGGTGGCACGGGGCGGTTTGATGGGATTGCGGATTATCGTTCTCCTCCTTCTGATCGTCGTTCTCGTCTTCGGCGGGCTCATCTGGTTCGACTACCTGGGACTTCTCAACGTGAAGGAGACCCTCTCTCCCCTCTTTGCCCTTGTGGGAATCGGAGTTCCCAAGAAGGCAGCGGTGCCGGATTATCCGGAGATGCTCGACGAGGATAGGATAGCCAGGCAGCTGGAGGCCCTTACCCTGCGTGAGGAGGAGCTGGACCGACGGGAAGAACAGATCGCGGCCGGAGAGGCGGAAGTTCTCCAGAAACAGGAGTCCCTCAAGGAACGGGAACAGGCGCTCGAGGAGCGAGAAAAATCATTCAACGATCGTATAAAACAGTACGAAAATAGAAACGCGAGCCTGCGGAATATTTCGCAGAACTTGGTGGGCATGCCTCCCCAGAAGGCGGTCGACCGTCTTCTGGAGATGGACGATCAGGACGTGATAGATCTCCTCCGGATAACCGACCAGATCGCCCTGGAATCCGGAGAGGATTCGATCACAGCCTACTGGCTTTCCCTCATGCCGGCTGAGAGGGCCGCGGAGGTGCAGCGGAAGATGTTGAAGAAGCCCATCGAATAGCAGAGGAGGATCATTGGTGTTGACATCGGGTATCATGCGTACCGGTGCGGCCATGACGGAACCAGCCGAACTCGTCCGGCCCCCGTCGAAGAACTCAGCGGATGGCGGGGAAGAGGATTTCGCGTTTCTCCTCTCCCGAACCATCGAGGCTCGGGAAAACCGCCCCGCGACGACCGCCAATCGCCCGCAGGATGACAGGTCAGTGGACAGGAAGCCTCTCGCGGAGGTGGACGGGCGGGAAGCGGCACGGAAAGAATGGGGAGACCTGAAGGAGATGGAAAAGGGCCGCTCCGCGGATGAGCCCGTACGCGGTCCTGAAGCTAGGAAGAACGGCGGCTTGACCAGGGAAACGTCGGAAGAGCAGGTGTCCAGAGGAACAGCCGAAGGCCGGAAGTTCGCATCTCCCCCTTACGAAGAGAGGAAGCGGATTTCTTCTCTGTCCGTAAGAAAGGAGCAAGACCCGTTCTCCGCGCGGGGAAAAGACACCGGGAGAGGCGGAACGAAACGGCTGGAGAAGGCCGAGGCTTCCGTTCGCGCAGGATCCGTCGATCGGAACACGGAAATGTTGGCGGACGCGGCCGCCCCGAACAGGATTGTTTTCCTGTCCGAGGAGAAGACGGATATGGGCAACGACAAGGGGTATGCGGCGGCCGGAGTCAGATCTTCGGTCGATTCCCGGGAAACCGCCGTAAAAACAGCTTCCGCGGCTACGCCAGACAAAGGATCCGCTGCGACAGCGCAGGCTCTCGTCAATGCCGCCCTTGCCCGGCACGCGGGTGTGAGTACGAAAGAAGGCGGCGCGAAGGAGGACGGCCGGAAATCCGCGGGCAGCGACGCGAAGGAACGTCCGGACAGCCCGCGGGTGACGGTCGTCGATTTCCGCTCCCGACGGTCAACTCAGTCCTCCGACAACGTGCGGTCCCTGTCCGCCGATGGAAAGCAGGACTCGAAGTTTGGAGACAAGGGAACTGCCGCTCGAACCGATGCCCAGAGGGAACCCGGAACAGTGGTGCTCGAACTTGGGCGGAGGCCTGGAGACCAGGCGGGACGGGGAGAGGCTACGGCGGTTCGGGAGACCTTCCGCGACCGGTTCGAGAAAGCTGTGCAGGGGGAGATCGTAAAGCAGACCGGCATCATCCTTCGGAACGAACATTCCGGGGAAATCAGGCTGGTCCTGAAGCCGGACAATCTCGGCAGCGTCCGGATCCGCCTATCCATGGACGATAACCGTATAGTGGGCAGGATTCTTGTCGAGAATAATAGCGTGCGGGAGCTGTTCGAACAAAACATGGACAGCCTCACCCGCGCCCTGGCCGATCAAGGCTACGAAACCGGGCAGTTCTCCGTTGCCGTAGGCGGGGAGGGAGACGGACGCAGGGACGGGAGAGAGGGAGCCTTGCCCGCGGCTCGGCTGGCGCGGCGCATGGAGGAGAACATACCCCTTCTGGAAGAGCAGGAGTTCGAAGAGACCCTGGTCAACCTCGTTGTATAAGGAGAGGATCGGATGGATATAGGCGCAATGATGTCTTCCACAGAGAGGACGAACACGCAGTATCAGGTGGACGCCTTCAACGCCGCCCTCGGAGCGGTCAACGGCGGGAACAGCCTGGGAAAGGACGATTTCCTGAAGATCCTCCTTACCCAGCTGTCTCACCAGGATCCGACCGCGCCGATGGAAGACCGGGAATTCATCTCGCAGATGGCGCAGTTCTCCTCTCTCGAACAGATCACGAACATGAATCAGCAGTTCGGAGCCATGACAGGGCTCCTGAAGAACGCGCAGGCGGTTTCCCTCCTTGGGAGGACCGTAGAGATCGAGAAGGCGGGCCAGATCATAACCGGGACCGTAGAGGAGATCGCGGGCAGGGATTTCCCGCAGATACTCGTCAATGGAACCTATTACGATTTCTCCGAAGTCATCAAGGTACGGTAGCAAGGAGTCAGCAATATGATGCGATCATTATACGCCGGTGTATCCGGACTGCAGAACCACCAGGTGAGGATGGATGTCATCGGCAACAATCTTTCCAACGTGAACACGATCGGTTTCAAGAAGGGAAGGGTCAATTTTCAGGACATGCTCTCCCAGTCCATGGCCGGGGCAGCTCGTCCGACCGACGAGGTGGGCGGGGTCAATCCGAAGCAGATCGGACTCGGCATGACTATTTCATCGATCGACACGATCCACACCCAGGGCTCCCTCCAGACGACGGGGGTCATGACTGATGTTGCCATCCAGGGCGATGGTTTCTTCATCCTCAGGTCGGGGGAGAAAGACTTC
>CAZPZF010000229.1:0-5475 GCA_964590705.1 uncultured Spirochaetales bacterium | reverse complement strand
CAGCGTGGCGTCCAGACTCTCACGGGCACACAACGACGTCAATTTTCTCGCCTTCGGGGGAAGGGTAGTCTACCCCGAAGCCGTCGAGACGATCATCGATTCCTATATGTCCGCTTCATTCGCCGGAGACAGGCACGCCAGGAGGGTGAACAAGATCATGGCTCTGGAGAGGAAATGATCAAGGCCCCATCTCGAGGATGGCGGGAAAGGATATCTGTCCCTGGTCGCCGCGGGAGGCGCCCACGAAATAGGTGAAGCGTGAGACGAACTGTACGATGAACGAGCATGGATCGGATAATCCGGCGGGGAAGAGGAAGAAAAAGGACTCCTCGGCGTCCGTCCGCGCGATGATGAGGAGCCCCTCTTCCGAAGGAACCCGGAGAAGATCCCTGTTCCTGCCGCACCGGTAGATCTCCCAGGACGACGACGGGACGAATTCGCGAAGCGCGTAAAGGGCTATCCGTTCTTCCCCGAAGCGGTACTCGCCGAAATGACAGGGTATCGCGTTGGGGCCGATCCAGGGGATGGAGCGTCTTGGAAGCGGGCCGCGCTCAAGGATCGCGAGGGTAATAGCGGACGCCGCGGACCCTGCTTCCGCCGTGGATCCTGTTCCCGCCGCCTGTCCGCCCTGCTGGGCGCAGAGGGTCGGTGCGGAGAAGGAAAAGGCGCACGCGACCATGAACGCGGCCGCCATGGACGGAAGCGCGGCGGCGAAGGGAAGGGCTTCCGCGGGGGAAAACCGCCGCCTATTCGACCGTAACACTTTTTGCCAGGTTCCGGGGCTGATCCACATCCCTTCCCAGCTCGAGGGCGCAGTAGTACGCGAAGAGCTGGAGCGGGACGACCATGAGGAAAGGATACATCAGGTCTGAGCTTCGGGGCACGGTGATGGTGTCGTCTGCGATTTCGGCCACATCCCTGTCCCCTTCGACGGCGAGGGCGATAACCTTTCCCCTGCGGGCCTTGACCTCCTTCATGTTGGAGAGAACCTTTTCCCGGAGTTTGTCGTCCGGGATGAGGAACACGCTCGGGGTTTCCTCGTTGATGAGCGCGATGGGACCGTGCTTGATCTCCGCGGCGCTGTAGCCTTCCGCGTGGATGTAGGAGATCTCCTTGAGCTTGAGAGCCCCCTCGAGCGCGACGGGGTAGTTCAGCCCCCTGCCGAGGAAGAGAAAGTCCTTGTAGCGGGAGTACTTCTTTGCCAGTTTCTGGATGTGCGCCTTGTCTTCGAGGATCCTCTTGATCAAATCCGGGACCTTCTGCAGATCCGAGAGGATTCCCATACCGTCCTCGAATGACAAGTGACGCATCCGGGCCATGATCACGGTGAAGATATAGAACACGGTGAGCTGGGAGGTGAAAGCCTTGGTGGAAGCCACGGCGATTTCCGGGCCCGAATGGATGTAGACGCCGCCGTCCGATTCCCTGGGAATCGTCGATCCGACCACGTTGCAGATCCCCAGCACCGGAGCTCCCTTGCGCCGCAGTTCCCGCATGGCGTAGAGGGTGTCCGCGGTTTCCCCGGACTGGGAGACGACGAAGTAGAGGGGGTGCCGCTCCACGACCGGGTTGCGGTAGCGCACCTCCGATGCCAGTTCCGCGTACGCAGGGATTCGGGCTACGGACTCCATCAGGTAGGCCGCCACCATGCCGGCATGGTAGGAGGTACCCGCGGCCACGATCTTGATCCGCTCGACGTTCAGGAGCTCCTTGGTGGAGAGATTCAGCCCCCCGAGGTGGCCGGTGCCCTGTTCCGCGTTGATCCTCCCCTTGAACGCGCGGGCGATCGACTCAGGCTGCTCGAAGATCTCCTTCTCCATAAAGTGATTGAAGCCGTCCTTCTCGATCTGGTCGAGCTCCCAGTTGACGAGGTCGACATCCTTCCTGATCTGCCGGTCTGAGAGATCCGATGTCTTGAAACCCTGCGGATCGAGCGAGACGATCTCGCCGTCCGCCAGGTAGACCACCTGCTTGGTGTACGCCATCATGGCCGTGACATCCGAGCCGAGGAACATCTCGCCCTGGCCGATCCCCAAGACGAGGGGTGAACCGTTGCGGGCCCCGATGATCCTGTTCGGATGGTCCGCATGAACACAGACGATCCCGAACGTCCCCTTGAGCAGGAGGATGGCCTCCTTGAACGCCTTGTCCAGATCTCCCTTGTAGAGATCCTCGATGAGGTAGGCGATGACTTCGGAGTCGGTCTCGGTGCGAAATTTCGCCCCCTTCTGGATCAATTTTTCCTTGAGGGTCATGTAGTTCTCAATGATCCCGTTGTGGGCGATAGCTATCTTTCCGGACTGGTCGGTATGCGGATGGGCGTTGACGTCGTTGACCTCGCCGTGCGTGGCCCAGCGGGTGTGGCCGATGCCGCAGGTTCCGGGGATCTCCGGGGGAACGATCTCGCGGAGGTCCTTGATCTTCCCCTTCCGTTTGACCACCCGTAGCACTCCGTCGTTCACGATGCAGATTCCGGCGGAGTCATACCCCCGGTACTCGAGTCTCTTCAGCCCCTCGAGCAGGATCTCCGATGCCTGTCTGGGCCCGCAATAGCCGACTATTCCGCACATACGCTTTCCTTCTTGTTCATTCCGTCGGGATTCACGATTCGGGATCCTCCGGGCACTGCGCGGGGGAAAACCGAATCGGAATACTGTATATCATCGTTTGGGGAATTTTTCCAGAAAAACCGTCATTGGGCCGAAGCCTGCTCGGCAAGGGCGGCCAGCGTGGATCTATCACGCAGCGTCATCGTGTTGGCGTCAATGAAGATGATGTTGCGGTCCCTGATCTCGTCGAAGAACGAGATCACCGATTCCTGGGGCAGCTCGAGACTCAGCGCGATATCCCTCGCGGTTTTGTGGTACTCCAGGAGCGCCTTTTCCATCCCGTTTTCGGCAAAGGCGTAGTAGAGGTTCAGGGCGATCAGCCCTTTCTCATTCTTCCGTACCAGGTGCTGGATCTGTGAATTCGCCTGCTGGAGCCTCCTGCAGAGCTTGTCGATGATGTTGAGGGCGATCCGCGCGTTCTTCTCGATCATGCTGATGAACCCCTCCCTGTTGAAGGCGAGGAGCCTGACCGTACCGACCGCGGTAGCGGTGGCCGACCGCGTTATCTGATTCACGATGGCCATTTCCCCGAAGAAATCGCCCTTCACGAGAACCGCGAGGATGTGTTCCTTGCCTCCGATCATCTTACTGATCCGCACATTCCCTTCCTGAATGATATACATCTGGTCCCCGGAGTCGCCCTCGTGGAAGATGACCTTTCCGGAATCCACGATGATACCGTATTTATCGAAGAGAATGTTATCAGCCATCGAAAAACCTCCTCACTCTCAAGCAGGAACGAGATTCCGCTGTAGATGAAAGCGTGCCTTCCGCCTGTCGCGGAACGAAGGGATTCTCCCGGTACATACTATCGGCACAATCCTTGAGGAGGACAAGTCCATGAAAACCTCTCTTGCGCTTTTTTTTGCGGGATCCCTACTTGTATATACGGTTTCCTGCGTGCAGGACTCGACATGGGAGGCGGGGAAGCCCGAGGCCCTGTTTCCGCCGGTCTTCGAAGGGCTCCGCACAGCGGACTCCAGAACCGTCGTGCTCACCTTCGACAAGGAAGCCGCGTTTCTCTCCCCGCCGGAGATCACCCCGTCATTACCCGTGGAGGGGAGCCTGCCGGACGAAACCGTGATCACCGTTTCCTTCGGCGAGGATCAGGTCCCGGGAAAGGAGTACTGCCTGTCCGGAACCGTCGCCGACGCGGCCGGGAATCGGATGCGCTTCATGGCCGTCTTCTACGGTTTCAATCCGCGCCTTCCCCGCGTCCTCATCAATGAATTCACCACGCAGGGTTCGTCGACACGTCCCGACTGCGTTGAACTCGTGGTACTCGAAGGCGGCGATACCGCCGGCATGTGCGTCTTCCAGGGGACCAGGACCTCTTTTACGGATAGGGAGATCCTTCCCGCCATCGAGGTCGGCGCTGGCGACTTCATCGTCGTCCACTGGAAACCGCAGGGTATAGCGGAGGAGATCGACGAAACGGAGGACCGGCAGGCGTCCGGCGGGCTTCTGTCCACCGGAACAGCCTGGGATCTCTGGGTGGAGGGCGCTTCGGGACTCTCGGGAAACAACGGCGTCATCGCCCTCTATGCCTCACCGACCGGGGATCTTGTTGACTGCGTCCTGTACAGCAACCGGACCAGGAACTCGGACACCGCGTACGGAGGTTTCGGTTCTCGGCTTTTCCAGGAGCAGGCCGCGGAAATCGCGGAGGCTGAAGCATGGGCGGCGGCGGGAGCAGAGCTGGTTCCCGAGGACGGGATCAGCCCGGAAGGATCGACAGCCACGCGGTCTATCTGCCGATCCGCGGAGCCGGCTGACACGAACACTGCGGCCGACTGGCACATCGTACCGACAGGAAAAGCGAGCTTCGGTTCCGTGAACAGCGACGAAGTCTACGTCCCGAAATGAGACGCGACGGAGGGCGCCCACGGGGAAGGCACAGCAATCCGCCGCCGGCGCCCGTATTCTTTATAGGAACGCCTTTACCAGATCCAGGATGGCCTGTTTCGAGGCCGCGCCTACCTGCTGCTTCACGATCTTTCCATCCTTGAAGACCATGAGCGTCGGGATGCTTACGATCCCGTACTCAGTGGCCAGGTCCCCTGACTCGTCGACGTTTATCTTGGCCACCTTCAACCTTCCCGCGTATTCGTCCGCGATCTCCCCAAGGATCGGGGCCACCATCTTGCACGGAACGCACCACGTGGCCCAGAAATCCGCCAGCACGGGCACGTTCGACTGGAGTACCTCCGCGGCGAAATTGTTCTTCGTAACAGTGATCTCACTACCCATTGTTCGCTCCTCTCTTCGGTCTGAAATCGGCAAGCCTGAAATCCTCGATACAAGTATGAACGAATTCGAGGACGGCCGCCACATCCGCGCGCTCTTCCGCGGTGATTCCCGGAGCCTCGGTCAGGCCCGCGAATTCGTCTGCCACCGTGTGGAGCAGCTGGGCTGCGTCGACGACACAGCTCTTCTCCTCGCGGTCCATGGCCTCGTAGTCACGCGGGAAGCGGGAGGAGAGGGCGACGTAACGGGCGCAGCGCTGGGGGATCCCGTCCTTGCCCGGATAGCACAGCGAATAGACCCTTCCCTCGATGCTCCTGCGCGGTTCCGCGTAGGGGGAGGGAGACAGCTTCCGGAGGATCCGGTCTCCCCGGTACCAGTACTCCTTCTCGAACATCATGAGCATGCCGAACAGCTTTTTCATCTCGTAGGAGGATTCTTCGGGAAGAGGCGCGTCCGGGTAGCCCTCTATCCTCTTCCGCATCTCGTCGATGACCCTGTCCGCGAAGTCCTGCCTGTTCGTCTGCTCCTTCTTCACCTGCTCCCGGGAGCGGCTCCGTTCGCGCCGCTTCTCCTCCTCCTTCCCGATCAGCCCCTGGATCGCCTCTATCTCCGCCTGTAC
>CAZPZF010000228.1:0-5514 GCA_964590705.1 uncultured Spirochaetales bacterium | reverse complement strand
GCCTGATAGAATTCCTTTTTCTTCATCCTTGACCGGGAGACGGTTCGGAAGATGAAGAAAAAGGAATTCTATCAGGCCTTCGGCATATTCGCGGTTTCGATCGCGGTGCCTCTTTTCTGTTACGGTATGGCGATCGACTACGCGAGCACGTACCTGACAGACAGCTTCTATCTATGGTATCGTTCCTATTGGGCGACTTTGGCTATCACCTCGGTCCTTGCGGTGGACTGGATGATCTCCCTCGCGGAGTACATCCAAAGCGTGGAATGACCGGGGCAAGGAGAAGACAGTGGCATTCGGGAACATCGGTCGGCGGATCCGCAGCTTGTTCAACCGAGCTTCCTTGGACAAAGAGTTCTTCGACGATCTCGAGGATCTCCTGATAGAGGGAGATCTCGGGGTCACTACCACTCTCGAGATCATCGAGGAGATCCGGGGAGCCCTGACCAGAGGGAGAAAGACGGACCAGGAGCTGATCGCCCTGACAAAGGAGATCCTGCTCAGATACCTCAGGACCGTCCGAATCGAGCGGCAGACGGGGATCCCGCTCCTCGTTCTCGTCCTGGGCGTCAACGGCGTGGGCAAGACGACGACCATCGCGAAGCTCGCCGACTACTTCCGCAGGGTCCAGGGCATGAAGGAGATCTTCCTCGCGGCGGCCGATACCTTCAGAGCCGCCGCCATCGACCAGTTGGCCATACACGGGGAACGCCTCGGCCTCAAGGTCATCAGTCAACGGCCGGGCGCTGACCCGGGTGCCGTCATCTACGACACGATCGAGAGCGCCTGCGCGAAGAAGGCGGATATGATCCTCGCAGACACCGCGGGCCGGATGCATACAAAAGCCAACCTGGTCAAGGAGCTCCAGAAGATCGACAAGATCATCAGGGCAAGAATCCCTTCCTACCACTCCCTCCTCGTGATCGATTCCACGACGGGGCAGAATGGGCTCAGGCAGGCCGAGACCTTCAACGAGGCCATTCACATCGACTCCATCGTTCTGTCGAAGCTCGATTCGGCCGCGAAGGGGGGTATCGCGGTCACGATCCAGCGGAGCCTCGGGATTCCGTTTTCGTTCATCGGAACCGGAGAGAAGCTCGGCGACATCGCGCCGTTCGATCCAGCAGCCTTCGTGGACAACCTGCTGGCACCATGATGAGGCGCCTTCTTCCCATCGCCTTTCTGTTTTCCGCGGCACTCTTCCTCCATGGGGAGAGCATCTTCCGATCCAATCCCATGGGTCAGGCGCTCGAACCGATCGATCGAGTCCGAATGGACGAATTCCCCTATACCGTGATCGAAACCGACATCCCTTCGGGTAGACGCTCGACTCTTTTTCACGAGGGGAAGGAGGTGAAGAGATGGGACTACCTGAGAGACCGGGAAGGCCGGCGTGAGGAGCGGTATTACGAAAAGGGGGTTCTCATCCGCGTCACCGTTTACCAAGGTCTCACGCCTGTCCAGGAGGAGGAATACAGAGACGGAGTCCTCCTGCAGTCCGTTGAATACCGGTATGCGAGCGGTCTCATCGTGTCGACAGTATACCGCGATTCCCAAGGAACCCTCCTCTATACCGATTCCTTCGAGAGGGACAGCAACGGGAGGTTACGGAGGGTGACGCGCAGCTTCAAGGCGGGCGAGACGCACGCCTCCTCTTTCCGGTACAGCGGAAGCTCCCTCTACGAGGAATGGTGCGACTTCGGATCGTACGGGGTCCTCCTGCGCTACCGGAATTCCCTTCTCACTGCTGAGGAGACGTGGCGGAGGGACCGCATCCTCGAATCGACCGAGTATCGCTACGCCGATGGGATCCGCGTGTCTTCCTCGTATCGGAATTTCGAAACCGGCTCATCCGTCGAGACCGAGTACGACGCCGATTCCCTTCCCGTCCATTCCCTCGAAATGGACCGGGAAGGGCGAAGGGTGGAAACCTTTTTCAGGAACGCCGGGGGATACCTGGCGGAGAAAACGGTGCGCCAGCCAGGCTCCACGGAACGGTGGTGGTACATCAGGAACGCCTCGGGGAACCTTGTCTCCGAAGAGTATTGGAAGAACGGGGTGCTCGTGAAGATAACGGAATATCGGACGGAGGGCGATTATACGGAGACGTATTATAAAAGGGGCATGCCCTTTCTCAGGATCTTCTACACGGACGGGACCGCGGTCGGGGAAGAGCCGGTCATGCCAGATTCAAGGGAGCTCTCCCGATGACCCGCGGGTGGACCTTCTTCGCCGCCCGCCGGTACTTCTCCAACAGAAGAAAGGGGAGAAGGCTGACCATCTCCCGTATCTCCTCGGTAGGCATCGGAATAGGCGTGATGGCCATCGTGTCTGTAATGGGAGTCATGAACGGATTTCAGATCGGCTACATCGAGGCCATTCTCAACGTCACTTCTTTCCATATCCGTATCCAGCCTGTGAAAGGTACCGCCAATCACGGCTCCGGTTCAATCGACATCGGTCTTACGGAGGAGATCCGGAAGATCCCGGGCATTGAGACCATTCTTCCCTTTAGGGAGACGCAGGGGATGCTGTCGGGTGTCTTTTCCTCCCCGGTAGCCGCGTCCCTCATGGCCGTTCCGCCCGACGCTTCACAGCGGGATCCCCTGTTCACGGGGCAGCTCTCCCTCTCGGCCGGTTCCTTTGACCTGTCCGATCCTCGCGCGATCGTCCTCGGATCCCAGCTCGCGTTTT
This sequence comes from uncultured Spirochaetales bacterium, assembly GCA_964590705.1. Lineage (GTDB taxonomy): Bacteria > Spirochaetota > Spirochaetia > CAZPZF01 > CAZPZF01 > CAZPZF01. The sequence goes on along the minus strand of CAZPZF010000228.1, from coordinate 2,820 downwards.
CCCTGGGGGTTGAGTGCGGCGATACGGTCGAGCTTTCCTCCCTCTCCGGCAGGGAGGGTCGGCCTCTCTCCGTGGTCACGGAGGCGTTTGTGGTGCGGGGAATCTTCGAATCAGGCTATTACCGGTACGATAGCTCGCTCGCGCTGCTCTCGCTCGAGGGGATCGAGCCGTTCGATTCGGGAAGCATTCCCCTCGTCTACGGAGTGAAACTAAAGAACCGCTATCGCGACCTTCAGGCCCTCGAGGCGATTCTACAGCTCGTCGAACCGCGGAAATTGTCCGCCGTGTCCTGGAGGGTGTACAATCGATCCTTTTTCTCCGCCCTCCGGATGGAGAAGCTCCTGCTCATGGTGCTTCTTGGGCTCATATTCATCGTCGTCGGGGTGACGATTAGGGCGTTCCTCAGGCGGGAGGTCCTGAAGCGCAGGGAGGAAATCGGGATCCTGAAGGCTATGGGCGCGCCCCCTGGTTCTATCTGCTGGATCTTCGTGATCGAGGGGTTCCTGATCGGGTTCTTCGGGGTCACGGGAGGCATCATTCTCGGGATCCTCATCAGCGGGAACATCGACACGATATTCGGCTTCGTGGAAAAGGTGGTGAACGGAATAGGCTCGTTCATCGCCCTGGCGGGATCGGGAATACGGGGCTCGGGCGAGGAATTCACGCTGTTCTCACCGGCTTACTTCTATATCAAGGAAGTGCCGAGCGTCCTCTTCCCCGGGGAAGTGATCGGGACTTCGCTGTTCGCCCTCCTCGTATCCACCCTCGCGGGGTTGGGGGCTTCACGCGGGGTTTCACGGATCGCGGTAACCGCGGTACTCAGAGGGGAGGAACGGGAATGAGGAGGACAAAGCAACCGAGATGAACATCATCACCGTGGAAAACCTGTGCAAGTCCTTTCTCTCTGGCAGGGAGGAACTCTCCATCCTCCGCAACGTCTCCTTCGTCCTGGAGGAGGGAAAGACCCTCGTCGTGACCGGGGAGTTCGGTTCAGGCAAGAGTACCCTTCTCAACTGCATAGCCGGGCTCGAGCGAATCGATTCCGGTTCCATCACGTGCGCCGGTTGGAGCGTCCATGAACTCGAGGAACGGTGGCTTGCCCAATACCGGAGGGAAACCCTGGGTTTCATCTTCCAGTTCCATTACCTCCTCGGCGAATTCACCGCGCTGGAGAATGTCATGCTTCCCGCTTTCATGACGGGCATGGGAAGGGCGAAGGCGCGGGATCTCGCCAAGGAGCTCCTTGCCGCGGTGAACATGCAAGAACGTCTCTCCCATTATCCCTGCGAGCTCTCCGGCGGGGAACGCCAGAGGGTCGCCGTTGCCCGTTCGCTCGTCAACGACCCAGCCCTAATCCTCGCCGATGAACCGACGGGCAACCTGGACGAACGCAACGCCTCTTTGATCCAGGAACTCCTCTTCGATCTCGTGCGGAAACGGGGCAAGACGCTCATTCTCGTCACGCACGACAATCGTTTCGCCGCGATGGGTGATATCCGTTCCCGGCTCGAGGGGGGAGCCCTCTTATGCCGGTGAACGCGGGCGCCGGAATTTCCTACGGCTTCCACCTCTTCAAAGGGGGGATGACATTGGCAGAGGGGAGGGGGAGCCTTCCCGAAAGCGGGAAGCTGGCTCCCCGGAGGGCCTGGAGGAGGGGTTTCCCCTTCGCCGGAACCATCTTAGGCATCGCTTTCAGCCTCATACCGCTGATCCTTGTCCTGGAGGTCACCTCCGGTATGATGGCGGGAATCACGGACCGCTACCTCGAGATCGGAACCTTCCATATCCAGGGGAAGAACTACCTGGCCGTCGATCCGGCTTCGCTCGCGGAACCGATAGCTGCAGCCATGGAGATTCCCGGCGTGCGGGGAGTGATCCCCTTCTGCGAGGGTTCGGGGCTCCTCTGGTACGGCGGCACGACCCGGGGGGGTTCGGTCAGGGGGTATCCCCCCGGAATCGCCGAGGCGGATCCAGGATTCTCCCGCTATTTCACCCTGGAACGGGGAAGCCCGGACCTCTCTCGGCCGGATTCCATCATCCTCTCTTCCGGGCTTGCGGATGAGCTGAGCGCCGGGCCCGGCAGCGAGGTGAAACTCCTGACGAGCATGCGGACGAGCGGCGGCCGATACGTCCTCAGGCCGGAGAGCTTCGTCGTAACCGGCGTCTACTCGACAGGGTACCGAGAACTGGACAGCCTGACCGCCATCATCCCGCGGGACAAGGCCGAGCTCCTCTTCCGTGACCCCGGTTCCTTCTCGATCGGGGTTAAGGTGGACGATCCGTATGGCGATATGCGGGAAATAACGGCGGCTCTAGAACGAGCCTTCCCGAGGAATTGGCATTTCTACACCTGGTACGAGCTGGAAAAACCGATGTACAAATCCTTCCAGACCACAAAGAGTCTCCTTACGTTCATCATGGCGATCATCCTTCTCGTGGGAATCTTCAATATTTCGGCCTCCCTCACCATGGTGGTTCTCGAAAAGCAGCAGGAGATCGCGGTTCTGAAGAGCATCGGCGTGGATACGGGAACGATCCTCGTCGGATTTCTCTTTGCCGGTTTCCTCTGCGGGACGGCCGGGGTCATCCTCGGAACGGCCGCGGGACTTCTCTGCTCGGCTTCCATCAACGAGATCCTCCGCGGAATTGAGATGTTCCTCGCCAAGACAAGCGCGGTGGAGCTGCCAAAGGAATACTACCTCGAGCAGATTCCGATATCGATCGACTGGCTGCGGACCGGAGTCATCGCCCTTCTTTCCGTTGTTCTGTCTGTTGTCGCGTCGATCGTTCCGGCCAGAAATGGGGCGAGACTATCGGTCA
>CAZPZF010000227.1:0-5572 GCA_964590705.1 uncultured Spirochaetales bacterium | reverse complement strand
TTACAGCCCCCTATTGAATTTTGCTTCACACTATATCCACAATTCGAAACACTAATTTCATCAAAGCTGAAGAGCGAAACAACACCAGCTGCGATTCCCGCAAACCCCTTCAGGATAAGCATCCATCGGAAGCCGAAGGTATCGGCGGCACGTCCGAAGAGCGGGGAGAGAACCATGGAGGTGAGGGTCGCTCCCAGCGAGCCCAGGGAGAGAAGCGTGGCCCTTCCGCTGTCCTCCACGGCGCGGTGCATCCTGCCCTCGAGGATCACGGAAACCGCGGCCATGGAGAAGTAGTACGCCAAGTACGGGAGAAAACGAGCGGGACCGCGGAGCAGCGTCGACAGAATGAGGAGCAGTCCGGAAGCTGCAAGCGCCCTGCTCAAGCCATGTTTGCCGATCCGCGTGAAAAAGCGCGAAAGTCTGCCCGCGGCCAACCCGCCGACGCCGTTGAAGGCGAATCGAAGGGCGTTCCAGAATCCCACGAGGGCCACCGGAATTCCGTAGGACTGTACCGCCCACAGGCCTTCGTACTCGTCCAGTAGGCCATACGCCCCGACGGCGAGGAACGCCGCCGCCATGAGTGCGCGAATCCCTCGGGCGGCCCGGAACGCTCCGCGGGTGCCCTCATCTTGCGGCTTTTTGCATTTCGTTTTGTCATTCCTTCCCGCGTCCATGCACGTGCTTCCATCGGCATCCAGGCAGATATCCTCGGCCTCCGCAGCAGCCGCACGACTCTTTGGACGTTCGCGCAGGCAGAGTGCTGAAACGAGAGCGGCTGCTGCGGTCCATACGGAGAGGATGGCCGGAAGGCCAGGATTCTACGCGTAGATCAAACCGCCGTAAACCAGAGCGCCGATGACGCCAGCGGTGGAGGCTGCCCCGCAGATGCCGGCCGCGGCCTCGTAGTCGGCCTCGTCACCTTCGTCCCGCAGATTCTCGTACAGCAGGGCCTGCTGAGACCCGGAGCAGAAGGCTTCCTGTATGCCCCAGCAGACAAAGCCGAACGCGGCCGCCGCGTATCTTGAAGAGACGGACCAGAGCAGATAGCACAGGATCTTGAAGCCCATCCCCCCCGCGATCAAGGCTTTGCGGCTCAGCCTGTCCGCGAGCACCCCGGAGGGAAGCTCCAGGAGCACTACGGGGACGCACCAGATGACCATGAGCCAGGAAAGCCCCGTGAAACCGTATCCGCGAGAATCGAAGATGATCATGTAGACCGGGTACACGGGGACAAATTCCATCAGAAAGGAGAAGACGAGAAACAGGATGAAGGATCCCTTCGTGATATACGGATATCTCTTCCTCATGACGGCGTCAGGAGTATTCCTCTGCCGTGTCGAGCCCCCGGGAAACGCGGAGCGCGCCGTCGCGAAGCGCGATCATCTCGTCCTCTCCGGGGTAGACGAAGATCCGGCCGAGAAAACCGACCATATCCGTTATCCATGAGATGAACTCCGCGTTGTGGGCGAGCCCGCCGGTGAGTACGATGCCGTCGATCCTTCCGCACAGAACCGCGGCCATGGAACCGATCTCCTTGCCCACCTGGTATGCCATGGCCCGTATCACCTCCAGGCAGTGGGCGTCTCCCGCCTTTCCTTTTTCGTACACCTCACGGGCGTCCGAAGTCCCGCAGTAAGCGACGAGGCCTCCTTTCCCCTTGAGGAGCTTTCCGATCTCCTCCTCGGTATACCCGCCGTGGAAGCAGAGCTCGACCAGCTGTCCCGCGGGAAGGGTTCCGGCCCTCTCGGGCGCAAAGGGACCATCTCCGTTCAGGCCGTTGTTGACGTCAACGACCCTTCCCTTCCTGTGAGCGCCCACGGTGATGCCTCCCCCCATATGCGCTACGATCAGGTTGACCTCTTCATAGGCCTTTCCGAGCTCTCGGGCCGCCCTGCGCGCGGTCGCCTTCTGGTTCAGCGCGTGGAAAACCGACCTTCGGACGATCTGCGGTATGCCCGAATAGGTCGCGATGGGCTCCATCTCGTTCACGACGACGGGATCGACAATATATGAAGGAACTCCGATCTTGGCCGCGATTTCGTACGCGATGATCCCGCTCAGGTTGGAGGCGTGCTGGGCCGTGCGCGTGTCGTGGAGGTCGTCGAGCATCTTTCTGGTGACCTTCCAGACCCCGCCGTGGATGGGCTTGAGGATCCCCCCGCGCCCCACCACCACGTCGAGACTCGCAAGGGGTATCCCGTGCTTTTCGATGAGCGCGAGGATCATGGAGATCCTGAAGCTGTACTGATCGATGACCGTCGTGTAACGTTCGCATTCCTCGTTCGAGTGTTTTATATTTTCGAGAAACAGCTCACGTTCATCGTCGTAGACCGCAATCTTTGTAGAAGTCGATCCGGTATTCACCACGAGAATTCGCAGAGGTTTCACCTGTAGCCTCCTTTTACGCTCATACTCATTTATAAGGGGATGAGGGATAAAAATGCAAGAAATATCCTCTCTTCGGATTTCACTGAAAAGCCTTTGACAGTGTGCCCATGAAAGACTATAGAATATCGATACGTTTCCCACACTTTCTCAAAGGAGTCATCGATGAAAAAGGGTATGTTTGCTTCCGCCCTCCTTCTCTTCGTCGCTCTCGCGGTGATCGCGGGCTGCGCGAAGAAGGAAAACGCGGCGGAGAAGGAGGAGCCTTTCAAGGTCGCCTTCGTCTACATCGGCCCCCCGGGCGACCTGGGCTGGCCCCACGCGCCCGAACGGGGCAGACTTGTCGCGGCCGAGTATTTCGGCGACAAAATGGAGTCAGTTTTCATTGAAAACGTTCCGGAAGGGCCGGATGCCGCCCGTGTCATGCGCCAGTACGCCCAGCAGGGCTATGACATGATCTTTGCCACATCGTTCGGCTACATGGATCCGATGTACGAGGTGGCGAAGGAATTCCCCGCGGTCAGGTTCGAACACTGTTCCGGGTATAAGACCCTGGACAACATGTCCACCTATTTCGGCAGAATCTACCAGGCACGCTATCTCTCGGGCATTGTGGCAGGAAAGATGACGAAGAAGAACGTCATCGGGTACGTGGCTGCCTTCCCGATTCCCGAGGTCGTCCGAGGAATCAACGCCTTCACCCTCGGCGTACGCTCCGTCAATCCAAAGGCTGAGGTCAGAGTCGTCTGGACCAACACCTGGTACGATCCGGTCAAGGAACGCGAGGCAGCGGTCGCCCTCCTCGACGCCGGCGCCGATATGATCGCGCAGCATCAGGACACCACGGAACCCCAGAAAGCGGCCCAGGAACGCGGGCTGTTCAGCATCGGCTACGATTCCGACATGCGGGCCTTCGTGGGTGACTCAGTTCTCGTCAGCCCCGTATGGAACTGGGGCCCGTATTATATTGAAAGGATCGAAGCCGCGATGAACGGAACCTGGAAGACCCAGCAGTACTGGCAGGGCCTTTCGGCCGGGATCGTCGGGCTCTCCGAATACAGCCCCAACGTCCCAGAGGACGTGAAGGCGCTTGTGGAAAGTGCGAAGAACAAGATCCTCTCCGGAACCTGGGACGTCTTCTACGGTCCCATCTACGACCAGAGCGGCAAGCTGATCGTGGCCGAGGGAAGCTCCCTCACCGACGAGCAGCTGCTCAACTTCGACTACTTCGTGCAGGGAGTCGTCGGTTCGGTCAAATGATTCTCTCCATGGATACGGACGGGGGCGGCGACGCCCCCGTCCCATTCGTCGAGATGACGAAGATCAGCAAGAGCTTTCCCGGCGTCCGCGCGAACGTGAACATCGACCTCGTACTCGGGCACGGGGAGGTCCTCGCCCTCCTCGGAGAGAACGGGGCGGGTAAAACCACCCTCATGAACATCCTCTGCGGCCTCTACCGCCCCGATTCCGGGCGCATCCTCATCGAGGGGAAACCAGTGACGATTTCGTCGCCCAGCGACGCCGCAGCCCTCGGCATCGGCATGGTCCATCAGAACTTCATGCTCGTCGATACCATGACCGTGGCGGAAAACGTGGTTCTCGGCATGACCGGCCTCCCATTCGTGCCTGACATGAGGCGTGTCAGGGAGGGAATACGCGGGCTTTCCGCGCGGTACAATCTCGTCGTCGATCCGGACGCGTATGTCTGGCAGCTCTCCGTCTGCGCGCAGCAGCGTGTCGAGATCCTCAAGCTCCTCTACCGCAAGGCGCGCATCCTCATCCTCGACGAGCCCACAGCCGTTCTCACCCCGCAGGAAGCGCGCGACCTGAACGCGGTGATCCAGCGGATGAAGGGAGAAGGCAAATCATCGATCTTCATCACGCACAAGATGGACGAGGTGACCGATTTTTCCGACCGCGTCATGGTCCTTCGCCGCGGGGAGGTGGCCGCGGTGAGACGCACCGGGGCCACGAATCCCGCGGAACTCGCCCGCCTCATGGTCGGCAGGGACATCCTCTTCCACATCGAAAAGAAACCCGCATGCCCAGCGGAAACCGTTCTAGAGCTTTCAGACGTGACCAGCCTCGACGACCGCGGCCTGCCCGCCCTGAAGGGGATATCCCTCACCGTATGCGCGGGCGAGATTCTCGGCATCGCAGGTGTTGCGGGGAACGGGCAGCGGGAACTCGCGGAGGTCATCACAGGACTGCGCAGGGTGACCTCAGGCTCGATCCGTGTGAACGGCCGCGATGCCGCGAACCGTTCACCTCGGTCGATCATCTCCCGCGGCGTAGGGCACATCCCCCAGGACAGGATATCGGTGGGCATCGTGGGGGACATGAGCGTGGCGGAGAACCTTGCGATGAAGGGATACCGCTCCCCGCCCCTCGCCTCAGCCGGCGTTCTCAGGCCGAGACGGATCGAGGATTTCGCGAGGAAGCTCATTGAGCTTTTCCGGATCTCCACACCCTCTCCAGATACCCAGGTGAAATTCCTCTCCGGCGGAAATATCCAGAAGACCATCCTCGCGCGAGAGATCGGCGCGTGCAGGGCATTGCTCGTAGCCGTATACCCTTCCAGGGGTCTGGACGTCGGAGCCACCGAGTCGATCCGGAAGGAACTGGTGGCGCAGAGAGAAAACGGAACCGCGGTGCTCCTCGTCTCCGAGGATCTGGACGAGCTCATCTCGGTTTCTGACACCATCGCGGTGATGCACGAAGGACGGATTATGGGGACTTTTCCAGCCGCTTCGGCGGATCCAGAAACCCTCGGGCTGCTCATGGCCGGCGTCGCGACCGGAACCGCCGGCAGATCCGACGGTTCAGGAGACAGCCGATGACACTCCTCTTTGAGAAGAGAAAGGCGGTTTCCCGGACAGCCCAGTGGGCGGTTCCCGCCGTTTCCTTCCTCGCCTCCCTCCTGCTCACGGGGATCCTCCTCCTCATCTTCAGGACCGATCCGCTGGCAACCTACGGGGCCATGTTTCTCGGCGCCTTCGGATCCTTTCACGCCTTCACGGAGACCCTGGTAAAGGCGATTCCCCTCATGCTGACGGGCCTCGGGGTTTCTTTGGCCTTTCGGCTCCGGTTCTGGAACATCGGCGCGGAAGGTCAGCTCACGATGGCGGGGGTCGCCACATCGTGGGTTGCCCTCTTCTGGAACTGGGTTCCCCCTTCCCTGCTCCTC
>CAZPZF010000226.1:0-5659 GCA_964590705.1 uncultured Spirochaetales bacterium | reverse complement strand
GCGCGTCAGGATCCCGTTCATCCGCTCGAAGCCGACGGCGTTCAAACAGTACGCGGTGAACAGCGGGGAGCCCTCTTTTTCCACGCATGCCCCCACAAGCGGAGAAAGACCGCGGGCCGCGGCCGCGTTAAGAAACCGGGGAAGGGCGTACATGTTGCCCAGATCGGCGATCCCGACAAAGGGCGACCCGGACGACTCGGCAAGCGAGCAGATCTCCTCGGGGGAAAAGACTCCCGCCAGGAGGGAGTAGCGCGTGCGGAAATGGATAGGCGGAATAAGGGGCTTTCTCGCGTGCATGGATATACTATACATCCGTTATGTAGTATATTCAAGCGCAGAAATCGAAGAGGGATGGCGGCGGGTAGCATCGGGCTCCCTGACACGCGTGTCGATCTGTGATAGAAATGTCCCGTGAGGCGGACAACGATTCCCGGCGAGATACGAACACATCCCCGCGAGCTTCCCGTTTTCCTTCAGGGAAACCGGGGCGAGGGAGTGTTGATCCTCCATGGGTACACGGCAGGGCCCGGCGAGGTCCGCTACCTTGGGGAAAGGCTCAACGAGGCGGGCTTCACCGTTTCGATTCCCCGGCTGCCTGGCCACGGCACCCGAAAGGAGGATCTTCTCACGGTCAGCTGGCGCGACTGGCTTCGCAGGGCGCTTGACGCCTACATGGATCTCGCGCCTCTCTGCCGGCAAGTCCACGTTGTCGGTTTTTCAATGGGAGGGATCCTGGCTGTCCTGACCGCAGCCCGTCTCTCGGTTTCCCGTCTCGTTCTCATCGCGCCCGGGATCCTCAACCGGAACAGGCTGATCCTCTTCTCCCCCCTCCTCGCGGCGATCGCCGCCCCTTTCCTCCCCTACCTAAGAAAGCCTAGACCGACAAAAGCCGGGATTCCTGGGCTCGAACATCTGGAACAGGAGTATTGGCGGTGGACCTTCATCCGTCCGATCGCCTCTGTCTTTACCCTGCAGCGGATGGCCAGGCACTCGCTCCGGCGCATCACCTGTCCCGCGCTGGTCATCGCGTCACGGTGTGACCGCGTTGTGCCCGAAAAAGTCGCGGATTTCATCGTGGGAAGGATCGGATCCCGGGAGATACGGACGGAGGTCTTTGAAAGCTTTCCCCACCGGATGGTCATGGAGGAGGGAAAGGAAGAGGTGGCTGAACTGGTTATTCAATTTTTGGAGAATACGGAACAGAACGGGTGACAGCTGAAGTGCGGGGAGTTTCCAGCGCGATTCCTCCCGCGCCGCCGCTCTCTATTGAACCCCCGGCGCCACCACACGCTTGGCCTATGAGAGGCTCCGGGATTTCTAACGCCCGCCCGTTCACCGATTGCGGGAAGCGACTTCCTTGTACCGATTCACCATCCGCCGGAACGCGGAATTCTCCTTCTTCAGCTCGCGGGAACCCCTCGTGATCTTGCAGAGACTGAGCCCGAGTTCCGCGGCGATTTTCCGTTGGCTCCAGCCTTCGTCGATGAGCCTCACGAGAGCCCAGCGCTTGGGGATCTCCTCGATCTCGCTCGGCGTCAGGATGCTCTGCAGGAATTCCCTGATCAGCTGTTTATCCGTCGTGGAGGCAAGAGCAGTCACCAGTTCATCGAGAGGATCGGCGGTGGAATTGTCGTTCCGTTCCATAAGAAAAGACTATATGCGGTCCAGCGCACTGTCAAGAAGAAACGCTGCCCGCATCCCATCCTTGAACAAGGAAGCCAAACCAGGTATCGTAGGGACACCCATGAAAATCAACGCGACCTACCATGCACACACCTTCCGCTGTCATCATGCCTCAGGGGATGTCAAAGAGTATGCGGCTGAAGCGGTCCGGCAGGGAGGAAGGATCCTCGGCGCCACGGATCACACCCCCATGCCTGACGGGCGTTGGGCTGTCGCCCGAATGACCCTTGCCGAGCTTCCCGGTTACCTCGCCGCCATCGAGGAGGCCCGCGCGGCCTTTCCCTCCCTCACGATTCACCGAGGGCTCGAGTGCGAATGGGTCCCCGACTTCGAAGGTTTTTACCGCGACGAACTCCTGGGACACTGCGGTTTTGATTATCTTATCGGCGCTGAACATTGGTTCCCCTATGGAGGAGCCTGGCTCGACCTCTACGATCTGGAGACTCCAGCCCACCTCTCAGCTATGGCGGGGAACCTCGTGTCCGCGATGGAGAGCGGGCTCTTCCTCTTCATCGCCCATCCGGATAACTTCGGCATCGGGTATATCCGCTGGGACGAGAACGCGGAAGCCTGCGCCAGGGAGATCATCTCGGCGGCCGCCCGCACGGGAATCCCTCTGGAGATCAACGGATACGGGTTCCGTAAGGATCCGATCAAGGGACCTCGCGACGGGAGGAGGATGTATCCCATCGACCGGTTCTGGGAAATCGCCGCAGAAACCGGCGGAATCAGGGTCGTCTGCAATTCGGACGCCCACACACCCGCGGATGTGTACGCGTCCATCGCCCAGTGCCGGGAGATCGCCGACAGGTTCGGACTGGAATACGCGGATCTTGAGGGAGAGATAGAACGGAGAAAGGGAGACCGACAGGCCCGATGGAAACCATTTCCCGTAAACACGCCGCAGCGATAGCGGTTGGAAACGATGCCTTTCTCCTCGATCCATACGCGGCGGGCCGCCCTGCCGCTGGCGATGACCGGAAAGCCGAATCCGCCGCGGGCGGTCCCGAACCGATCATCGCGGCAGGCTCCCTCGGCGTGATCGATCGCCTTGGAAGCGTCCAGATAGACACCATCTCCGTGGTCACCCGTGCCCACGCGCATATCCTCTGGTCGCGGAACCGGTCATTCACGGAAAGCGATCTCGACATGCTCCAGGGAGCATCCCGTACCGCCGCCCCCCATGGGAATCCCCGGCGGATCTTCGAATACTGGACCCACGCCGCGGCCTACCTCCCCCTGGAGGACTACCGTTTCTGCCTCCCCCGCATGGAGCGGATCAAGCGGACCGGTTTCGACTGGTACGCGCGGAACAGAGCCGTGATGGACTCCGTGCTCGTTCGCATCCGAAGCGAGGGGGAGCTCTGCGCGCGGGAATTCGCGGACGAACGCGAGAGACCTTCCGGCGTCTGGTGGGACTGGAAGCCGGCCAAGATCGCCCTGGAGCATCTTTTCATGGAGGGAACGATCATGGTGTCGAGAAGGGAAAACTTCCAGAAGGTCTACGATCTGACGGAACGGATACTCCCCTCTTCCGTCGATACCCGGCTGCCTTCTCCGGATGAATGTGCGGACTGGCTCATCAGGCGGGCGATCACTGCGCTCGGAATCGTTTCGGCGCAGGAAATCACCTACCTTCGCAGAGACGGAATCTCTGAGGTCCCCCGCCGTCTCTCCGAGCTGACCGAGGAGGGAGCGATCAGCCGGGTGAATGTCGAGGGATTGAAACGTCCCTACTACACCTTTCCAGCTTTATTGGACGCGGTCTCCGTCCAGGACGCCTCCCTTCCCTCGGGCAGCGCCGGCGAACCGATCCTCCGCGTCCTCTCCCCCTTCGATCCCCTCGTGCTTTCGAGGAAGAGGCTCCTTGAGCTCTTCGGATACTCCTACACCCTTGAATGCTTCCTCCCCAAGGAAAAACGGAAATTCGGTTACTTCGCGTTGCCTATCCTTTGTGGCTCGAGGATCGCGGGAATCATGGACGCAAGGGCCGCACGGAAAGAGGGAAAACTCGTTATCCAAGCCCTTTCTCTCGAGCCGTTCGTCAAAGAGCTGCCAGGATTCATCACGGTGTTCGATGAGGAACTGTCCGCTTTTGCCCGATTCAATGGGTGCGGCAGGATCGAGTTTTCCCGGGAAGCGCAGGGGGAACTCCGGCGCGGTACTCCGCGCCGAGACTCCTCGTCGCCGCCCCGGCGCGGTACTCCGCGCCGGAGGAGGTAAAAAAATGAAGCAGGAAGCGGGAGATGCCTCGCGGTTCCTGCGGGAGCGGGAAAAGGAACTCGACGCGTTGTATCGGCTGGCCGCGCTCTTCACGCGTTCTGAACAGGACAACGGCCGCGTTCTTTCGGAGACCGCGGATATCCCGCGCAGATCAATACAATTCCCCTCACAAGCCGTCGTAAGCATCGAATCCGAGGGACTTCGTCAGGGGCGAGCACCGATGTTTCGACTCTGTCCCAGGCGCACTCTAAAGGAGATCCTCCTCTGCTTCCTGCTGGAAACGGGCGGCCGATGAGCCGGAAAGCCCCCTCGTCCTATCTGCCGGAGGAACGAATCCTCCCCACGAGCAGCTTGTAGTACTCCTCTATCCTTTCCCGGATTGACGGAAGATCAGGGGACGCGTTATAGCTGAACGTGACGAATCGGTTCCGGAAATCGTTTATCCTTCCGTCACCCACCGTGATGTCGAGAACACCGACCCGATTTCCGTCCTCTCCCGGGGAGACGATGATCGTGTCTCCGGCTTTTTCCGCGTCGACGAGCCGCTGTTCATGCCCCACGAGGAGCACGTCGATCCCACTGACCGCTTCCGCGAGCTGGCGGGCGGCTTCAAGGGCGCCGTGAAAGACGCAGACGACCAGGTCAGCTCCTTCCGATCGAAGCTCGGCTTCCAGCGCCGCAGATACGGCCAGGGGATCCTCGATGCGCAGTTTCCGCGTGATGGAGGAGTCGACGAGGACCGCGGTTTCCGGCTGGATTACGCAGAACAGGCCGACCCTGATACCTTGGATTTCGATCAGGAGGGGCCGCGGGGAAAAGGCTTGAAAGCCGAAGCCCTTCCTTACCCGCAGGTTGTTGCACAGAAGAGCATACTCCCCGCTCCGGGGCGGGAGTACGGCGAGACCATTCACCAGTTCCTGATCCCCCATCCCGATGGCGTCGTACCCGAGCTCGCGAAAGGAGTCGAGGATATAGCCCACGAGCGCCTTGTCCGGTTCCGGGTCGAGGAAATCGCCGGCGTCAATGAGCAGGGATGAACCGCGGTCCCGCCGGGAGAGAAAATAGCCGGCCTTGACCAGGCCGGATCGGGGCCTGCCCTTGCAGTCGCATCCGTCGAGGTTACCGTTCAGCGAGGCGGTGTAATAGATGGCGAGGCCGCGGTCGGCTCCTGATGCGGGGGCGGGCGGCGAGCGGTCAGATTCCGCACGGAGGAAGGGCTGCGGATACACCGAAACCACCGCGGCCACGACCATGATCGCGGCCGCCCGGACGATTGGACCGATCCTGGATGAGGTTCTCATATCCCAAGATACGCCTTGCGAATCTCGGTGTTCTTCATGAGATCGGCGCTTTTCCCGCTCATGACGATCCGTCCGTGTTCGATGACATAGGCCCGTTCGGCGAGCTCGAGGCTCTTGCGCACGTTCTGCTCGACCAGAAGGATGGTGACTCCCTGCTGGTGCAGTTTCCGCAGGGACTCGAACACGTTCGCCACGATGGAGGGCTGCAGCCCCATGGAGGGTTCGTCGAGCATGATGAAGCGCGGCCGGGACATGAGCGCCCTGCCGATCACGAGCATCTGCTGCTCCCCGCCCGAGAAAGTGCCGGCCAGCTGCGTCTGACGCTCTTTGAGTTTGGGAAACAGGCTGAATACCCATTCCATGTTCTCCTGCACCTTCGCAGCTTCCTTGACCGTATAGGCGCCCATCTCGAGATTCTCGCGTACCGTCATGTACGGGAAGACTCTCCGTCC
>CAZPZF010000225.1:0-5668 GCA_964590705.1 uncultured Spirochaetales bacterium | reverse complement strand
ATCCTCATGTGGTTCACCGGAGCGAGCGGCCCGGGAAAGGAGCTCGTCACGGGGAGCTGGATCGTGCTCGCCGCTTTTTCCGCACTGGCGATCGGTTTGATCGCACGGCATGAGACATCGGCGGACAACCTGCAGTGACGCGCCCGGACCCGCGATCTCCGCTCAGAATAGGAACAGCATCAACGTCCCGCCGATGGCGACGACGGTTCCGGCGGCGGCCCCCCATGAGACGCGGGTCTTGAAGACGAAACGCTCCACCGGAAGAAGCATGACGGGGCTGATCTGTCCCAGGGCGGTGACGATTCCGACAGGAGCCATGGAGAGGGCGTACATGTTCATAAGGACGCCGAAAACCGGTCCCACGATGGCGCCTATGGCGATGTAGAGGAGCGCCCGCCGGTCTTTCATCCGGAGAAAGTCAGAGACTACCTTTCTTCTGACCGCGGCGAAGATCACGAGCCCGACCAGCCCTGCGAAGATGCGCACCAGATTCGCGGAAACCGGATGCACGTCTTTCGCCAGGGCCGCCTTTGCCAGGACGAGGGCCACGGCCTGGATAACGCTCCCCATGAACGCACAGAGAAGCCCCATCCCCGAATGGCGCTTCCCTTCGTTCTTCGGATCCCTCCGCTCCGATTCCACCACCCAGATGACTCCCAGAACGGTCGTGACGATGCCGAGGATCTCGAGGAGGCTGAGCCGTTCACCCAGCGTAAACCACGAAATGACTGTGGAGAAGATGGGAGAGAGGGTAAGGACCACCAGTGTGTTTCGCGGGCCAAGATCCACGAAGGCGCGAAAGATGAAGAGATCGGCCACGCAGTAGCCGCACAGACCCGAAACGAAGAGCAGGATCGTTTCGCGCAATTGGAGTCCAGGCGGAATTACGGAGCCTGTCATGAGGAGGTGGACGAGGATGATAGCCGGCAAGGAAATCCAAAGACGCACATGCGTCACCGTGGTGGAACCGACTCTCTTACCGGCGGCAGCGTAAACGATGGAATTCTGGGCCCAGCAGGCCGCGGTGATCAGGGCGAGGAGCTGACCTGTCAAGGAATTCATACCGGGGAATCCTCCGCAAGGCCCGTCAACGCCATTTCCGCCGCCAGGCTTCCCAAAGACGGAAGCCTCACGCCCGGTCCCTGCCCATCTCGCGCAGCGCTCCTTCCAGGGCGCTGAAGAAAGCTCTGTTCTGTTCGGGCGTGCCGAAGGTGACCCGGATCGTCAGGGGAAGTCCGTATCCCCCTCCGGGGCGGACGATCACTCCCCTCTGGCAGAGTTTCTCGAAAAGGATATTCGAGTCGACTCCGGTCTCGATCAGCACGAAGTTCGTATGGCTCCTCACGTACCCGAGGCCCATCCTATCCAGCTCCCGATAGAAGAACGCGCGCGATTCACGGACATCCCGGATCACCCCTTGCATGAAATCATCCGCGTCCAGCGCTGCCAGGGACATCGCCTGCCCAACGGAAGAAACGGGAAACGCCGGTTTGATGGCGTGGATGAGGTCGACAAGCCCCTTCTGGGCAATCGCGTACCCGACCCTGATCCCGGCAAGCCCGAAGACCTTCGAGAAGGTTCGGAGGATGATGAGATTGTCCATCCCGCCCATGAGGAGCCCGACCGAACCTGGATCGGTTTCCTGTTCCGCGAATTCGATATACGCCTCGTCGAGGACCACGGCGATATTGTTGGGCACCCTCTTGAGGAAACTCGTGATCTCCGAGCCGGGAACCGCGTCCCCGGTCGGATTGTTCGGGTTGGTGAGGAAGATCATCTTGGTCATCGGGGTGATCTTTCCGAGGATGTCCTCGAGGTCGATGCGGAAACCTTTCATAGCCGATGATACCGGCCTCCCCCGCATGATCCGGACAACGGTGTCATAGATGGGAAAGGTCACGGCGGGGATGACGCACTCATCTCCATCCTTGATCAGGGCCATGGCGATTTCGTAGATGGCTCCATCGGCACCCGTTGCCACGGTCACGCAATCGGCGGGGCATCCGTTCCGCTTCCCGATCTTCTCGCGGAGGGCCGAGGAAACGGGATCAGGATATACGTACACAGAGTCCGCGGCCCGCTTGAGCGCTTCGATCGCTTCTAAAGGCGTGCCGCAGGCGCTCTCGTTGGACGCCAGCTTGATGACATCCCTGAGGTTGTACTTTTGCCTGACATCAGCCGCGGATCTCCCCGCCACATACGGCGTGACAGTTAAAGCCCCCGGATTCGCCATCATCCTGATATCCACCGCGCGCCTCCCATGGATAATTGAGCAATGGAATTGATCGTTTCGTCCATTATCATCCGAGCCCCCGCTTTGTCAATACGACGGGCGGAGGTCAGCCGGAAACCGGGCCGGTCAGGCTCCGGAATGAAAGCCGAAGAACCGGGAGACCTCTGCCGCTACGGAACTGAGATACCGGCCATGCTCCATCGCCCGCTCCACGGTAAGCCGGAAGGAGGGGGCGGAAACGCCGATCATGCCGACGGGGACCGCGCTGTTATTCAGGAGCGGAACGCCGACGCACCGCATTCCCTCGATATACTCCTCGTCGTCCACGGCAAAGCCGCGCTCCCGGATGCGGGCGAGATCTGCGCGCAGTTCGTCCGGGTCTGTGATCGTTCCCGGGGTGAATCTGTCAAGCTCACGGGGGAAATAGGATTCCAGATCCTCGGCCGGCAAAAAGGCGAGAAAAACCTTGCCAACGGACGTGCAGTGGAGCGGCTGCGTGTTGCCTATCGCGATGTTCGCCGAAAGGGCGAGCGAGGAAACTGCCTTGTCGATGAACACCACCTTCCTTTCCAGGACGATCGAAAGGTGCGCGGTTTCCCCCGTCTCCCTGACGATCCTGTTGAGGTACGGCCGAACGATCCTCTGGATATCGATTTGGTTGGTGATCGACTGATACAGTCCGAAGATCTTGATTCCGAGCGAATAACACTTTGAGGAGTGGTCGCGGAGCAGATAGCCGCGCCGCTCAAGCGTATTGCAGATACGGAGGATGGAGGATTTATCCCAGCCGAGATGGTCGGTGAGCCATTGCAGACTCACCGGCATGGCTGCCTGTTCGACGACCTCGAGAAGGTACAGGCCTTTGTCGAGTGACTGGATGATTTGGTTCCGTTCCGAAGGTTCCCTTTGATACATCGCTGCGGAGATCTCCGGCTCCATGATACCCGGAAAGGGTCTTGGTGTCCAATGGCCTAGGTACGCCGGGGAAGCGGCTTCCGGCCAACCCGGTTCACGAGGGAGAGCTGGATCGAGTTCCACAGATTGTGGAAGAGGATGTAGAACGCCGGTCCCATGGCCACGACAGGGCCCATGAAGGCAAGGGAGAGCCAAAGGGTGAGGGTCGTATTCTTCTGGCCGAGAGCCTGGCTTGCCTCCCGCCCGTTCTTCTTTCCGCCGATTAGCCTGCCCGCGGCGAAATTGACCACGCAGATGACGAGCGAGGTCAGGATGATGGGGAGGAGGGTATGAAAGGAAACGGATGCCTCCCCGCGGATGAAATGGGACGCCTTTGCCGTGATGATGACGAGCGACGCGAGCCAGAGGGGGAACGAGTACGGCTTGATCCGCGTAAGCGCGTCGAACTGCCGCTGAGGAAGCAGACCCGCGAGCCGCGACGCGGTAAATGGGATGAAAACCATCACGACCACCGATTTCAGGACATCCCAGGCGGAGAAGGAGACATCGCTTCCGGTAACCAGAGGCATGACCGCGGGAAGGAGAAGCGCGATGCAGACATTGGTCAGCAGCATCGCCGCGGCCGTGCGGTCCACCCTCCCCCCCAGGAAACCGGTGATGACCGGAGAGGCGGTCGCCGACGGCGTAATGCCCGTCATGAAGGCGACCAAGGCGAGGGTGCGGTCAAGGGGAAGCAGGACCAGATACCCGAGGAACGCGATGGCCACGTTCGCGCCAAGAAGGACGAACATGTACGGCTTGAACGACCGCAGGGATATCGGCACGCCCAGGAAGGCGCAGAAAAGCATGAGCATGATCGAAGCGGGGACAACCGGGGAGAGCACAGACGCCTGCGGAACGAGGATGCCCAGCGTGAGTGCGGCGACGAGCCAGAGTGTCCGTCCATAGATCGAGAAGAATCGTTTGGTCTTCATGCGGATCCTTGAGTTTCAGGAGTGTCGATGCCGGAACCGGCCGTGGAGAATCCTGTCAGGCCTCTCGCGGCGCCCGGCTTGCGATCGCCTACTGTAATACGGCTGCCGGGTTTGATCAAGAGAAGGCGGTAAGGAAACTCGCAGCGGACATCCGCCAGGAGCATAGGCTCCTCTTCTTGACGCATCTCCCCTCCCAAGAGTATCTTCTATTCAATCATTGTTTTAATCAGTGATTATATCTTGATCTGGAGGCACCCATGAAATATCAGACAGGCACACTGATGCTTCGCCTGGCGGCGGGGGCCGCAGGCAGCGCGCTACTCTTCTTCTACGGCTTCCGATACAACCTCTCCCTCGGTCCATGGTTCGCCCTGCCGCTGCTCCTCTTCAGCTTCCGCGGCTTGAAACCGTGGCCCCTGTACATCCCGTTCGTCGCGCTCACCGCCCTTTTCAGATGGCTCTCCCTCCACGGAGGCTGGAGCATGGATACCGGTATGGAGATCGCGTTCAGTTTCCTGATGAACCTTCCGATCTACGCGGCGCTCGCCGCGGACAGGATCATCGGAACGTCACTCAGGCCGCCCGTACGGAGCCTGGTCTTTCCGGCGGTCTTCACCGTGTCCGACTGGCTGCTCGTGTTCACCCCCCTCGGAGGGATCTGCTCACTCGCATACACGCAGACGGCGTTCCCGGCGGTTTGCCAGCTCGGCTCAATCACAGGGATGCCGGGTATCGCCTTCCTCGTCGCCTGGTTCGCTCCGGTCATGGTCGAAACGATTTCGGCCGTTGGCCGCTTCCGCTCCCAGATAACCGCCTCTGCAATAACGCCCCTCCTCGTCTACGCGCCGATCCTCGCAGCGGTTCTCATCTTCGGCTCGGTGAAACCGGTGGTGACCGAACCTGACTCCGGTACCGTGCGGATCGGTTCCGTGACCGTACCCCATGCCCGGGACTACTGGGGGGAGATCACGGACAGGGGAACACCCCGGGATGAGGCGTCCCGCTACTCCGAGGAGATCCGGCAGATGGAAGACGCACTGTTCCGAAAGAGCGAACAGGCGGCGAACGCCGGGGCGAAAATCGTGTTCTGGTCGGAAGGGAACGGGGTCTTCTACGAGGACGACTACGCACGCTTTATGGAACGCGGAGCGGAATTCGCGAGGAAACACGGCGTCTACTTTGCCCCCGCGTTCATCGCGCTTCGGTATGGACAGGCTAAGAACGACAATAAGATCGTCCTGTTCACGCCCGACGGAAGCATAGGCTTTGAGTATGAGAAGACCAACTCGTGGTATCCCACGGAGTCGGACGGGATCCTCGACACGATCGAGACGCCCTACGGAGTCATCGGGACCGTGATCTGTTTCGATCTCGATTTCCCCGCCTTTGTCAGGCAGGCGTATCGCGCGGGCACGGACATCCTCCTGGTCCCCGGTTTCGACAGCCGGTTGATCAGTCCCTATCACACGATAGGAGGAAGTCTGCGGGGCATCGAATACGGCTTCTCGGTGGTACGGCAGGCGAACAAGAGTGTTTCCATCGCGTC
>CAZPZF010000224.1:0-5675 GCA_964590705.1 uncultured Spirochaetales bacterium | reverse complement strand
TTGGCTCGGTGGGGATCCATGCTCGCAGGCTCGTAGGGCCAGCCCACGGTCAGCACCTTCTGCCCGGCGTCCCCTTCCCCGGCTTTCTTGGCCCCGCCGCAGCCCGCGAGGGCCGCGATCAGGACCAGCACGGTCAGGATGATTGCCCATCTCTTCTTCATTTCCGTTCCTCCTTAGTCATCTCTTTCTTTATACGCTCCGTTATTTGATATCACGCGCGTCATGCCTATTCACCGCTGAAATCGAGGCCGCGGACCCGCACGCTGCACGCCCCGATCCCGTAGTTGTCCAAAGCGAGCATGGATCCGATGTACAGGTCGCTGCCCACCTCCTCGATCCCAGCGAGGAGTTCCCTCGTGTTCCCAGAGAGGGTGAGAGGCCCCGTAGACCATCGCCGCTTCCCGTCGTGCACGACAATCGCTCGGCACGGGATGCTGAAATCCCCGGAGGCGATGTTGATCGAGTGAAAGACGTCAGAGCTCTCCGTGATGAAGAGTCCGTCTTTCACGCGCCCGATCAGCTCTTCCAGGGGGCTCGCGCCCGGCTCGATGCAGAAATTCCGGGGGGTCGCCACGATATCCGTGGCCACGCTGCCGGACAGCAGGGGTCTGCGTCCGGCGTTTCCCGTCGGCCGGCAGCGCAGGGTTCTGGCCGTGGTCAGGTTGTGCATCAGCCCCGTCATGACTCCCCTGTCCACGAGATCAACGGCCGCGCCAGGGCTGCCCTCGCAGTCGCAGGGGATGTCGAAACCGCTCCCCGGGCGCGCCGGAAGGTCCGTTATCCGCAGGCACTCTGCCGCGATCCTCCTGCCGAGCATGCCGGAAGTCACACAGGAGCCCTCCATATACCGGTATCCCGAGAAGAGCTGCCACGCGGTCGACATGATGTTGTACACGACCCCCCGATGCAGGACCGCCTCGTACCGTCCCGGCTTGAAGGGTCCGCGTTCCATGCGGTTCCCGATCATCTCGGCCACCGCGGCCGAGGACTCCTCGACACCGATATCGCCCGGATCGGCGGCCGTCCGGTTCCAGGTTCCCGTAAAAGAGCCTCCGGCCGCGTCGGCCGAGAAAACCACGGTTACGATGGAGAGGGGCCGGAGAAAACCCGTGTCGAGGCCATGAGAGTTGAGCGTGCGCAAGCCGGTTGTTTCCGCGCGCAGGGACACGAACGCGTCGCGTATCCGCGGGTCACTGAAACGGATGCCCGTCTCGAGCTCCGCCGCGCGGCGGCCGAGAAGGCCGAGATCGGAAACAGCCTCGCGGGAGCCGTAGTCCACGCGTATCGCCTCCAGCCCCCTCCGCATCTCGTCAACGCCGAGTCGCTGCGAATGCCGTCCATTATCAAGTGCCTCGCGGAGGAGAGAGACGGGGTCTTCCTCGAGCTTCTGCGTATAGACATGGCCGGTCCGCTCTCCGGAAGCCCTGACGAAGAACACCGTCTGTTCGCTCCTCTCCGCTCCGGTCACGACCCCTTCGTGGGCCTGCACGAGGCTGACACAGTGGATCTCGGCGTTCACATCCGCCTCCGCGGCCCCCTCCGGAAGACGGGCGAGGGCGCGTTGAAACGCGGTCATGTCCATCATTCGGCCGCCCCGCCCACGGTCATCTCGGAGATCCGGATCCGCGGTTGAAACGCGGTCGTGGGCACAAGGCCAGAGGGCCCGCCGCAGAAGGATCCGCCGGTTTCCGGGATCAGCTTCCTCCCGACCCGATCCACCCTGGCGATGATCTCCAGGCTGTTTCCGCTCAGGGTGATTCCCCGGACCTGATCGGTGAGCATGCCGTTCCTGATCCAGAACGCTTCCTTCACCTCTATCGAAAAATCGGCCCCGCCGCTGCCGCCCCCGAGCTCCTTCACGTACAGTCCTTCGGGAACGGAGCGAATCATCTCGTCCTCGTCGTCCGAGCCGGCCGCGAGAAAGGTGTTGTGCATCCGGGATGTCGGGGCATAGGAATAGCCCTGCCGCCTTCCGCTTCCCGTGGCTACCATACCGAGCTGTCTGGCCCCCCTCCGGTCGCACAAGTATCCCCTGAGGATCCCGTTCTCGATGAGCAGGTTCTGCCGGGTCGGATTCCCCTCGTCGTCGATGGCCTCGGAGCCGTCCATGCCCGGGATGCTTCCGTCGTCCATGAGCGTCACCTTGGGCGATGCCACGCGCTGCCCGATCCTCCCGGCGAATTCCCCCTTGCCCGTGACCACGTTGTCCGCCTCGAGGGGATGGCCGCAGGCCTCGTGCCACAGCACGCCCCCGCTTCCCCCCTCGATGACGACGGGAACCACGCAGGAGCGGGCCGGCCTCGCCGCGAGCCTCGCCTTCATGGAAACGACCTGATTCCGGGCGAACCCTGCGTAGTCTCCGGCGAAGAGCTCGAACCCGCGGGGACCTACGAAGTCGTCGAATTCGCTCAACATCCTGCCCGCCCTCTCCACGGTCGTCTGCAGGCGCACACGCGTCCTCACCCTGTCGTCCTCCGCGAGGAGCCCTTCGCTGTTTGCTACGATGATATGCTGGCTCGAATCGAAATACCCCGCGGTCAGGCTGCGCACGGAGCCGACGCTCCGTGCCGCAGAGTCCATCTCCCTTAGGACGGCGATCTTCCTCCCGATGTCGACCGTACGGGGATGGATCTCGACAGGATTGGGAGAGGGCCGGTTCGAGGGCGAAAAGACGATCTCTCCGTTCGCGGGAACACGGTCAGCCGAGGCAGAAGGAAGAAGGCCGGCCGCCATATCCGCCAGGCGCAGAAGGCCGGAAAACGAGGTATCGTTCGTGTAAACGTATACGCTGTGGATCCCGTCCAGGACGCGGATCCCCGACCCGTGGATGTGCAGCGAGACGACACCGGAGACGCTCCCCTCGACACACCGGATCGAAGTATCGCTCCTATCCTCGAGGAACAGTTCTGAGAAATCCCCGCCGGCCGAGAGCGCCCTCAGGAGTATCGTGCTCATCTCGCCTTGAGTCAGCATCCCCCTCTTCCCTCACGCCTCGTTCAGGTACTTGTACACGCTGTAGCGGGAAACGCCCAGCTTCTCCGCCACATAGGGAACCGCCTTCTGGAACCTGAAGGCGTTCATGCCCTTGAGCTGTCTGATGATCTCGAGACGGTCCTGCTTGGTCATGTCCTTCACCTTTTTTCCCATGGAATCCACGCAGGCCTTGACGACCGCCTCGAGGTGATTTTCCTTGTTGTCGACGATGATCGCCTCGTCCAGATCCGATTTCACGCGGATGAAGGAATCGAGGATCCTGGACATCGCCTCCATGGCGGTGAAATCGTAATTGATGCCGAATCCGAAACGGTAATTCTCCCCTTCGAGGACCCAGGTGGAGGTCTTCACCTTCTTTCCCTTCCTCGTGATGGCCAGATGATTGATGTAGTTGGATTTGATGATCGGTCTCTCGTGCGCTTCGGCGGGATCTCCGCCGTAGATGTCCTCGATGGAGCCGACGGTTCTCCCCGAAACCCCGTTATTGCAGATCTTCAGGATCGGGTGCTCGGGCACGCTGAGATCGTGGATGAGCGTCTCGCAGTTGGGCCCGAAGGTCTCCGCGATTCCCTCCGCGAGGTCGCTCAGAAAGACAAAGGCCTCTTCCTTTTTCATAGATGGGAAAGTATAGAATCATGTTTACAATATGTCAACTTATTTATAGACAATATGTGAACCGCCTGGCCGAGAGAGGGCGTTCCGACGCTGTACGCCGGGAGAATCGTCCCTGGCCGCCCACAAGCTTCCTGAAACGTGTAAAAAAGGCTGCCGGGGATTCCCCCGGCAGCCGATCAGTCCTCTTTGAGCGGGATCCCGAAGGCTCCCGCCGTTTCCGTCATGGAAGAGTTCTCATTTGAACAGGGTGTTCTGCATGATGAACGGGGCGAAGACGATGGACACCATCGAGATGAGTTTGATGAGGATGTTGAGCGAGGGGCCGGACGTATCCTTGAACGGGTCGCCGACCGTGTCCCCGACAACTCCCGCCTTGTGCGCCACGGAGCCTTTGCCGCCGTGGTGCCCCTCCTCGATGTACTTCTTCGCGTTGTCCCAGGCCCCGCCCGAGTTGGCCATCATGACGGCCAGGACGAATCCCGTGACGGTCACGCCCGCGAGAAGCCCGGCGACCGCAGGAACGCCGATGAAAAGGCCGACCGCGAGAGGAGCGACGATGGCCAACAGCGCGGGCGCGATCATCTCCTTCTGCGCAGCGGCGGTGGCGATGAGGACGGCCTTTGCGTAGTCCGGTTTCGCGGTTCCCTCCATCAGACCCACGATCTCCTTGAACTGCCTGCGGACCTCGACGACGATCTTGCCCGCCGCCCTTCCGACCGCGCGCATGGTCATGGAACAGAAGAAGAACGGGAGCATGCCGCCGATGAACAGCCCGACGATGACGTTGGGGCTCATGAGGCTCACCATGGCGTTGAAGTTGACTCCGGCCGGCGAGAAACGGATGATTTCGTCTCGGTAAGAGGCGATGAGCGCGAGTGCGGTGAGGGCCGCGGAGCCGATGGCGAAACCCTTTCCCGTGGCAGCGGTCGTGTTGCCCAGCGAGTCCAGGGCGTCGGTCCGCTTGCGGACCTCCGGGGGCAGGTGCGACATCTCCGCGTTTCCGCCCGCGTTGTCGGCCACGGGGCCGTAGGCGTCGGTGGCCAGGGTGATGCCGAGGGTGGAGAGCATGCCGACCGCGGAGATGGCGATTCCGTACAGGCCCGATTCGGGATGCTTGGCTCCGCCGGAGAGGAAGTAGCTCAGCATGATCGCGACTCCGACGATGACGACCGGCAGGGCCGTGGACATCATGCCGACCGCCATTCCCTCGATGATGACGGTGGCGGGTCCGGTGACTGCCGCATCAGCGATCCCCTGGGTTGGCTTGAACCCGCCCGAGGTGAAGAACTCGGTGACCAGGCCGATCAGCACGCCGGCGGCGAGTCCGGAGAGCACGGCGAAGTACACGCCGATGTTCCCAGGTCCCAGAGTGGCACGGATGAGGAAGAAGGCCGCCACCGCGATGATGATGGCGCTGGAGAAGACCCCCTTGCGCAGCGCGGAGAGCAGCGCCTTCTGGGAGACGTTTTCCTTCGTCTGGACGAAGAAGGTCCCGATGATCGACGCGATGACGCCGATCCCGGCCATGGCGAGGGGAACCGTGACGCCGGCGAGGCCATGTCCGGCGGCAACCCCTAGCACCGACGTGGCCACGATGGAGCCCACATAGGACTCGTAGAGGTCAGCGCCCATGCCCGCGACGTCCCCGACGTTGTCTCCGACGTTATCCGCGATGACCGCGGGATTCCTCGGGTCGTCCTCGGGGATACCCGCCTCAACCTTGCCCACGAGATCCGCGCCGACATCGGCCGCCTTGGTGAAAATTCCGCCCCCGACCCTGGCGAAGAGAGCCTGGGAGCTCGCGCCCATGCCGAAGCAGAGCATGGTCGAGGTTATAGCCGCGATCTTCTCCACTCCCATGGGAGTGGCATGGCCCGTATAGTACCAGTCGAGGAAGAAGTACCAGATGCTGAGGTCGAGGAGCCCCAAGCCGACCACGGTCAAACCCATGACCGCACCGCTGGAGAAGGCGCAGCGGAGCCCCGCGTTGAGGCTCTTCATGGCAGCCGCGGCGGTCCGGTTGGACGCTTTTGTGGCTATGGTCATGCCGATAAATCCGGACAAGC
>CAZPZF010000223.1:0-5687 GCA_964590705.1 uncultured Spirochaetales bacterium | reverse complement strand
CCGGCGATCCCGTCTTCATTCACGGCACGGATCATCCATGACACGGTACCCCCTTTGGAAAGCGCATCCTCGTTGGGAACCTGGTACTCCGATGCCGGGACGGTCCGGATGCCGTTTTGGAGAATCCCCGCAACGTCCGTATGGGTTAGAGAGAACGCGACTTCGTATTCCGCCGCCCATGGCACATCGGACCAATTAAGGAGGGGTGTGGTATCCGGCGTTTCCCCTCCATCCCTAGGATCGATGCCGCTCCAACCTGGATCCCCTTCAGTCACGGATGCCTCGAAAATTTCGCTCCAGACGCTCCGCGTTCCATCCCCAAGGATAACCCGCACCCGCCACCGGAAAACAGCGTCGTACTCGAAGGCGCTTTCAACCGGGATGGTGAAAGAGGAATCCGTGACGGATACCCTTTCCGTACCCGCCAGATCGGCGGAGCCGAACTGGAGCTCGTACCCGACCGCGCTGAAGAAATCATCCCAGTCGAGCAACGGAGTCGTATCGTTCGTGTCCTGCCCGGGAGACACCGCTGTGATTTCGGGCGCTGTCGTGACGAAGGTCGATGGTTCACTCCATTCCCCCCACAGCCTGGAAGTCGCGTCCCTGGCGCACACCCGCCAGTAGTATCGCCCCGACGCGATGTCCGCGCTGGATATATCGATGGTCGCGTTAGAGTCGCATTCCGTGCATTCGTAGATGAGATCATCGTTCTCGAAACCGTCCTCGCATTCGGCTATCTGGATCCAGTATTCCAACGCGTTGAGGCTCTTTGTCACGGTGAGAAAGGGTATGAATACGTATTCGGCTTCAGACAGAGGAACAGGCTCGACATCGTCCACGCTCAAGACCACATCGTAGCCCTGGTATTCTTCCGACCGCGGATCGTTGGGGTTGCTGTAATCGTAGGCGCATGAAATAGAGAATAAGACGGTAACCATGCAAACGGCCGTTCTCAATGAAACGGACGCAAATCTTTCCATCCTCATCGACAACCATCCTCTTGGAACTAGTTCCGCGGTCACCCAGATGGGCGAGGAGTCGTGATTGTAGATAGACCAGAATGGAGATCATGACGGACGGAGGTGAAGATTGACGGAGCACAGCAGAAGGAGAATGGAATTGATCCTCATCCTGCCTATTCGCAGAACACCCACTGCTAGTATTATATCATACTTGGTACGGTTTTCAATACCGGTCCCCGTCCGCGAAGCGTGGCGGCCGCCTCCGTATTGAGTTGAATGTGCCGGAGCGGTCTCCATCCGCTTGTCTGCGGTTGATGCGCATCCACCTTCCGCCGTTTGCCGCCGCTATCCCGTCCGCTGTCGATAGACCGAGAGGAATTCGCCGAGCCGTCCCAGCGCGGTGCGCAGGAGTTCAGTATCCGCGAGGAACACGACCCTGAAGTGATCGGGCGCGTGCCAATTGAAGCCCGTCCCATGGACCACGAGAACCTGCTTTTCTCTCAGGAAATCGAGGGCGAATTTCTCGTCGCTTGTGATGGCGAAACGCTTCACGTCGATCTTTGGAAAGCTGTAGAGCGCGCCTCTCGGTTTCACGCAGCTGATCCCGGGAATCGCCTCGAGCAGCTCCTGGCAGGTGTTCCGCTGTTCGCAGAGCCTTCCTCCCGGGGCAACGAGTTCGCGGATGCTCGTGTCCTTGCGGAGCGCCGCGGGGATGGTCACCTGGGCGAGGACATTGCTGCACAGGCGGAGGCTCGAAAGCGTGTCGAGCCCCTGGCGATAGTCAGCCGTGTCCGGGCCGCAGCCGGTCAGGACGAGCCATCCGGCCCTGAAACCCGCGGCACGGTAGGCCTTGGACATTCCGTTGAAGGTATGCACGAGGAGATCGGGCGCGATCGCGGCGAGCGAGGTGTGCGCGGCGTCGTCGTAGAGGATCTGGTCGTAGATCTCATCGGAAAAGAGGGCAAGACGGTTTTTCCGGGCAAGCTCAACGATCTCCTTCAGGACATCGAGAGGATAGACGCTTCCCGTGGGATTGTTCGGGTTGATCACGACGATTCCCTTGGTCCGCGTTCCGATCTTCCGTTTCATGTCAGCCAGATCCGGGAACCATCCCGCGGCCTCGTCGCAGAGGTAGTGGACTGCTTTGCCGCCGGCCAAGGTGACCGCCGCGGTCCAGAGGGGATAGTCCGGAGCGGGAACCAGGATCTCGTCGCCGGGATCGAGGAAGCCCTGAAGGGTCATCTGGATGAGCTCGCTCGCCCCGTTGCCCATGTAGACGACCTCGGCTGATACGACGGGGATCCCCTTCTTCCCGCAGTATTCGACGACCGCCTCACGCGCGGGGAGTATCCCCTTGGAGTCGCTGTATCCCTGCGCCGAACCGATGTTGGCGATGAGCTGCTCCCGTACCTCGTCCGATACGTCGAACCCGAACGGTGCCGGGTTCCCGATGTTCAACTTGATGATCTTCCTGCCTTCCCCTTCGAGCCTCTTCGCCTCCGCGAGAACCGGCCCTCGGATGTCGTAGCGCACGTTTTGCAGCCGAACCGATTTGTTCATTTCGGTACACTCTCCTGCTTTCCCTCGGAATACAGCCAGTCCGTCGCCTCCTGGACCAGCTTGACCAGGATGACGACCTGGAGGTTGCTCTTGGCCCGTTCGATCTCCCGCTCCCAGGCGCTCTTCGAAAATTTCCTTGTCAGGGCGGCCCGGACGCGCGCGATCTCGGAGGCCGCCTCCTCGTCCCTGCGCGAGAAGGTATCGAGCAGGTAGGCGGCGAGGAGGATGAGGATGGCGTCCCTCTCCCTCGATCGTACGAGGCCGACGAGGAGGGGCTTCGCCTCGTCCTCACGCTTGAGGAGCAGGAGGGAGAAGGCGCGGTTCCAGCGAAGCCACCCCGCGTCCGAAGCCCCTGCGTCGAGCGCTTCCCTGAAATACTCCTCCATCTCAGCCGGTTTATTTCCCAGAAGGTAGGGAATGCCGAAGAGAAGGGCGTGCCTGTTGAACAACGCTGGGTTTCCGGCCTTCACGTCAGAACCGAGTCTGCGGACCCCTTCCATATCCGACCGTACTACGTATCCGTGGGCGAGGAGCCTGATGCTCAAGGACGAGTACCGGTGCCGATTCGTCACCCGGTCCTCCAGATAGGAGACAAGCTCGTTCCAGTCCTCGCGTTCAAGCAGGGTGAACAGCTTCCAGTTGACGATGAAATACGTATTGAGAATCCCCATGATCGCGACGAACAACAGGGGAAGGTACCAATTCGCTCCCCAGAACGTCCGGGAGTATTCCCATCCGAGAAGTATCATGGGCATGAAGAATATCAATGCGAAGGAGACGAGAATAGCGGCGTTGAATATGATGAAAATCAGCTTAAATTTCACCGTAAATTCTCCTATAATGATATAAGGGGAAGTGTAGACGGTTTCTTTTAAAAGATCCACATCCCGTTCGGCGCGGCAGCCGCTGGAAACGGACAGGTTTGAACGGATAGCCCGCGCACGCGGGCCTCAGGCATGAGTGATACAGGGGAACGCTACAGCCCATCCAGCCGTTCCCCATGGAAGGTTGAAGCGCAATGAAGAAGGTTTCCATAGAGAGCCTGCAGGAAAACGCGTACGTTTCCGAACCGGTCTTCCTGGACGATAAATACATCCTCCTCTCTCCCGAGGTGCCCATTTCCGAAGCGCTCAAGGCGCGCCTGCGGGAATGGGACATCTCAGAGGTATTCACCGCCGGAACCATCATCCATTCCCTCAATCTCGAAGGATCGGAGACCCCGACCGTCGGCACTCAGGAAAACGTCCAGGCCTCCATCAAGGACAAGGAACGCCAGGAGGCGGCCGACAAGTTCTTCGCTGATATCCTTAAGAGGATCTGCGATCTCTTCGAACGGTTCAAAGTGAAGGGCGAGATCAAGATCGCGGAGGTGACCGAGATCATCAAGGCCATCATGACCGAACTTAAAACGAACAAGGAGTACCTCATCAAGGTCCAGGAGGTCCCGCCGGACAGCGACTACCTCGCCCTGCATTGCCTACGCACGACGATCCTCGTGCTCGCCCTGGCGGACTTCCTCAAGATGCCGCCGCACAAGCAAATAGACGTCGGCATGGCCGGCCTCCTCCACCGGGTCGGAATGCTGAAGATGCCCCCCCAGGTGCTCTCGAGCGACAAGCCCCTCTCACCGCAGGAGCGCAAGCTGATCCTCGCACAGCCCGCCATCGGATTCAGGATCCTCCAGGAAAATAAGTACCCGCTGCCTGTCTGCCTCGCGGTACTCGAACACCAGGAGCGGATGGATGGATCGGGCTATCCCCGGCATATCACCGGAGAGAAGATCTCCCTCTACGGGAGGATCATCGCCGTCGCCGCTTCGTACACCGCCGCGGTTTCAAAGCGCCCCTTCAAGAGCGGCCTGGACGGCCATTCGGGCATCATGGATCTCCTGAAAGACATTGGGAAACGCTACGACGACCGTATCCTCAGATCGCTCGTTTTCACGCTTTCGATATTCCCACCGGGGACGTTTATCGCCCTGTCAAACGGGGCCCAAGGGGTAGTCGTGAAGACGAATCCGGAAAACCCGAAATACCCGATCGTGAAGTTGCTCCTCACAGAGGAGGGCACTCCGTACATAGAGAAACCCATACTCCACACGAGCGAGACCGACGTAGTGCAGATCACCCGGCCTCTGACCCAGCAGGAGATCATGACTCTCAAACAGAAAGTAGGCTGAGAGGAACCATGTCCCGCCGACGTCCACCTGCCGGAGCGGTCAGGCGTCTCAAGAGCCTATGCGGCATCGGGTGTCAGGGGCTGGTAGATCGGAATCTCCCTCCTCTGGAAACGCGCAGAGAGATCCCTTCCCGATCCGCGGACGATTCCCGCCGGCTGGAAGCGCGCGTACGGTACGCCAGGCCTCTCTTCAATGAAATCCCCCGATACGAACGGAACCATCTCCGCAAGGGGAGTCGTTTGCTGATTCTCCATCGTGAATCCTCCTCGCGTGAGATAAAACAGCCGTTCCTCGCCGGCGCTTGCATTTTTTGCGCGCCGGATGCCGTTATTCGCCCCATGATGATGCCGATATAGAAAAATAGGCGCGGGAAAAACCGGCCGGCCTCGCAGCGGACCGTCGTCCGCTTCGGCCCGGAATTTACCGAGGACCATCTTTCGTTGAAGAGGGAACGCCATGCAGGAAATCGCCGTCTGTCTGCCGTCGGGAAAGATCCTCGTCGTACCGTACGGAACCAGGATTAACCAGATCATCAAGGATGAGGAGTTTTCCACGATCACGGAATCGATCGTGGCAGCCATGGTGAACAACGAACTCGTCAGCCTCTCCTTCAAGGTGGAGGTGAACGCGTCGTTCCAGCCCGTAACCATCGACTCCCCGCAGGGGATCGGGATCTACCGCAGGAGCCTCGCCTTTCTGCTTGCCATGGCCGTGGAGAGCCTGTTCCCCGAACGCCGCCTCGTCATCGGCCATTCGCTGGGCGACGGGTACTTCTACTATTTCGAAGGTACCTCGGAAACGGATCCGAAAGAGGTTTCGCGGATCGACCAAAAGATGCGCGAGATCATAGAGGCGGACATGCCCATCCTCCGCCAGGTGCTCTCGTACTGCAACGCGGTGCAGCATATCGAACAGACGAACCAGACGGGCACCTCGCTCCTCCTCAAGTCCCGCAACGAATCCAAGCTCCCGGTCTATGTCTGCGG
>CAZPZF010000222.1:0-5754 GCA_964590705.1 uncultured Spirochaetales bacterium | reverse complement strand
GGGACTGAGGTACACGGTGCCGGCCATCACGCAGGAAAGGGCTTTTTCGAGATCCTGGAAGGCGGAGTCCTTCAGGAGATACCCGGAAGCCCCCGCCTTGAGGGTTTCCGTCACAAAACGCCTGTCGTCGTGCATCGAGAGGATGATGACCTTCGTTCCTTGCTTCAAGTCGATGATCTTCCTTGTCGCCTCTATCCCGTTTAGGCCGGGCATGGTGATGTCCATGATCACGACATCCGGCGAAAGCTCGGCCGCCTTCTCCACGGCGGAAAAGCCGTCCGCGCACTCGGCCACGATGCGGCAAGTCCCGCACCGTTCGATAAGATTGCGCAGACCCTCCCGCATGATCTTGTGATCATCAGCCAGGATGATTCTAGTTTCACCGCCCATTACAGCCTCCTCCGTCCGTCTGCTCAAGAGGGATCTGGAACGAAATGTGGGTTCCAGATCCGGGTGCGGAGGATATCTTCACCTTCCCCCCGAGAAAGCCGACCCGTTCCCGTACGCTGAAAAGTCCCCACGAGTTCCCGTCCGCCATCTCGCTCGCGGCCCGTTCCGGATCAAAGCCCCGGCCGTTGTCGGTGTAATCGAGCCTCAGTTTGCCCTCTCCGATCCGCAGCAGAAGGGCAACGTTTTGCGCTTCCGCGTGCTTGGCTCCGTTGGACAGCAGCTCACCGGCGATCTTGTAAATGAGTATCTTCACGTTTTCCGGGACCGGAGAGCCATCGTCTGAGACCTCCGCCCTCACGGGAAGACCAAAACGCTTCGCGAAGTCTTCGCAGAGCCATTGTATCGCGGCGGCCAGTCCGATTTCGAAAAGGAGGGGCTGGCTGATGGTTACCGTGAGTCCCCGAGTATATCTGATCGTTTGTTCGAGGAGGGTCTCCATCTCTTCGATGCACGACTCGAACCCGCAGAATACCGCGTTGCTCCGGAGTTCCGCCAGCCTGAATCTCAGCATGGAAAGAGCCTGCTCGATATGGTCGTGAAGATCAGACGCGATCTTTTTTCGCTCTCGTTCCTCGGCTAAGGAGAGTTCGGAATTCATCTTTCGCATCAGTTCGCGGGATTCCCGTCCCTTCCGCACGCTCCGTTCCAACGCCGCCTCCACGAAAAATCGTATGGCGATCGTGGCGAGAAGATCGGACCCTGCTTTCGCGATTTCCGGGGGGATCCGGGAAGAGTCGTCTGTCCCCGTCATCAGGGACACGCGGAGATCCCCGTCCTCCCTGACTCTATAGAGGCCCGTATACAGGGGAAACGAACAGGCTTCGCGGCCCCCGGAGAATCCCTGCCCGGCATACTCAACTCTGTAGGCCGCGGCTGAAAACAGAGGACACAGCGTGGTCAACGCGGAAAACCCGTTTTCAATCCCGGTACGGCGGCATTCCTCGGCTTCCTTGTTTTCTATACCTACGATACGCTTAGAATCCGCAACCATCATATACTCCCATCTTCCCCTTCTTCTCGGTGCCGCTATGCTGCCCGTATGTCCGGAACCGGATCCTCTCGCAACCGCTCATGTGGAACGCCCGTCTCCCCTGAAAGGAGGTTGAGTTGTTCCGCCACATCTGCGGGTAATTCCAGGCCCTGAAGGGCTGCTCCATGCCGCTCCCATTCCGTTTCGCCCGGAAGGTAGTCCTGTCCACACCATTTGCCTTCGGCGCCTCATGTCGTCAATTCCGATGATCTTTCCGATATCGATTGCCATGAAGGGCGCGGGACACGCTGTTGTACCGTTTCGACCGGAAACACAAATTGACGATATCTCCCGCGCTGCTTATACCGCCGCCGGAAAGAATACCCGTGAGCAATTTACCCATGACGGCAAGCTCCTCCCCCTTGTGGTCGTACATGAGCTGCACCCCCCCTCCTCCGGATAGTGGCTCGGATCCGTCGTAGGATTCCCATCCCGATCCACCGAACAAACGAGACCGATTCCTCATCCATTCCAAGACATCATCAGCTTTCAACGGGAGACGATCACCCGGAAACCTTCATTCCCCTTACGGTAACACCGCTTCAGCGACGATTCCAAAGGGGTTCCCGCGCTCCTTGGTCGCCACTGGATCGGAGACCAATCCTCACGAATACCCAGGATCATTCACATGGGAAAAGAGTGATCGCATGTAAAACCTTTCCTTCATCCGACACTGGCCTGCCAGTGTCACTGATCCGGCTCATGAACCCTCTCGGGAAACATCGATAGACCGGAAGGGAAGGCACTGATGCATGGATGTATTCGGTATCTTTTCAGTAATTCAGGACAGAAAAACCGTAACTAGATACTTTGCCCATGCGTCGACCTCGCCGGGTTTCCTCGTGTCCTTAGGGCTCCCCTTCGGAATACCGAACATGAGATGCATGATCCCTGGTAGACTCTCCACCCTTCCGCCGAAAACCGCTGAGACCACCGCGCCGGTTCCGGTTTTCCATGACGCAACGCTTTTATAGATGGCGTTTTTCCACCTCGCGCGCGCGATCTCATGCATATAGGATACGGCGAAGACGGCGCATTTCCGCTTCGAGATCGCGGCGGCGTGGGTCCTCGAGAATTCGAGTGCCTCCGGCACGATCCGCATGCCGTTGATCGGAGACCCCATAACGAGGCCGGAGTACCCTTCAAGAGACGTGACACCGGCCATCGGCTTTGCCTCGACCGCGAACCCTTCTGCTTCAAGAACCGCTGCTATCTGTTCAGCTGTTTCTTTGGTCGTGTTCGTTTTAGTGAAATATGCGATAAGGATCTTTTCCGTGCGTAAGTCTCCTTCCTATGATATTCACTCGTGCAGGCCCGGCCGTCAAGGGTTCGCTGAAATTATCAACCGTGACGATGGTTATCGTCTTAATGAACCATTCTCCGAGAGTCATCTCTTCCATCGCACCACCTTCCATGACCGGGCCGCTTCGACTGTTGTCTTAGCGGCCTTGCTATTGAACCCTCTGCAATGGAGATGACAGGAAGTTGAAACCCCTCTCCGATATCGCTCTCTGCACAAAGAGGAAGCGAATAAGGGGATAAGACGCGCAGCCGGTCTCATTCTCGTTTCTCGTGCCCGGGTGATCTCAGTGGTAAGTACGTCATGGCTCATCGTGGAAAACGAGAGAGCTTTCCAAAAAGCAAGATCGGCATAGTATTAAGCAAATCGGAAATAGAACACCGCAAAAACTGGAAATACACTGTCGAAAAAAGCCGGTAGAATGGCATACCGTGATGGAATCCGGGGTTCTCCGAGAATGGCATATTCTTGATCGGGATTTCCGAAATAGCTTCTTTTGCTGTGCCGAATCGTCATCCAAATCGGCTCATAGGAGAAACTGCCAGAAGGCCCTAGTAGCCCGCATCCCCCAGGAACAACTCAAAGGAATAAAACCGGAGCCGGAATGCAAGGCAAGGCCTTCGGAGTCTGTATAAGGAGGATGGAATGAGAACAAAGCGTTTAAGGGATTGGCGATGCGGAGTCCTGTTTCTCTCATTTGCAATCACGGTATTTACCGCGTGCAGTGAATCAAAAAGTGTGGAAGATCCGTTTTATATGCACCTAAAGACTGCTCTATGCGAATACGGTCAGGAAGTGGCAACGCACCTGACCGAGCTTGGTCAACGTACCGCGGGCAGCGCTCGCGACACAGAAGCGGCAAAGTATTTTGTGAGCGAAATGAAAGCAATGGGGAGCCATGCGGCGTTGGAGAAAGTTCCGGTCGATGTATGGGATCTTCAGGAGGCAGTGGTTACCGTTTTCGGAGGGGATTCGATCATCTGTTCGACCTATAACGGCTCCACCCCAGGTTCCGTCGGTCCGGCGAAGGTCGTGAATGGTGGTTATGGCACGTATACGGAATTGGAAGGAGCTGACGGCGGTTCCGGTGTTTCCGGAAAGATCGTCATCATAAGCGCAAGTGCATATTTCCTACCGGACCTCGCTGTTTCTCAGGCAACAAAACTCGGCGCCGTTGCCGCTATCGTGACCACCGCCGACGCAAACTATTGGAGGTGGAGAAACCCGGAAGCCCTAGGTCAGAGCTGCTATACTGGCTTTGGCAATGGAGCGAAAGCGGCCATCCCATTTGTGTATATGGCACGATCCGATGCCGACAAGCTCAAAGCGCAAGTCTCCGCGGGTACGGTTAATGCCACTGTAACCGTAGACGTAAAGGTGGCACTACAATCAACTACAGGCGTCGGATACAACGCAGTCGCGACGATAAAAGGTAGCACGCACCCGAATGAGATCATCGTTATATCAAGCCATCACGACGCTTATTTTTCCGGGGCCATTGATAATTCGACATCGGTAGCTTTGCAGCTTGCCCTGGCCAAGGCTATTAAGGAAAATGGGTACAAGCCCGAGCGCACCATCGTTTTTCTCAGTACCACTGCAGAAGAGTCCGGCGTTTTCAATTGGATGTACGGCTCGTGGTATTTTATCAACCAGACGCATCCTGACTGGGCAGGTAAGATCGTTGCGGCCATTAACTGGGAATTCGCGGGCATGACAGGTGGTTATTGGTGCGCAAATGCAAGCAAGGAATTGGTTGCCTGGTTGACAGGACTGGCCGTGGAGAATCCGTCATTCGCACCGGACCCCGAAAATGGTGTTGGTTCCTATATCACCCCCTACAGCGATGCATGGTCATTTCACGCTTCAGCGATACCGACTATCTCTTTTTACGGGGCAATCGGCTATGGGGATGATTTTGCCTGGAATTATTACCATACACAATTCGACACAATGTCCTTGATCGATTGGGACTATTGGTTCCGGAACGTCCAGTTCACCGCGGCGGTTGTATATAACCTGGACTCCTGCGGAAGCGCCGCGAAACCAGGACTTCTTCCCTATAGCCTAATGGCACGCGCAGACGATTTGGCTCAGTATGCAACCACAGAAGCGGTTACAGCAATGAAGGCAGCCGGTGCGGCCGCTGAAACCGTCGATGCCTTCGCTACAGCGGTTAGCGATTTCCAAACATCAATACGTAATTTCGAAGCTACAAAAGCGAGCCTTTCCCCGACTCAGGTTAAGAGGGTGAACGCAGCTCTACCGAGGATATTGAATGATCTTAACGAATACGCAACAAAGGTTGACTTCTACTGGGGTACCTACGATTACTCCCATACACTGACTCTTACTGATCTACAGAGCCTCAATGCCGCTATCGCAGCCATAGATGCTGTTCCGAGCGATTATAGCACTGCATACAAGGCGCTCGTTAGCACAAGCTGGATGCACATGTACGACGAGCATTTCCAAAAAGCTGTGATTGACGAATCTCTAGAATTGCAGGACCCAGATTACGAGCGTCTTTACGCTGGCTCCCTAAGCCACCCTCCCGTGCCTCTCGATCTGTGGTATGGGATCTATTACGTGAAATTGGGAAACGGTGTTGCAGCCAGGCCGGTTATCGTGACCGCCCGAGACCAGCGTGTCATTGATCTTGAAGAACGCCTTGCATGGGAGACCACAGCAATCAATACTGCCCGAAAAGCTCTGGACAGCTTGATGGCTGAATAAAAAGAGATCCCGGTTCAGTCATGAAAACGTATCCGTCAATTTATCCCCACCCCTACGGGGCTTAGGGTTTTGAAGGGATTCTGACGTTCCAGGGGAGGAGTGTTTCCCATTTGTCACGGCTGGTAATCAGCGGGACTTGTTCAAACACATACGCGAGATACCAATAAGGATTCTGCCCGTTCCGTTTCGCCGTTTCGATCAGGGAATAGAGGCCGCAGGAACTTTCGGCCCCCCGGGG
>CAZPZF010000221.1:0-5805 GCA_964590705.1 uncultured Spirochaetales bacterium | reverse complement strand
GCCCTGGGAGCGCGGCGCTCGCGGGCCAGGTAGGGAAGGGCCAGCGCGAAGACGGCTATCGAAAGCGCCGCGATATAAAGAGGGAAGAAGGCCAGCCGATCAGGCAGCGACGATATCACCCCGCCTTCGCTGCGGGCCGTGATGTCGCTCGCCAGCGCCGGGGTAAAGACCGCGGACACGATGAAGAAGGCGAGTACGAGGCGGCGTGTTCGTTTCTCGGGAATCCTCGAATGAAACCACAGCACCAGGACCAGCAGATAGACGATGTTGGCGAGTGACACGATCACGGCGGGATCGAATGCCGCGGGTGATAAAACCTGGCGGGCCACCGGATCGTACCGGGTCGCGGGCGGAAGGGCGGCGGCGGCCGGTCCGGCTATACCGACGACGCATATAAGTACCATTGCTCAGACCATTTCGACGAATCTGGTAAAAACTATCCACGGATTTCAAGGCGGGAACATGATAGGGTAGCCGTATCCCGATTCAAGGAAGGGGCCATGAGAACCAAAACAAGACTCTTGATCTCGGTCGGCGCGACGATTCTCGCCCTCTGCTGGTCATGCACGGTCGTTCCCCACACGCAGAAGATCGATGGCCCGGATTCCGTATCCTCCCTCGAGTACATTGCGATAGGCGGCGTGCGCCATCTTTTCCTTATCAGAGGCAGCGACGTCTCCAGGCCCATACTCCTTTTCCTCCACGGGGGACCCGGCATGCCTGGAATCCCCCTGGAACACGCCATGCGGAATCTCGAGAACGATTTCGTTCTCGTGTTCTACGATCAGCGCGGCACCGGCAAATCTGAGCCTCGAAGTATCGAGCCCGCCGGAATAGACCGTTACGTCGCTGACGCCGAGGAGGTTGTCAGGATGCTGCTGCTGAGGTTCCGAAAAGAAAGACTGTACCTTGTCGGACATTCATGGGGTAGCGACCTGGGCCTCCAGGTTGCCAGGGACATACTCGAACTGCTCTACGCGTATATCGGCGTCGGCCAGGTCATCAACGGAATTGAACAGGAAAGGACTTCGTACCGGTACGTGGTGAACAGGGCGACAGAGCTCAAGAACGATCGCTGCCTTGCCGCGATGGCCGGGATACACCCGCCCTATCTGGACGAAACCGGAAAACTGCGGATGGAAGACCTGGCCCTGGAGAGAAAGTGGCTGGAGAAGATGGGTGGTGTCTGGTTCGATTACCGGGCATTTAGCAACCGTGACTTGATGAAGACGATGATCGACTGCACCGAGTATACCCTGTTCGATTTCAGAAATGTCGAAAGACGGGCGAAGGCTGCCACGGTGAGCACCTGGTCCGATCAGATGTCCATCGACTTTTTCACTCAGATCCCCAGGCTCGACGTGCCGCTATACTTCTTCGAAGGCCGGGCGGACTACAATGTCCCCTTCGAGCTCGCTTATGCGTATTATGAAACGGTAGAAGCGCTCAAAGGCAAGCGCTTCGTCTGGTTCGATCGGTCCGGCCACGTACCCTTCCTGGAAGAGAGCGACAAATTCCGTGAGGAGCTGCTCCTGGTCGTATCGGAGACGTATCGCTGATCAAACAGAGCGTACGTTTATCCCGTGATACATGGCTGCCGCGGGCCGTACAACCCAAGACCGCCTCGATTCACGCATCAAGCATTCTCTTCGATGGTTCATTTCCTGGATCGACTGATGCGA
The DNA here is from genome assembly GCA_964590705.1 of uncultured Spirochaetales bacterium. GTDB lineage: Bacteria > Spirochaetota > Spirochaetia > CAZPZF01 > CAZPZF01 > CAZPZF01. The sequence continues at coordinate 4,123 of CAZPZF010000221.1, read as the reverse complement.
TGCTTTCATTACTCCGAGTGTCGCCTCTTTTCCATATCCTATCCGGTTCAATTCTTTTTATCTCTTAACAGAACGCTTTTACAATTTGCGCCCGCATTTCGAGCCCCTTTACATATCTGATTGATGATTATTTGACATATACTATCGCTTTTTCTTTTTGATGCATTTATTGCCAGTATATTAATACAACCTCCTGTGCGCCGGCAAAGTCAGTCTACCATTTTACTAAACTCGTGGGCGCCTTTATAAACAAGTTCACATAAGCAGGATCGGGCTTCAGGGTACCGAATCGTTTTGAAGTGATTGTTAGGCGATTTTCCTTGCGACAATAACCCCAAACTTCATGTAGCAATAGATACACTCCACAATTTTAAAACCTGAGTTCTTTACCATTGCTTTTGATTCCACGATAGTATTTTCTTGATCTAATTGCCTTCTTTTTAACCATTTCTGGTATTCTTTTTCTGGTAAAGCACTTATTTTTATTGATTCATACCACCAAGAATTATACATGTCATTTATTATTTCTGATTCGGCATTGAATTGATCAAAATTGGCGAAGCACCCGTTCTGAGGCAATTGTGAATAGATATTATTAAACAAGTGCTGTTTATCATTTTCCGATAAATGGTGGATTGATAATCCGGAAATGACCAAAGCAAAGTTCGCGTTTGGTAACGTTTTACCATAATCAGAAACGATGTAATTGAAATTTGACAAGCCTCTGAATCTTTTTCTGGCAACTTCAAGCATTTGTTCAGAAACATCTACGAGGATGAAATTTGAATCAGGAAATTGATCATAGAAGCATTTGGTCAATAAACCCGTACCTGCGCCTAGATCAAGAATAGATTTCGGCTGTTCAATCGATCCTGATATAAAACAAGCCATTGTCTGGTAGTAATCCTGAAAACAGGGGATGAATATTTTTCGTTGTACGTCATATTCATTTGCGACAAGATCAAATTGTTCGCGAATATTCTCAATTTCCATTTTCTCCTCTTTCACGCGCCCAAGGTGTTCTATTTGGGACATCGGTTACAATGATCTATGCACATCGGTAACACTTTTCCTGCTACTAGTCGTAGAAATGGTACCCTTTCTCGCATCTAAGCAGCCTGGAAAGAACTCTCTGAAGGAGAGCCGATAATTGCAAAAAGACAGCGTGGAATCAAACTGGCCGTGATCCGTAGTCCGGAAGGTCGGGAGGCTCGGCCCAGACGGAAGCCTTGCCCCCCAATCAGCATAAATCAACCTGCTCGTTCTGATAGTCAGGCTGGCGAAAATCATGAAAAGTGTCTTGCCGTTGTTCTTTCAGCGGTCTCCGCCAAGGATATTCCCCAGGGCCCCCAGCACCGAGCCCTCTCCCTTTCTCTGCGTTCCAAGGGAAACGGAACTTCTGATGACCCGTTCGGCGAGCCGCGAGAACGGGAGGCTCTGCAGCCAGGCCGTACCGTGACCCCGCAGCGTGGCCAGGAAGAGGCCTTCCCCGCCGAAGAACATGGACTTGAGGTTTCCGGCCTGTTCGATGTCGTAGTCGAGGCTGGGCTCGAAGGCCGCGAGGCAGCCGGTGTCCACCCGGAGGGTTTCCCCGCGCAGCTTTTTCTCCACTACGGTTCCGCCCGCGTGGATGAATACCTTGCCGCTGCCCCGGAGCTTCTGGAGGATGAAACCCTCGCCGCCGAAGAAGCCGACGCCGAGCCTCTTCACCAGCGCGATACTGACCGATGTCCCGGACGCGGCGCAGAGAAAGGCGTCCTTCTGGCAGAGGAGTTCGCCTCCGGCGGCCGCGAGGTCGATGGCGAGGATCTTTCCCGGGTAGGGGGCGGCAAAGGCGACCCTTCTCTTGCCCTGTCCCCTGTTCGTGAAATGGGTCATGAAGATCGATTCTCCGGTGAGGACCCGTTTCCCCGCTCCCAGAAGCTTGCCCATGATACCCTCGTCCGGTTCAGTTCCGTCACCCATGCGGGACTCGTAGACGATCCCGTCTTCCATGTAGTTCATGGCTCCCGCCTCAGCGATGACCACCTCGCCGGGGTCCAGCTCCACCTCGACGATCTGCATGTCGTCTCCAAGGATCTGGTAATCGATGTCATGGGTTCCCATATAAGCCTCCTTTGCCTGTACCGGAACGGGAGTTCGGTTTCCGCAGTCTCAGATTATACACTAAAACGGCGCTCTCCTGTATAATGATTCCCGTAAACCGAAGGAGGATGTGATGGAGGAGGATCGGGAGGAATACGTGGATCTCCCCACCGAGGACGGGGTGCGGCTGCCGCGGAGGAAGCGCCGCGAACACGGGATAAAGGCGTCCGACTACATCGGTTCGGTGGTGGTCAACGGGGCGCTTCTATTTATCGCGAACAGGATCCCCGGATGGAACCTCAGCTTCATCACCGACGCGTTTCCGCAGGCCCTCTTTGCCCTGAACCTGTCCCTAGGCGCCCAGGTGGGAGGCAACCTCTTTCTCGCCTTCTACCGTACCAAGACGATCCGGAGCGGGATCCTCTTCCTCCTCGACCTGGCCTCCATCTACTCCGCCCGGGTCCTCCTGCGCGTGTTCCCGTTTACCTTTGACTCGATACCCGTCCCGTTCCTCGACAAGGGGGTCAGGATCGTTCTCATCGTAACGATCGTCGCCTCCGCGATTTCCGCGGCCGTGCGGCTGGTTAAGTTCATCGCCGGCTGTGTCCGCGGCGGAGGGTCACCCTTCCGCGACCGCGAGGACGAAGCCGACTAGTCGCCCCTCTTCACGTCCCGCGAGATCGAGGCGCCCGAGATGATGAGGGCTGCCCAGATGAGGGAGAAGGAGATGAGGTGCACCCTCGTGAACGGCTCCCCGTATACGAGGACCCCGATGAGGAGCATCATGGTCGGCGAGACGTACTGGATGAAGGCCATGGTCGAAAGCGGGATCCTCTTTGCGCCCTCGGAGAAGAAGAACAGAGGAACCGTGGTCACGACGCCGGAGAGGACGGCAAGGATCACCACGAGCGGTGATCCGTTCCCGAATACCGGCGCGCCTTTCAATCCCTGGAAGAGGCTGTAGCAGAGAACAAATGGGGTGAGGACCATGGTCTCGACGCCCAGGGAGGTGAGGGAGTCCAGTTTCTGCTTCTTCTTCAGCAGGCTGTAGAAGCCGAAGGACAGGGTCAGGACGATGGCGATGTACGGAATTCTGCCGTACGAGATCGACTGATACAGGACCCCGATGATCACCAGGATGAACGAAACGATCTGCGGTTTCGAGAGCCGCTCTCGGAGAAAGATCAGGCCGAGGAGGATATTGAATAGAGGATTGATGTAGTATCCGAGGCTCGACTCCACGATACGGTCAGAGTTGACGGCGAAGATGTACGTGAGCCAGTTGACGCCGATGAGGATGCCCGAGAGGCACAGGGTCGTGAACTGCCTCCGGTTCCTGAAAACGGAGAGGAGGCTGCCGTTCCTCCTGAGCAGGAGAATTCCCATGATGAGGAGGAATGACCAGAAGACGCGATGTGACAGGATGAAGATCGAGGGAACCGAGGAGCAGAGCTTCCAGAAGACGGGAAGGACGCCCCAGATGGTCATCGCGCCGATGGCGTAGAGGATCCCCGCAAGGGATGTCTCCTGGGCCGCGGCAGGTGTCGCTTGTGTTCGCATGCGCGAGTATCGCAGGAAAAGGGCATCTTGACAATCGCTCCGCCATCGGGTATTTTTTTCCTGCAAGGACTGAGGGGAGTAACTCGCCATGGGTAACCATGGCCACGCGCGCCGTCAACACGGGAATCGAGTGATTCCTCGGTACGCGTACACATCCCGATGTGAGAGTAAGACCTTTATTGTCCCTGGAGCGGATCCGGGGGGAATGAAGGTTTTTTTATGCCCCGCCCGCTCCGTTCTCCGCTCTGAGGAGGCAGGGAGATGCATAGGGCAAAGGGGTTTTGGTTTTCCTCCGAGGAAACGATCGGAGGCGGGATTCTTTCGCTTCTGCTGGTCACGGCGTTCTGGGGAGGGGTTTCGGTAATGCTCTACGGGGAACGCTTCCTCGTCGGGGTGTATCCGTTCAGCGATCTTGGGGTTCCGTATACCGTTTCGAAGCTTCCCAACCTGTGGTCATGCGTGGCCTTCGACATGTGCC
>CAZPZF010000220.1:0-5818 GCA_964590705.1 uncultured Spirochaetales bacterium | reverse complement strand
CTGCTCCTCGCCGAGGCTTTCTGGCTTATGGAGAGCTACTTCGTCCGCACATTGGGCATGCACCGCGTCTACAACAGCGCATTCATGAACATGCTGAAGAACGAGGACAACAAGACCTACCGAGACTCCATGAAGAAGATCCTGGAATTCGATCCCGAAATCCTCAAGCGCTTCGTCAATTTCATGAACAACCCAGACGAGGACACGGCGGCGGCCCAGGTCGGCAAGGGAGACAAGTACTTCGGTGTGTGCGTGCTCCTGGTCACCCTTCCGGGACTTCCCATGTTCGGACACGGCCAGGTTGAGGGCTTCACAGAAAAATATGGGATGGAATACACGCGAGCCTATCGGGATGAGACTCCTGAGGACTGGTTCATCGCCAGACACGAGGTCGAGATATTCCCTCTGATGAAACGCCGCTATCTCTTCGCAGAAGTCGACCTCTTCCTCCTCTTCGACTTCTTTGTTCTGCCGCATATGGTTGACGAGAATGTCTATGCTTTCTTGAACGGTTTCGGCGGAGAACGCTCCCTCGTGTTCTACAACAACCGGGTCGAGAGGACCATGGGATGGATCAGGGAATCGGCGCCCATGGCCATACGGTCAGGACAGAACGGAAAGGGTCCTGCCGTGCATCAGCTCTTTGAGGGGCTCGGCATTCGGGGGGAACCGGGCTGCTATACGATTTTCCGGGAACAGAAAAGCTCCCTCTGGTACATACGACCCAGCGTAGAGATCCGCAGGAACGGCTTTTCCGTCTCGCTCGAGGGCTACGAGTCCCGAGTATTCGTCGACTTCTACGAAGTGGAAGACACTTCTGGTTTCTACGGTCTCATCGCGGAGCGGCTCTACGGAAGGGGGACGCCGGACATTTCGTTCATGTTCAAGGAAGCGGTCTTTCACGAGATCCACGACAGCGTAGAGGCCCTCTACCGGATCGATCTTGCCGGTTCGATCCGCAGGTCTTCAGCCGGCCCTGCTGAACACGCGGCCGCCGCCTCAGCCTACGTCGCGTTTCTCGGAAAAGCACAGGCGGCATCAGAGGGAACGGAAAACCTGAAGCCCCTCGTCCGCCTGTTCCAGAAAAAACTCCGCTTCTCCATGAACTTCCACGGACAACGGCTGGAAAAGGCGAAGTACGCATGGAAGTGCTACTGCGGAACCAGGCTCGCCTCCCATCGATATTGGCCGGAGATCATGGAGGGTTTCCTCCTCTTCGGAGATCTCCATCTGGTCATCACCGATCTCCTGCCATGGACCGGTATCACCCTCATGCGAGAATGGGGAATAGACGAGCGTATTCGGAAATGCCTATCCGCGCGAGGCATTCCGCAGGACGATACCGTTGAGATCGTCCGGGAGATCTCCTTGATGATAACCCACAAGCACTGGTACCTGAGCGGCGAGCTCTACGGCCACGGGCTCGCGGACACGATTAAGCACGTCTTCGAGGACGGAGAGACCCGCATCTTCCTCCGAATGAATCGATACGACGGCGTCCAATGGTTCAACAAGGAGCGTTTCGAGGATCTTACATGGCTCCTCGTCGCCGGCGCCCTCTTCGACAAAGCCCCGGAGAAAACCGCTGAACTGAAGCGTTTTGCCGTCAGCGTGTATGAAACGGCTGTCCTGCTGCTCGAGGCTTCGGAGTCGGCTCTCTATCGGGTGGAAGACCTGTTCAGGAGAATCGAAGAAAAGGCCGCCCCTTCAGCGCCGATAAAAGGCGCAACGGGGGCGGCTGAAAATACGTAATCACGAAACGGCGGAGTTCCCGATCGCGGGATCCCCGGCTATATCGATTCCTGCCTCAATTCAGGAGCTTCTCCGCTGCTGCAAGAGCGGCCGAATAATCGACCTTTTCGAGTATGGCCCTCACTTCGGCGATTCCCGCGGTTTCCTCGGCGGCGAGCTTGGCGAGGAGCTTCGTCTGATCCGCGATGATTCCGTTAATGACCTCGATCTCGGAGGAGAAATCCTCACCGGTCGTATCGTACTTCGCGTAGAGATCCTGGATGAGGTCGTAGAGAACGACCGACCCGACGATCCTTCCCTTGCCCCAGTAGAGGTTGTCCGCGTTCGCGGCGCCGGTGACCTGCGCGGTCATCCGTTCCACGACGGGCTTGGAGAAGTTGTAGCTGTACCACTCGTCCTCGATCGTCCATAGAATCTCGTCGAGAACCCGGTTCACCTCGCCCTTTTTGAGCGCCTGCGCAGCGTCCGACAGCGCGAGTAGGTTTTCCTGGGGCTGTTCATGCCCGAAGATCGGGGTATCGGCCCAATCGAGGCGGGTCATCCGGTCCTGGAAAGCTTTGTACGCCCGCAGATACTCCCGGTTCGCGGCCCGCGCAGCGTCCCTGACCGGCACGAGGTCAACGGCTGGAACCCCCTTGGCAACCAGCTCAGCGTAGCGTTCGTTGAGCAGGGAAGCCTGACCATAAACCCTCTCCGCGGCCGCCCGGAATTTCGCGATTTCCGCGAGCAGGGGATCGGTGGAGACGGATACCATCTGCCAGACGGCGGGATCGACGGAGGACTCGAAACGGTCAGCCTGATGGGTGAAGTCGAGGGCGAGCGCGGGATCCCTGTCAAGGGAAAGGGCGAGCGCGCCGTAGAATTTCAGGTTGAACGCGAGAACGCTCTCGTTATAGGTATCCGGAAGATCGAACTGTGAATGGTAGTAGTTTTCGTAGAACGGGTATCGTTCCCCTTCGTCGTTGAAGAGGAAGCCGTTGATCATGGCGGGTATACCCGCGATGGAGTAGGACCAGTCGTCAGACCAGGTATACAGGCTCTGCCCCGGTTCTCTCACTCCCTCCGGAAAGCATCCTTCGGGAACCACGACGCCGCTGTCGATATATTCGGCAAGGTAGCTCCATAATTCCGGCGTGGCCGCTACCGAGGTGCTAGCGGCGAACTCGTAGGCGGGAAGCTCGAAGTTGATGTACGTGAGCGCCTTGCCCGACCATTCGGGCCGCACCTTGAAGACCTGGTTCCAAGCGCCGATCGACCAGTCGTACCTGGTGTCGATGGCTCCCCATTCCTCAGCCGCGTGGAGGACGAAGACGATCGTGCGTTCCGGTTTGATCCTGGCGTCAATGATTCCCTTGGCGATTGCGAGGGTCAGCCCGACCGCGCAGCTGTTGTCCTGGAAGCCCCAGAAATGGGTGTCGTAGTGGTCGCCGACGATGATGATCTCGTCAGCGTTCCTGCCCGGAATCTCGCCCACGATGTTGTACGCCGTTCCCCCGTGCTCGACGACGTTGTCGACCTTGAGGGTGACGATGACCGATCCTTTAGCAAGGAGATCCTTGAGGTAGTTCGCGTCGTTGACGCTGATATTGACCGACGGAATAATAACGGGACCGCAGAAATCCTGGCAGTTCATCGTATCGTCGTTGAGCTGAGCGTACCCTCCGTCACAGGAATTGATGATGGCCGCGGCGCCCTGGAAATTGGCTTCGAGGCTCGGCCAAGTCACCCACCAGTTGTCCCACTGGTTCAAGTCGATGAGCACGATCTTGCCCGCCACGTCGATCCCCTCGTATTCCAGCATGGTTCCGGTGCCGACATACACCAGTTCCGCGGTGATTCCCTCGGCGGGGGTCCCCCCGGAGGCGTAGGAGTAGGGCTTGATGACCCTTCCCTCCCCGGACGGTGAAACGATTGAGAGCTCTGCCCCGTTGAACTGCCAGCGGTCGAGGGAGAAGCCGTCCTTCCTGACGTTCTTGAGCCCTATCGATCTCATGATGCTGACGAGCCTGTCCGCTGCCGCGTGTTCGGCGTCGCTGCCCGCGTTCCGGCCCCCCAGTTCGCTGTTCATGTACTTCTGACTTGACATCTCCAGGGCGACATCGTAGGCAAAGCGAACGTCGACCTTTGCAAGATATGCCTGAATCGGATCCGCCTTCTCCTTCACGCCCCCGCCGAACGCGAGGATCGGAACGAAGAGAAGGAGAGTAATGGCGACGATACGCTGATCGCATGATTTCCGCATCTTTTCCCTCCTGAGTTTTTTCATGGAAACCCCGATCAGCAGTATAGCCCCTTCGATTCGGAATTGTCGACCATTTTCCTGCCGGCTCTTCCTTCAGGGGAAGAGGAATTCGACCAGGGAGACATCGTCCTCGAAACGCTCGGTTCCCGCGATTCCCATGATCTCCTTGAGAATGAAATCGATGGAATGCCCGTGGGGGTCTGGGACCATGGAGAGGATGTTGACGAATTCACTCCTGCCCAGGATCGAACCGGTCTTTCTTCTCACTTCGTAGATGCCGTCGCTGAACAGGTAGAGCCGCCCCGCGCTCCCTATCGTCACGGAGAAGGAGGGAAACGCCGCCTCATCGGAAAGGCCGATGGCGCTTCCTTGTGAACTCAAGATCCGCACGATCTCCGCACCCCCCTCCCGCGGCTCGATCAGGACCGGAGACGGCGCGCCGCCGTTTGCGAAACGCAGGGAGCGGTCCCTCCTGTCGTACACGCCGTACCAGATCGTAAAGTACATATCGTTCTGCTTCTCCATCGGAAAGGCGGCGTTCAGGTTCCGCAGGACATCGGAGGGATCATGAAAATCGGTGTGGGGGAACCCCCTCGCATTGAGCACGTTCATGACGGAAACGGAGAGGAGTGCGGCGCCGATACCGTGTCCCGAGACGTCCATCAGGTACATCGCCAGGGTATCCTCGTCCAGCCAGTGGTACCCGAACGAATCACCCCCGAGCTGGGCAGAGGGCAGGAAGGTCCAGCGGCTCCGAACGGGAGAGTCCATGGGGCAGGGAAGGAGGGTCCTCACGTACTGGGCTGCCTCGCGGAGTTCCTCTTCCAGCTTCTTCTGGCTCTCCATGAGCGCCCTGACGTATCGCTGCTCCTTGTCTCGGAGGCGTTTCTTCTCGATGCAGGCGCGCACTCGCGCCTTAAGCAGGACCGGGTTGAATGATTTCGGCAGGTAGTCCTCGGCGCCTATCTCGATGCAGTGGATGATGCTTTTCATGTCGCCCAGCGCGGACATACTGATGACCGGTATGTGCCGGAGTATCTTGTCCATCTTCAGGAGCTCGAGCACCTTGAACCCGTTGATGTCTGGCATCATGATATCCAGGATGATGAGGTCGCAGGAGCGGTCGCGGAGAAGGGTGAAGCCTTCGGTGCCCGACGACGCCTTTGTTACGCGATACCCCTGCCTGCCGAGGTGCCGCTCGAGGAGATCGCGGTTCATCTCGTCGTCGTCGATGACGATGATATCCCCCTCCAAGGCCTCACCCTTCTGCTCCTCGCCTTTCTCATCGAACGCGGTCATCTCGTGCGCGCCCATCGACGCCTCCGCGAGCTCGTCGAGGAGGAGGCGTTCGAAAAAGCGGTCGAGGATCTCCAGGATGTTTCCAGCGGCCTTCAGGATCGCGTCCAGGTCATGGATGATGTGTTCCTCGCCGGAGTCCCGCGCCTGATCCTTGATCTCCTGGGCTGTGGCGATGATCGCGTACAACGGCGAATAGAACCGCTTCCTGGTGGATTCGATGCCCTGTCCGCGTATCTCCTCCGGGGCTTTTACAAGCTCCTCGCCGATGCACCTCTTCAGCTCGAGGGTTCCGTCCGCGATAGTCCGCAGATCCTCTCCTGAGGTCACCGTACCGGAAGCCTCCATCTCCTCCGAGATCAGGTCGGTGTATCCCGATATGACATTGAGTTGGGTGCGTAGATCGTGCCGCAGGATACTCTGTGGGTTCGAGGTCATCTGGTTTTACCATAAGGTGGCCCAGGGTAAAAGTCAATTAGTGTCCGAAAGCTTATGGGGAAGTCAAGCAAGGGCGAGGAAAGGCTGTAC
>CAZPZF010000219.1:0-5861 GCA_964590705.1 uncultured Spirochaetales bacterium | reverse complement strand
CTTCACCTACGGCGACTGCCAGAAGGAGATGGACACGATCAACCGCGTCTTCATCGAGCTGATGCTGGCCGGAGACGCCAACGGCCGCGGGTTCCAGTACCCCATCCCCACGTACAACATCACGTCCAACTTCGACTGGAACTCCCCGAACGCCCGCCTCCTCTTCGAGATGACGGCCAAGTACGGAACCCCCTATTTCCAGAACTTCATCAATTCGGACCTCAACCCCGGCGACGTCAGATCCATGTGCTGCAGGCTCCAGCTGGACAAGCGCGAACTCCGCAAGCGGGGAGGCGGGCTTTTCGGCTCCGACGAGTTCACCGGATCCATCGGCGTCGTGACCATCAACCTCCCCCGGATCGGATACCTCTCCCACACCAAGGGCGAGTACTACCAGCGGCTCGACCACATGATGGATCTCGCCAAGGAGTCCCTCGTCATCAAGAGGAAGGTGATCACCCGGCTTCTCGAGGCCGGACTATTCCCCTACACCAAACGCTACCTGAAACATCTCGGGAACCACTTTTCGACCATCGGTATCGTGGGGATGAACGAATCCCTCCTGAATTTCATGGGGAAAAACATTCTCGATCCGGAGGCCAGAGCCTTCGCCTTGGAAATCCTCGACTACATGCGGAAGAGGCTCGCCGACTTCCAGGAGGAGACGGGAGACCTCTTCAACCTGGAGGCCACCCCGGCGGAGAGCACGAGCTACCGACTGGCCAGGCACGATAAGGCCAGATACGCGGATATCATCACGGGAGGAACGGAGGAACCCTTTTACACGAACTCGACCTGGCTTCCCGTCGACTTCACGGAGGATATCTTCGAGGCTCTCGACCTCCAGGAGGATCTGCAGAAGAAATACACGGGGGGAACGGTTTTCCACGCCTTCCTCGGTGAGGCTGTCACCGAATGGGAAGCGTGCAGGAACCTGGTGAAGGCGATCGCGACCAACTACCGGATCCCCTATTTCACGATAAGCCCGACCTTCTCGGTTTGCCCGGTCCACGGCTATCTCTCCGGCGAGCACTTCAGCTGCCCGAAATGCCGCGAGGAAAAGAGCAGGGCGATCATCGGCAGGATCTCCGAGCTGGAACGGGAACGGGATCTCCTTGGGAAACGGTGATGAACAAAGGAACAAATCGAGGCGCGTATAAGCGCCGCGGTCTGCGATAAAAAAAGGAGCGAGCTATCATGAGAGACTTGGCAGTCATCGACAGAGAGATCGAGGAATTGAAGAAAGAGCTGTTGGCGGTCCAGGGAACGCCCACCGAGGTCTATACCCGGATCGTGGGGTATTACCGTTCTGTCCGGAACTGGAACAAAGGGAAGAAGGAAGAGTACCGCTTCCGAAAACTCTTCTCCGTTCCGAACTGGGAGGAGGACAGAACCGAGCGTCCGTTCCAACCCGCCTCATACCGCTTCTTCTTCAGGCAGACCTGCCCGAACTGCCCCCCCGTAAAGGCGTTGCTGCCTGAAACCGGGATCCCCGGAACCGCCGTCAACGTCGACCTTCCCGAAGGGATGGCCGATGCGGCACGATTCGACATCGTTTCTGCGCCCACGGTGATCTTCTTCGACGCCGCGGGAAGGGAGCGCGCGCGGATCCACTCTGTGGAAGAACTGCGTCGGTTCACAAATCCCGCGAAAAGGGAGGACCCCGTTCACGCGGGCGCCAGAGTCTGAGGATGGGGGGACTCGATCGATTGGGGCTCGTGAAAACGAGCCTCATCGACTTTCCCAAAGAGGTGGCGGCCGTGGTCTTCACCTTCGGCTGCAACCGCGGCTGCCCTTACTGCCACAACCCGGTGCTGGTCGCGGGGCCGCCTCCCATAGACATGTTGCGCCTCGATGAGGTTCTGCGCTTCCTGGAAAAACGGAAAAACGTGCTGGGCGGGGTATGCATCACCGGCGGAGAACCTCTCCTGCACACGGAGATCCTCGACCTGGCGGACCGGATATCGCGGTTGGGACTTAAAGTCAAGCTCGACACCAACGGAACCCTCCCCGACCTCCTGAAGAGGACGAGGGTCGATTATATCGCCATGGATCTCAAGACGGTTCCCGGGAAATATCCCCTCGTTGGGGCGTCCCCGGCCCAGGCGGCCGGCGTTCTGGAATCGCTGGAGTGGATCAAGGCATCGGGGATTCCCCACGAGATACGAACGACCGTGCTCGAGCCGTTCGTCGAGCTTTCCGACTGCGCGGAGCTTTCCCGCATCCTCACGGGAGCCGGGAGGGTCGTCCTTACCCAGTTCAAGCCGGGGAAAACCCTCGATCCGGCCCTGGCCTCCGCGCCGGCCACGTCAGCCGGCCTTCTGGAAGCCATGAGGGACGGCATGAACCGCGCGGGGATCCCCGCCGCCATCCGCCTCTCTCCCTGAAGCGCCAGGCTTCGGCTCGTTTGCTTTTTTCCATGAAAGGACATATGATAGGGGTATCGTGAAAGAAAAGCCGGTTCACCAGCAGGACTTGTATGAATAGAGAAACCATCCTCGTAGTCGAAGACGAACGGATCATCGCCATCGACCTTCAGCGACGCCTAGAACGCTTCGGATATATCGTCTGCGGACTAGCGGCGACGGGCGAAGCCGCGATCAAGAAGACGGAAGAATCGCTTCCCGACATCGTGATTATGGACATCATGCTCACCGGCGAGATCGACGGGATTGAGGCGGCGAAGCAGATCAAGGAACGCTTCCACATCCCCGTCATCTTCCTCACCGCCTATTCGGACGAAAAGACCCTCGAACGTGCGAAGGAAGCCGAACCCTATGGGTATATCCTCAAACCGTTCAAGGAGAAAGAACTCTATACGACCATCGACATCGCCCTGTACCAGCACCGCATGGAGAGGAAGCTGCGCAAACAGGAGCGGTTGTTCTCTGCGATCCTGCACAACATCGCCGACGGGATCATCGCCATCGACACAAACGACGTCGTCCAGTTCATGAATCCGGTCGCGCAGGAAATAACCGGCTGGACGGAGGAAGAGGCCCAGGGGAGAGCCCTTGCGGAAGTCCTCACGATCCTCGATGAAAACACATCCGAGCCTCTCCAATTCAGGGATCTCTCCACTGAAGAGGAAGACTGCTTGTACATCAAAGACGCCGTTGTGCTCAACAGGGGCGGCAACCGCGTCCACGTGGAGGGAATCCTCTCGAGCATCCATGACAAGGACAGGAGCATCGAGGGGGAAGTTCTCGCGCTGCGGGACACAACCGAGAGAAGGAAGATGTCCGAAACGATCTCGTATCAGGCGAGCCACGATACCTTGACCGGATTGTCCAACCGGGAGGAATTCTCCAATCGGCTCTCCGTGCTCATCGACACGTCCCGGGAAACGAACGCCCAGCACGCGCTCATCTACCTCGACATCGACCAATTCAAGGTGATCAACGATACGTGCGGTCACGCGGTGGGGGACGAACTTCTCCTCCAGGCCACCACCATCATCAAGTCCGTCGTGCGCGCGAGCGATCTCTGCGCCCGGCTCGGCGGCGACGAATTCGGAATCATCCTCGAGAACTCCACGATGGAAAAGGCGCTCTTCATCGCGAAGAGGCTCCACACGAAGCTGAACGAGCATAAGCTCATCTGGCAGAACAACGTCTTCACCATCGGCAGCTCGATCGGCCTCGTGATGATCAACGAACAGAGCGTCGACCTGTCCTCCGTGCTGGCGGCCGCCGACGACGCCTGCTACGTGGCCAAGGATGAGGGGGGCAACCGCATAAAGGTCTACGAGACCACCGGCAATCTCTTCCTCAAGCGGCGCGGCGAGATGCAGTGGATCTCCCGGCTGACGAAGGCCCTCGAGGAAGACCGCTTCTCCCTCTATTTCCAGCCCATCCTTCCCCTGCGGGACGATCCGACGCTTCAGCTGAAGATAGAGATCCTGATCCGGATGATCGACGAGACCGGAACCATGATCATGCCGGCGGATTTCATCCCCGCGGCGGAACGCTATAACATCATGCCCCAGATCGACCGCTGGGTGGTGAAACACTCGATGAAAGCGTATCGGGAACTCCTCTCCGTCATGGACGGCGGAAAAGGTATGCCCCTCTTCTGCATCAACCTCTCCGCGCCCACGCTTGCGGACGAACGTTGTTTCGACTTCATCAAGGAACAGTTCGAGGAGGGAGGAATTCCGCCGACGGGCTTCTGCTTCGAGATAACGGAGACCGCGGCCATCAGCAACATGGGCACTGCGAGCAAGCTCATCCACGACCTCAAAGAGATCGGATGCACCTTCGCGCTCGACGATTTCGGCAGCGGTTTCTCGTCCTTCAACTACCTGAAGAACCTCCCCATCGATTTCCTCAAGATAGACGGCTCCTTCGTAAAGGACATGAACGTCGACCCTGTCAACTGCGCCATGGTCGAGGCCATTAACAACCTCGGGCATGTGATGGGGATCAGGACCATCGCGGAGTTCGTCACAAACAGCGAGGTCCGCGGCCTCATCACCAAGATCGGGGTGGATTTCGGCCAGGGATACGAGATCGCCCGGCCGGAGCCTCTCTCCTCCTTTTCCGCGCATCAGCTCCATACAGGTCGTTGAACGGATGAGGAAGGCCCTCCCTCCACTCATCCTCGCCCTGCTGGCGGCAGCGGTCCTCCCGCAGACGCTCTTCGCGGGCCGGGAACCCTGGCTGGCGACCGATACCGAGCACTTCACCATCGTGTTTAAGGAGGAAAACCGCGCGGCCGCCGAGGAGACCGCCTCGTTCTGCGAGGAGGTATACGGCCTGGTCACCGGGTTCTACGGCTCCTATCCCCCGCATGTCACCGTCGTCCTGCAGGGGAGGACTGACTACGCGAACGGGTATTTCGAGGACATGCCTCCGCACATCCTCATCTACGTGACGGCTCCCGGCGACCCGCTTCTCGGATGCCGGCTGGAGAGTTGGCTGCGGATGTGCCTCGTCCACGAGCTGACCCATCTGGTCCACCTTTCGTACAGGCATGGGATCGTCCACGCCTTTACCCGCGTCTTCGGTCCGGGGCTCTACCTCCTGAACAGCATCCTCCTCCCGGCCTGGGTGATCGAGGGAGTGACGACCACGGGCGAGACCCGCTTTTCCGGCGGCGGGAGGGGGAGGAACCCCTTCTTCGAGCTTCTCTTCAAAGCACCGATCATCGAGGATTCGTTCTTCACCTACCCGCAGACCTTCTACTCGAGCATCTTCCCCCCTTCGGGAAGACACTACGTAGCCGGGTATCTATTGGTGGACTATATCGAGGATCGGTTCGGATCCAGCGCGACAACGCGGATCCATTCCTCCTATTCGAAAAATCCCATTTTTGGAATCGCTCCCGCGGTCAGGAACGAGACCGGCATGAGTCCCGAAGCTCTATTCAGGGAGATGAAACGCTCCCTCGCGGAGCGCTACCGTTCTTCGGCCGCCGTGCCCCTGGGCCGCGCGATCACACCGGCCGTCGTGGCGGATTTCACCGCGCCGGTGCCCACCGACCGGGGAATCTACCTCTACAGGTCAGCCCAGGACTCCCCGGCGGGAATCGTGTCCCTCGACCCGGACACGGGCGCGATAGAACCGCTGTTGACCGCGGCGCTCATCGACGATTTCTCTCTTACCGCGACATCCGACGGGAACGCCGTCTACTTCGCCTCCTATCGTTCGGACCTGCGGCGCAGGGGAGACGGAGAGGATGAATGCATCGCGGACATTTTCAGATACGACCGGTTGACCGGCAGGACTGAAGCGGTCAC
The DNA here is from genome assembly GCA_964590705.1 of uncultured Spirochaetales bacterium. Lineage (GTDB taxonomy): Bacteria > Spirochaetota > Spirochaetia > CAZPZF01 > CAZPZF01 > CAZPZF01. Next base: position 121 of record CAZPZF010000219.1, on the reverse strand, counting down.
ACGGGGCAAAAGACTCTGGCAGCCCGCGGTTTCACAGGACGGCAGCCTCCTGGCCGCGGTCCAGGGACGGGGAGCGTAGAGCGCCGTCGGGGTCGTGGATCAGCGGACCGGACAGACCGTC
>CAZPZF010000218.1:0-5870 GCA_964590705.1 uncultured Spirochaetales bacterium | reverse complement strand
GGCTTCAACACGGACATCCCCGGTTTTCTCGGTTCCCTCACGCCCATCCTCCGCGGCCTGGAGAATCGGGGACGCCGGATTCCCGGACGGGCGCTCGTAATCGGGGCCGGGGGGGCGGCTAAGGGTATCGTTTCCGGTCTCGTCGGCGCGGGATGGACCGTGGAGATCGTCAACCGGACCGCTGAGAAAGCCCGGCTGCTCGCCGAAACGGTGGGATGCGGCTGGAGGGAGATAGGGGGAAACCTCGAAGGCGGCTGGGATCTGGTTGTGCAGACGACATCCGCGGGCATGGCTCCCGACCTCCTGACCGATCCCCTCCCGGGATACCGGTTCACGGGGGGGGAGGGCGTGGTGGATATCGTCTACAGCCCGCCCGTGACCCGCTTTCTCTCGCGCGCGGCTGAGAGCGGGTGCCTCACGGCGAACGGCCTCCCGATGCTCGTCTCTCAGGGGCTCATTCAGTACCGTCTCTTCACCGGGAAGGAATATCCGTTTCTCCCGGAGGATGCGGTCAGGCATCTCCGCGAAGCCGCCGCTCACTCAACCTCGACGTAATCGCTCCCCTTGATCTTTCTCACGAGGCTCAACTTCCCGATCCTGATACGAACCTTGTCGTTGCCGGGGACATTGGTTCCGACCACCCAGAGTTCTGTGCCGGAGCGTTCGATGCCAAGAGGGCGCAGCACTCTCCGCAGCGGGTCGCCGTTGGCAAGACGCTCCACCGCCTCGAGGTATTCCTCTCCCGAGGCGATGGCCTGCTCGATGAGCCGCACTTTTCCCGCAAAGTCGATTCCACGGGCTTCCGTCTTTTCCTTTCCGCCGGGGGCATAGAAAAGTTGTTCCGCGAAGAGAATGATGCCGCTCCTGATTTTCCCCTCCAATTCGCTCTTTCTGTCCCCGGGGAGTTGGAGCTTTTCCAACGCTTCCAGAAGCCCTTTCTTGGCTGCCCCGGCATCGGAGAATTTCAAGGGATCGGACGGGGTAAAGCGCGGGAGAAGCTCTTCCGGGGCGCGCGCGCTCACCGGGGGCCGGCGGACCGGCGGGTCGGCGGCCGCTCCTCTGGCGGTATCCTTCTTGGCGTGCGGCTGCAAGCTGCCGGCAAGTCTGGTCCCGGGGAGGGGGTCGAAGCCGAGATCCCGGAGCGCCCGGCTCCAGGCTTCCCGTTCCGCGGAATCGAGAAGATAGATCCCCGGCGCCAGAACAGCCCGGATGTGCGCGTTCATCGCAGCCGAGTGTTCGACTATGTAACGGCGCTTCTCGTCGACCAGGAGCACGGTCCCTTCGTAGAGCCGGAGAGTTTCGTATTCTCCCGCCCAGGTCGAGAGGTTGTATCCGACGTTCTGCGAGGGTTCGGCCCCAGTCATGTCATACAGGGTCGCAAGGATGCGGGACAGATCGAGTCCTCCCCGCAGGCCTCGGAAGACGCTCTCCTTCGTGATCGTATAAACAGATACGGTATCGAATCTCCGTATCTCCGCAAAGGCCGCGATTCTCCGGAGAAGCTCGAAGGGCGTCTCCTCCCTGACTGCGAGCTCGAAATTGGGAAGAAGGGTTCCCCAGCGGCCTCCGGGTTCTTTCCGTTTTTCCGCGTGAAACATGTGTGGATTCAATGCGAAGCGGCCGTCGCCCGCCGGAACGAGAAGGTTGAGGGCCTGCGCCAGTTCGTGGAGCGCCGACCCCATTTCCGGCGGTAAGGATGCCTTGATCGCGGCAAGCCTCCCGCAGCGGGCGAGCGCGGCTGGTTCGTATCCCCTATCGGGCAGGAGATATTCAAGGAAACGCCGCATCAGAGGGCCTCTCTGTCGAAGGTCAGAAACGCCGGAAAGGGAGCCTCCCCAGAGAACGAACCTTCCCGCTTCACGGCCGCCCTCGGCGAAGGCTCGGATCCCGTCCGGATCGGTACAGAGTTTGCCGCCCCGCGCCATGAGGAGGCCTGCCCCTCGCAGGGACTCGAGGAGGAGGCGCAGGCGGGGTTCTCCGCTTTTCCGGGCGAGGGGATCACTATCCGCGAAAAGACGGGGAAAGGTCTCCCGGAGTTCCTTTTCGGCATGCTTGCGGACCGTGCCGTCGTTGCGGAAGACCTCACCGCGATTCTCGAGGAAACAGAGAAACGAGGCGGCAAGGTTTTCCGTAAGCCAAACGTCAGGCCCGTCGCCAAGCTCCGCGGGAGCCGAGGGGATGAGAATGTCGGAATCGAGAGCAGAGGCGCGGAGCTCCGGCTCGAGGATCGGGTTGAGGATCAGCCTGCTTCCGGCTGATGTCTCGGTTTGCAGGAGGAGCAGGCGTTCGACAAGATTCGCAATATGCCGCTGGATCTCGAAGAAGGGTTTTTCCTCCTCGAACAGGCTATGGAGGGCGCTGGGTTCAGGCCCCGCCAGAACCGCAACAGCGGTGAGGAATTCCGCGTCCTTCCGGGTTATCCGCTCCAGGACCGCATTTCTCGTCTGCGGTCTGAGGAGAAACGAGCAAAGCCCATCGGCGATCGCTGGTTTATGGAAGGGGGTGCGGAGGCTTCCCAGGTAGGTGCGGGCCAGCGAAAAGAAGCTGTGCTCAGGCATCGTGAGAAGGGTTTTCTTCAGAATGTCTATGCGCTCCGGCTCGTTATCCATGGATATCCAGGAAAGATATCCCTTTCGGTGGACTGTAACAAGGGGGCGTTGCTTCCGGTTGTTCTCCCGGGTCCGCCGGCCCGGTGCTTCCTCAGTTAAGGAGCAGCCGCGGAAGGAAGGTGGAAAACCAGGGGACGAAGGTGACCAGCAGAAGAACCCCGAGGCTGATGAGGAACGGAGGCCAGATCCCCTTGCTCAGACGCTCGAGCGATATTCCGGAGATTCCGCAAGTGGAGAAGAGCACCGCCCCCACCGGTGGAGTGATGAGCCCGAGAACCAGGTTGAAGCATACGACTACGCCCAGGTGGATCGGATCGATACCGAGGCTCGGAGCCAGCGGGGCGATCACGGGGGTTACGATCGTCAAAGCGGGCGCGGTCTCCAGGGGTATTCCGAGAATCAGCAGTGCGACGTTGATAAGGAGGAGCATGACGATCGGCGACGAGCTCGCCGCTGTCATCACCTCGAGGAGCCGTTGGGGCACCTGCTCAACCGCGATGACCCAGGCGAAAGGCTCGGAAAGGCCGAGGAGGAGCATGACGATGGCGGTGTCTATCCCCGCGGAGAGGAGGATGGCGGGCAGGCGTTTCAGCTTCAGGCGCCGATAGTATAGAGCGCCGACGATCACGGCGTAGGTAACGGCGACCCCCCCTGATTCGGTCGGGGTGAAGACGCCTCCCAGGATGCCCCCCAGGATGATGACGGGCATGAGGAGGGCGGGGATGGCTCGAAGCGCGCTCTTAATCAGGTCGGAAGCCTTTACCGGCGCCTCCTTCGGGTATCCGCGGCGCTTGGCAACGATGACCATATAGGCCATGAGCGCGATTCCGAGCAGGGCGCCGGGAATGATGCCGGCGAGGAACAGCGCGCCGATAGAGACATTCGCAAGAACCCCGTAGATGATGAAGGGGATGCTCGGCGGGATGATGGGGCCCATGCACGAGGCTGCAGCGCCCACCGATGCCGCCACCTCTGCGTCGTACTTGGCCTCCTTCATGGCCGGAATCATGACCGCGCCGATGGCCACGACCGTCGCCACGGCCGAACCGCTGATCGCCGCGAAGAGCGCGCTTGCGAGGATGGCCGCCAGTCCGAGTCCGCCCCGTACCCTGCCGAAGACCATACGGGTGAATCGGACGAGGTCTGCCGTGATTCCGACCTCGCTCATGAGCGCTCCGGCGAGCATGAAGAGCGGGATGGCAAGGAGCGGGAACGACGCGATTCCGGCGTACGTGGTTTGGATGAGCAGGGTCAGCGACATGCCTGGGGTGAGGAGGAGGTAGATAACCGCGGCTCCGCCGAGGGCGATGGCCACGGGGATGCCGATCATCAGGAGAACGATGAAGGCCGAGATGAAGGTGACAAGGGTCATGAAGCAGCTCCCCCTTCCGTATTTTTCGGTTTGCTCCTCCCAAGAAGAAATTCCACCATCTCCTCCACGGTGATGAGGAACATCAGGGTGAACCCGGTCGGCAGAGCCGCGTAGGGAACCGACATGGGGATACGCAGCGCCGCGGAAAGCTGCTTGATGTTGTAGGCCGTTTGGCGAAGGCCGAACAAGAATCCAAGCGCGAGAAAGGCGAGGATCAGGAGATAGCCGGTCATCCGGAGGCCCGCGGATACCGGACGCGGCGATTTTTCCAGGAAGTAGGTGATCCCGACCTGGTAGCCTTTCTGCAGGCTGATGGCCGCTCCCAGCATGGAGGCCCATACCAGGCAGAACAGGGATATCTCGTCGGACCATGTCGGGGTGTTCTCCAGGACATAACGGGAAAAGACCGCGAAGGGGATGACTACCGCGATCACGGCCATCGCGAGGATGACGACCCATCCCGCTCCCTTGAGCAGGGCCTTGTTCAGCTTCTGGATATAGAGCAGTGCTTCCATGTCGGGCTCCTTAACGCGGGCGTCCTGAAGCGGTCCGGCCGCTGGAAACGATTCGCGCGGCTTGGCGTGCCGGCGTCTCCTGAACGGCCGCGTGGCGGCCTGTATGCGGTCGGCGCTGAGGCCGACCTAAACACTGCCCGTGGGTAGGACTGCCCACGGGCCTGCGGACACTAGAATTGAATGCGCGGGATTTCGCGTCGGAATCGGAATGGTTCCGGGATCTACCGCGTGTTTATGATCGCGTCGATCTTTTCCTTGCCGAATTGCTTGTAGAACTCGTTGAAGGCGGACTGCATGGCTGCCTGCCACGCGGAAGAGTCGACGGCCTTGACGATGTTCATGCCTTGCGCCTCGAGAGCCGCGATGTTGTTCTGCTCCGCTTCCCGGCCGAGGTTTCTCTGATACTGGGCTACCTCGCGGGCGGTGGAGAGGAAGACTTCCTTGGCTACGTCGGGAAGGTGGCTCCACAGCTGCTGACTCACGATGATGACAGCGGGGGAATAGACGTGCCTCGTCAGGGTCATGTACTTCTGGACTTCGTAGATCTTGGAGGTCAGGATCACGACAACCGGATTCTCCTGCCCGTCGATGACCTTCTGCTGGAGTGCCCCGTACACCTCACCCCACGCCATGGGAGTGGGATTGAGGCCGGCCGCTTTCCATGCCGCCAGGTGGATGGCGTTCTCCATCGTTCTGATCTTCAAGCCTTGCGCGTCAGCGGGGGTCGTGACGGGGCCGCGGGAGTTGGTAAGGTTCCTGAACCCGTTCTCCCAGAAAGCGAGTCCCTTCATACCGGAGCTTTCCAGGCCGGAGAGGAGTTCCTGTCCGATGGGTCCGTCAAGGACCATGTCGACATGCGCGTAGTCCCTGAAGAGGAAGGGTATGTCGAGGATCTGCATGGCGGGATTGAAACCGCCAAGGGGTCCGGTTGATCCGACGTAAATGTCGATCGTTCCCTGCTGGATCGCCTCGAGGAGTTCCCGTTCACCCTTGCCGAGCTGGCCGTCGGGATAGATGGTGATCGAGACCCGTCCCCCGGTTCTCTCCTTCACCAGGTCGGCAAAGCGCTGGGCGCCCAGGTTGTAGGTATGGGTCGCTGCGGTCATGGTCGCCAGCTTCAATACGACGGGGGTTTCGGCTTCCTTTTCCTTTTTCTTGGCGCAGGCGGTGAAGAGGCCAAGAACCAGGAGGCAAATTAGGGCTGATAACATGATTCTTTTCATACATTTCCCTCCTTATGATGTGACTATTGAATGAGGTATTTATAGCATGATTTTTATGATAGTGAAACAGGAAAGGGCTTCTTTTAACAAAACTGTTTACTGTTTCGAAGAATGTAAAAAGGTGGAGGAGGAGAGAAGCGGGAGGCAGAAT
>CAZPZF010000217.1:0-5874 GCA_964590705.1 uncultured Spirochaetales bacterium | reverse complement strand
GAGGAACATCGGCGGCGGCTCTTTCGTGGCGGCTATGCTCCTGTCGAGACTCGCGGAAGAGCGCTATCTCCTCCTGGAATCATCCGATCTCAAGGCAAGCGCCGAACTCAAGGAGCACTTCCTGCGCTACATTCCGCCGTTCCTCCGCATGCTCGGCCTTCATCGACTCCACCCGTGGACCAGGGACCTTTGGAAGGCGGAGCCGGGCAGCTCGGTATCGATCCGCTTCAGGCCCCAGAGGCCCGCCAAGGCGAGGTTCGGCGGCAGGGTCGCCTTCATCGCCGGTCCGGGCGACTACTCGAGCTCTGCCATCCTGCTGGGCGCCGTCAAGCGGTACGGCCTGGGGATCATCGTCGGCGAGCCAAGCGGCGGTTATCCCACTCACTACGGCAACTGCACCAGGCACGCGCTCCCCGCCTCCGGCCTCGAGATCCTGATACCGGCATCGGTGAACCATGGCTGGGGCCTTGCCCCCGTGGAACCAGATATCCCCGCGGCGCCGACCCGGGCAGATCTGATCGTCGGCCGGGATAGAGCACTCGAAGAGGCGCTTAAGGCGGTGCGAGCGGGGGCGAAATAGCAGCTGGTTCGCTGTTCGTTCCGAGCGATCAGGCTGTCTCGCCGGAGGACCCGTGGAAGAGTTCTTATTATCTCGCTCATCATCCCGTCATCGAGGAGTTTCCATGGCCGTCATGGAAACCTTGACCCCTCATCCCACAGGGGATATCCTGTACCAAGTCGCGCCCGCTTCGGAATGCCTCCAGCATGCGAAAAAGGAGATACCCATGAAAAGAGCCTCCGTACCCGTTCATGGGACCCTTGCCACGCGGATCATCCTCATCCTGGCGCTCATCGCCGTCATCACCGTATCGGCGGGCTTCACGCAAACTGCGGCCCCCGTGCCTGCCGGAACCGCTTCCGCGGCAAGCCCCGGACGCTTCACCACCTTCGCCATGGACACCGAAGCGATTGACGGCTACACCCTCTGGCTTCCCCCCGGTTGGAAACCCGGCGGCGGATGGCCCCTCATCCTCTCCCTTCATTCGGCCGCAGAAGTCGGCGGCGCGATAGAGATGGCCAGCACCACGGGGGCCGTCGGCGCCATACAGGACGGCGGCGAGGTCTGCGCCAAGGCTGTCGGGGACTGGTTCATCGTCCTGGCTCCGCACCTCCGGCAAGCCGATTACGCCAAGGCCCAGTGGTACCTCTACCCTGGCATCATAAAGGCCTTACTCAACGATGCCGTCAAAACCTGGGGCGCCGACCCCCGGCGGATCTACGCCATCGGGTACAGCACCGGCGGGGCCGGCGAGGATCATATGATCATCGCCGAGACATCTGATTCCCTCACCCGCGTCCCCCGGATCTACTTGACCTTCCAGGTCTACTTTCACGATCACGCGGGCTCCTTTTTCCACCCACAGATCTACGACTGGATGCTAAGCCACGTCAATCCGCGGAAAGCGAAAAAGGTGGTGAAGGCGTTGTCCAGGTAGGATTTTTCACGCCAAACATTTCCAGAAAGGAGTGTATATGAAAAAAACAGCGGTTCTGCTGATCGCCGCGGCGCTTGCCCTCTCCGTTGCTTCGCCTGCCTTTTGCCAACACACGGACGAGGAGATCATGCAGGCATTCACTTACACCTTCCAGATGTTCTTTCTCACGTCCATCCAGTCGGCTTTCGGCGTCGCCATACCGGGTGTGGCCATAGACGATACCGGCATGACCTTCACCGATTTCCTGATGCCGGAGCTTGAGGAGAAAGAGGGAATCCCGTACATTTCCGGCCGCATCGAGGGCCGGAACGAGGAAAACATCCACGCCGATCTCATCTTGGCAGGCGGGCCGGTGAGGAAACTCCAGTGGGACCTGATCGGGTTCTCCATGGAGGATCAGTTCGACATCGTGATAACCGCGGACGGCAAGACGCTCAATATCAACAGCGCAGACCTCCAAGGAGAAAGTGAATGAAGGGACAGGGAACGGCTTTTATGATTCTTTTCTGCTGCACAGCCTGTGTCACGGCGAAAAGATCGGATGGGGAAGCAGTTTCGGTGCTCCTGCTCATGGGCCAAAATTACGGGGCCAATTTCATGATCGACGACGAAATACCGAGCATACGGAAACAATTCGAGGGGTATGGATGGGAGATCACAACCGCTGCGCCGGAAAAGGTCGTCTCACCCTGCGCGTGGGGGAAGAGGAATGCCGGGCAGAAGGATTTCGAGGTTGACCTGGTCATCGGCAAGATCAGGGATCTGTCCCGCTATGACGCGGTGATCGTCCTGCCTGGCAGGACGCAGGACGATCTCATCAATAGCCCCGAAACGATCGCGCTGCTGCGGGAAGCGGCCCGCCGGGGGATGGTTGTTGCCGCGTGGTGCCGGGGCAGCAGGGTCCTCGCGGCCGCGGGGATCCTGGACGGGGTGCGCGTCATCGGGAATCCGGATTTCAGGCGGGAATACGAGGTTACCGGTGCTCTGTGGACAGAGTTCACTTCTATTGAAGAGGCCCCGCCTCCGATTTCAGACCGGGGGATCGTAACCACCCTCAGGAGCAAGTACTACCGGGTTGATATGTGCGAGGAGATCAGGAAAGCCGTAGAGACCTCCGTTCCCAGAATCGCCATGGCCGCTCCCGCGCCTCAGGAAGCGGTGGAAACAGCGGCATTCGCGTTTCTCGCGAAATTGGGGGAGGAGCGGGCCGCCCTTCTCCTTGCCGAGAGCATCCGCGCTTTCGGGGGAGTCCTGAAGGGGAGTCCGATCTGGATCATGACGCCGGCCGATTCCCCACTGCGGGATACGCCGGAACGTGACCGCGTCATCGCCCTGGGCGCGGAGATCGTTCCCTACGACGCGGATTCGAAGGTCATGGAGTTCTCCCTGTCGGACAAGGTGGCCGCGGCAGCCGCGGCTGAAGCGAGAGCGGAAAAACTGGTCAATGTCCTGGTATGGATGGACAACGATACCATCGTGCTGGACGAGCCTTCCGAATTCCTCCTTCCCGTGGGAACGACTTTCGCTGCCCGGCCCGTGCAGATCCTCAACATCGGTTCTCCGTATGACGATCCCATACCTCCTCTCTGGGAGGCTCTATACCGGGAAACCGGGGTAGTGGAAGAAAACGTCTATCCCATGACCACCGCGGTGGACGGCACCAGGATCCGGCCGTACTACAACGCGGGGCTCCTCGTGGTCAGGCCTGAGCGGAGGCTCCTGCGGACATGGTACAAGGAGCTCGCCCGGCTCATCCGGATTCCCGAACTGAAGCCGCTGTACGCGCGGCTCTCACGCGGGGAATTCTTCTTTCACCAGGCGGTGCTCGCCTCCGTGATCGTTTCCCACGTTCCGGCGACGCAGATCGAGGATTTTCCCGTTTCCTACAACTACCAGCTTCCCCTGCACACGCGGTATCCCGAGGAATCCCGGCCCGGTTCGCTGAACGACATCGTTACCCTGCGCTACGATTCGTTGGGTAACATTCTGGGCGGAGCGTGGAACAGGAGCCTCCACGCGTCCGACCCCCTCCGCTCCTGGCTCGCCGAACGGCTGGGAGACTGAGTCGCCCGGAAGCCAGGAGCGGAGGAAATGAATAGCTATCCAGTTTTTTCCTTCTGGTTTTCCGCAGCGGTGTGGCTTGTCGGCTTTCTCGTACTCTGGAAAGTCGAGCCGCCTCGGTTCGCGCGCCCTGACGGACGGGCGCAACCGTTCGGCGGGACAGGCCCTGGGAAAGCCTCTCTCGATGGAACCCTTGCGGATGGCGCCTTCGCAGCCGAGTCGCGCGATCTTGTACAGAATCGGCTCAGCGTCATCATACCTGCCAGGAACGAGGAGACGCGGCTCCCGGAACTCCTCCGTTCCCTTGCCGCACAGGAAACGGCGCCGCTGGAAGTGATCGTGGCGGACGATGCATCCACGGACAGGACCGCTGATATCGCCCGTGAGCACGGGACCCGCCTCATCCCGATAACCGACAAGCCAGCCGAATGGCAGGGCAAGTCCTGGGCCTGCTGGACCGGCGCGCGTAACGCGTCGGGTGACTTCTTCCTGTTCCTCGACGCCGATACCTCCCTGGAACCGGATGCCATAGTCCGGTTGACGGCGGAAAAGCTCCGCTCGGGCGGCGCCATCTCCGTTCAGCCGTACCACCGGGTCAAGCGGGCGTACGAACAGCTTTCCGCCTTCTTCAACCTCATCGTGATGGCCGGGCTGGGGACCTGTACCATTCTCGGGAAGCGGATCCCTCCGTCCGGGGCGTTCGGTCCCTGCCTCTTGTGCGGTAGGGAGGAGTACTTCAACTCCGGGGGGCATCAGGCGGTACGGCGGGAGGTGGTGGAGGATGTGGCCCTTGGCAAGCGGCTCCTGAAAACGGATATGGGTCTCTCCCTGTTCGGCGGCAGAGGCACCATCTCGTTCAGGATGTACCCGGAGGGACTCCTGTCCCTCGTGGAGGGTTGGACCAAGGCCATGGCCATCGGTGCGGGAAGCGTGCGCCCCATCATCCTGATCCTCATCGTCCTATGGGTCATCGGGGTGACCGGTGCCGCGGCCGCGCTGGGGATGTTCCTGGGAAGCGCCGGGAGAGAGCTTCCCGGCTGGGGGAATCTTCCCGGCGCTCCCTTCCTCTACGCCGCCTACGCCATCCAACTCCTGCGGCTGTTCCGCTCGGTGGGAAATTTCAATCCGCTGACAGCCCTTCTCTACCCAATTCCCCTCCTCTTCTTCCATGGGGTCTTTTTCAGCTCCCTCTTCTCCGTGGTGTTCCTGGGAAGAGTCTCCTGGAAGGGTCGGGTCATTAAAACCAGGGGAATCAATCGGCGGTCTGGGGAAGGCGCCGGATGATCACGACAGGGACCCCGTTGTGGATAGCCGTCACAGCCAACGGCGCTGCGTGGTTCGCGATCCACATCATCTGCGGTTACGCGGCCTCACGGCTTCCCATCCGGTTCTTCGATCCGGGGTCGTTCCTCTATAGGGAACGGAGGATCGAGGGAAACGGGAAACTATACGAGAGGATCTTCATGATCAAGAAATGGAAAGAGCTCCTTCCAGACGGCGGGGATTTTTTTGGCCGGGGGTTCAGGAAGCGGCATCTGGCTCTGCCCTCGGATCCCGCTTATCTCGATCGGTTCATCCGCGAGACCTGCAGGGCTGAGTTAACCCATCTCGTCACCTTCCTCTGCGCCTTCCTCTTCTTCCTCTGGAACGCCCCGTTCATCGCGGTCTGGATGATCCCCTATGCCTTTTTCGTGAACATCCCGTGCGTACTGGCCCAGCGGTACAACCGGCCCCGGCTCGCCTCCATGGCACGGATGGCCGATGCGCGCGCCATGAAACGATCAACAGCCGCGGCCTCCGTCTTGCCCGAATATCCCGGAACATCTGCGGATTCAATGTCTTCCCGGCCATAGAACCTGGCCGAGCTTTCACCTTACCCTTCCCTTATCGGCCGTAGGCTCTTCTCGTTCGGCGGAATTTCGGACATGTCGTCCCCATAATGGATGAAGCGCACCATGCCCCAGGGGTCGATGATGAGCTGGGCGGGCATCCTGCCGAGCTTGAAGAGCTTGACCTCCTGGCCGTAGAGCGTGAGAATGCGATGCTCGGGGTCGGGAAGCCCGACAAAGGGAAGGTCGTTTTTCTCGAAGTACTTCCCGAAGCTGTCGGCTGTTTCGGGGCCAATGATCACGATGACCGCGTTCTTCGCGGTAAACGTGTCATGGTCCTGGCGCAACTGCGCCATATGCCTCTGACAGAACGGTCAGGCGAATCCCCTGTTAATGACTAGGATTATGTATTCCCCCCGAAAGTCGGCAAGGCTTAATTAGTGTTTTGAATTGTGGATAAGGTTTTCATTGCCAGGCATAGGAGGGGA
>CAZPZF010000216.1:0-5908 GCA_964590705.1 uncultured Spirochaetales bacterium | reverse complement strand
TATTCAGCCTCGTTGCGCGATGCTACCTCTTCCCCCATAAGCTTCCGGACACTATCAAACTGTTTGAACGGACACGAGATTTTCGTATATTTATTTAATATGGAAAACTGAACCCCCGCCGTCGGCGCGTACGACTCTCGGGAACAGAAAGGAGGTCTCCATGTTCGACACCATACAGTTCACCCACCGGATTGGTAAGAAGAGCCCGACCCGAATCCTCGTGCTGGCCCTATCCACCTGTGGTTTCTGTAAAAGCGCGCTCGAGTTTCTCGACAGGAACGGATTCGACTATCGCTTCGTCCACGTGGATACCCTCCCCCCGGCTGCCAAGAGCCGTCTCAGGGAGGAGTTTTCCAGCCGCTTCGGCGGCAAACTCGTGTATCCCACCATGATCCTCAACGAATCGGAAATCGTCCAAGGTTTCCTGCTTCCTTCCTGGGAACGGGCCCTTGGCCTTCAGGAGGGTTGACGACATGCCGAGAGAGATGAGCCTGGACGATGTCAGGAGCTTTGTTCAAAAAGCGGCGCTCCGAGAGGGGTGGGAGCTCAACAGAAGCGATGAGGTCGGGAGAAGAATACTGGACGGATTGCTGGGGACCTACCGCCGGTACGGGTATTTCCAGTGCCCCTGCAGAGACTCCTGGGGAGACAGGGCAAAGGACCGCGACATCGTGTGTCCCTGTCTTTACTGCGGTCCGGACATCGAGGAATTCGGGCAGTGCTTCTGCGGTCTCTTCCTCTCTGGGGAAACGGCGCGCTCGGGAAGGACCCCTTCTTCGATTCCGGACCGGCGGCCTGAGGAGCGGTATCCCTGAAAACGGTCTCGACGCGTCCTCCGAATCTCAGGCGAGCTCGAACAGCGCGCGTGCGATCGGCATTCGCCTGCCCGTTCCGAACGCCCGCGCGGAAACCTTGAGCACCGGCGGCGCCTGCCGCCTCTTGTACTCCGACCGTCCTACGAGCCTGATCACGTCCTCCACCACCTTGGGGTCGAACCCCTCTTCCACGAGTTCCTCGCGGGATCTGTTCCTCACGAGATAACGCTCGAGGATCGCGTCCAGAAGGTCGTAGGGAGGAAGGGAATCCTGGTCTGTCTGGTTGGGCCGCAGCTCAGCCGAAGGCGGCTTCAGAAGGATTGACTCCGGAATCAGGGGCGCACGCCGGTTGATGAAACGGCAGAGATCGTAGACCTCGGTCTTGAAGAGATCCCCGATCACGGCGAGGCCCCCACACATGTCGCCGTAGAGCGTGCAGTAGCCGACCGCCATCTCCGACTTGTTCCCCGTCGTCAGAAGGAGGGAATTCCACTTGTTGGAATAGCCCATGAGCAGGGTTCCCCGGATCCGAGCCTGCAGGTTCTCCTCGGTCAGATCCGGCTCCTTTCCCCCGAAATACGGAGTGAGAGCCGCGAGATTAGCGGCGAAGACATCCTCTATGGGAAGGACCTCGTAGCCGATACCGAGCTTGTCCGCGAGCGCCTGCGCGTCAATCTTGCTTCCCTCCGAGGAATACCTGGAGGGAAGGGCAAAGCCCATAACGTTTTCCGGACCCGCAGCGCGGGCGGCGAGGACCGCTACCAGCGCGGAATCGATGCCCCCGGAAAGCCCGAGATGCACGCGCGAGAAACCGCACTTCGACAGATAGTCGCGGATTCCCAGCACAAGGGCGCGCTCGAGGCTGTCGTACTTCTCCGTTTCAAGCGGGACGGGAGAATGCGGCGCGGAGAGATCCACGACGGCGAAATCCTCCTCGAATCCCCGGCAGACATGGATCGTCCTTCCCGCGGAATCGGTGACAAAGGAGCGGCCGTCGAAGATAAGGCTGTCGTTTCCGCCGACCGTGTTCACGTAGACGACAGGCACGCCGGAGGACTCGCCGATTCCCGAAACGAGCCTCCTCCGGATCTCCGCCTTGCCATGGGAGAAGGGAGAGGCGGACGGGGCGAGGATGAGGCTGGCCCCGGCGTCGAGGAGATCCTTAACCGGGTCGAGAGGGTACCGCGTCCCCGGCGCCGGTTCGGACTCCCACCAGATGTCCTCACAGATAGCGATCCCGATCCTCTCGCCCCTGTACGCCCAGACGCGCCGTGACCGAGCGGGTTCGAAGTACCTGGTCTCGTCGAACACGTCATACGAGGGCAGGAGTGTCTTCTCCTGGGTGAATAGGATCTCTCCATCGAGGAGGATGGAAACGACATTCGAAAACGGCCTTCCCGTATTGTTACGATTTCTGTCAATGTACCCGACGGCAACCGCGAGTCCTCGCGGCGTTTCCCGCTGAAGCTCCCGCAGGCTCTTCAAATTCTCCCTGACAAAGGAATCGTAGTCGAGGAGATCCATGGGAGGATACCCGCAGAGACTCATCTCCGGAAGGACGAGGAGATCCGCGCCCCCCCGTTTCGCCTCGGCGGCCAGCCGGATCATCCTGGAGCGGTTTCCGGAAAAATCTCCAATGACAGGGTTGATCTGCCCGATAGCGACCTTCATGACGTCATTCGACTCCTGATTGATTGACTACCCGAATCGTTTCCCTATAGTATTACTTCCGCATGGGTAAGACAATCCTGGTAAGCGGAATTCACACCCAGTCCGGAAGCCCCCTCGCGGAACGGCTCCTTGAAAAAGGGAACGCAGTGTTCGGAATCGGATCGGTCAGCTCTGATCCCTTGAAGAAGGAGAAGGATCATCCATCCTACAGATACTGCAGGTGGAACGAAAACTCGCCCCTCTCGAGCAGGAACATCCTCCTCACCGGCGTCAACGCGTTCTCCGAAATCACGGATGCCTTTATCGTCTATGAGCCGCAGGTGGATTCCAGGCCGTTCCATGAGCTTCCGACCGCTGCCGTCTCCCTCGCGGTCGACACGACGGTCAAGGGGCATTTTTACCTTATCCGGGATCTCCTCAGGTACTTCATGCAGAAAAAAACCGGGAACCTCGTCATCGCCATCTACGCGGGGGGCAGGGAACTGCTGCCCCCGATCGATTCCGCGATGATCGGAGCGCTCAGGGATTTCGGAAAGGCTCTCGTTTCCTTCTACCAGAACGAACCGGTATCCGTACAGGGACTCGAATCCTCCTCGGCGAATCGGGAAGACTTCCTCACCGCTGTTCTAAAGGCCTGGGAGGATAGGAGAAAGGACCAGAGGAGCCGCTGGGTCGTTCACACGGAGAAATCGGGTTTTCTTCAGAATCTGTCCGCCTCGTGGAGGAAATGAACCGGCGCCGCCCTTCGCGTCGGCGGGAACCCCTCTCTTTCGTTGACGTCACCTGGCGTTTCCGATACAGTGAGCCCATGAAAATCTGGATCAAGGTTCTAGCCGCCGCGATAATCGGAGTCCTCCTGGGGATCTTCCTTCCGGATGATTCAGCGAGAACGGCAAAGGCTCTCGCTTCAATCTCGGACATCGTCATCCATATCGGAAGGTACCTGCTCTTCCCCCTGATGTTTTTCTCGCTGGCCCATGGCGTCTACGAGCTCCGCCTGGAGAAGCAGACCTTCCGCCTGTTCTTGCGGACATTCGCGTACCTGATCGCCTCGACCCTTCTCCTCGTCGTCATCGGCATCCTCGCGATCCTCCTCCTCTCACCGCAGCGGATCCCGATCACGATCGAGCAGGAGCCTCCCCTGATCATTCCATCCCTGAAGGAAACGCTCCTCGGGATCTTCCCCGCCAACCTCTTCGCGCTGTTCGCGTTGGACGGGAGCAATCTTCTTCCCCTGGCTTTCCTCGCCTTCTTCATCGGGATTAACGCGTCCTTCGACCGGACCGTTACAAGGCCGGTCACCCAGTTGTTCGACTCCCTCTCCCGACTGTTCTACCACATGAACAGCTTCATCACCGAATTCAGCAGCATCCTCTGTATTGTGCTCGCGGCCAACCTGACCGTGAAAACGATCTCCGCGCCTGAGATCTCGCTATTCACCCAGATCATCGTGATCCTCCTCGCCGTCTCGGGAGTCGTCATCCTCGGGTTCTACCCGCTGATCCTCTACCTGTTCGGCGGAAAGGAGAACCCGTACAGGTGGCTCTACGCGCAGATCGCCCCCGCATGTACGGGCTTTCTCTCGGGCGACAGCTACTTCAGCTACTCGATGCTCGTAAGGCACGGCAAGGAGAACTTGGGAATACCGAGAAAGGCCGGTTCCGTCACGTTCACCGCGTTTACCTTCTTCGGAAAGGGGGGAACGGCACTCGTGTCAGCCGCCTCTTTTCTCGTGATCATCAAATCGTACTCGAGCCTTGGCATCACGATTCCGCAGATCCTCTGGATCCTCGTGTTCGCCTTTCTGCTCTCCTTCATCACGGGTCCCTTTCCGGGAGCGGGAGTGATCGTGGCGGTCTCGGCCCTCTGCGGATTGTACGGAAGAGGCCTCGAAGAGGGATATCTGATTCTGAAACCGATCTTCCCTCTTTTGATGAGTTTCGGAGTTCTTCTCGACGTGGTCACCGCATCCTGCGTTTCGCTCCTGGTGGCGAAACACGAGAAGATGACCCAGCCCGTGCATACCAGCGATTTTATCTAGGCTGCGCCGCTCATTCGGTACCGGATCCTCCCTCCGAGGCGGCTTCTGTTTCCCCGGCGGCGGGGGCGGGAGGAACTGTCTCTTCGGCGACGCCCGTGTTCCCCTTCCCGGACCCCGGCTCGGTCTTCTTCACGAACCCGGAGAAGGAGAGAGAGAAGCCGATTCCGACGGAGACAAGAAGCTGGTCGTAGAAGGGATATTCCTCGCCGTCCCAGGCGTGGAACAAGGGCCACCACGATCTGACGTTGACATGAAGGGCAACCGCGTCACGGGCCTGCCAGGTCAGCCTGAAGCCCGCTTCGGGGTAGAGGAAACGCATCTTGCCGTAGAAATACGCGGCGAACTCGGCGGCGGTCGGGGTATCGTCGTCCCACCCCTTTCCCGGAATCGGAAAGAAAAATCCCGGCGCAGCGTACAATCCGATGCCGAGCGTCTTTGACACGGGAAAGGTGAAGAAACAGCGGGGGGAGAGGAGGATCCCCCAGACGAGCCTCACGCCCGGGGCTTCCATCTGGGTCGGGGCAACCTTGTCCGAATCGATGAAGCTGTAATACCACTGGAACAAGTCGATTCCCGGTTCCAGGGAAAACAGCGGGGAAAAGCGTATCGGGACCGTGACGCCGGCCGCGGGAACAAGCGGGCTCGGCTGGGATTCTTCGGCGCCGCTGCCTATCAAAAGCAGATTGCCCGTCAGGACGATGGAGTCGACCGTTGCCGCCTCGGCGGAAAAGAGGACCGCCATCGTAAAGAGGCAGCCCGCAGCCGTCCGTCTTTTCATGCACCTTCCTCCGATGACACCCTACACTATATCACATCGAAGCGGCCCGTTCCGTGGTTTACGCGCGCCGCGGCTCTCACCGGAGCGGAAAGGAGAGAAGTCCGGAAACTCCGATCTCCGTGAAGTTTCGTTCTTCCCAGGAGAGAACCACCGTGTCCTCGCTCGTCCACAGATCCGTGTATTCGAATCCCTTGGGAAGCTCCGGCAGGGGTATCACGCGTGAGGCTTCGCCCGGGGTTTCGGTCATGCGGAGCAAGGTACCGTTACCGAGAAGCGCTGTCTGACTCTCCCCTGTCCGGAAAATCCTGACCGTGAGCAGCTGCGCCTCTCCCCGCTCAAGGAGTGCCCGGTCACCCATAGAGTAGCGTTTGGCTTCAGGGGCGAAGGGAGCTGACAGGATGATGTGGAACACCGCCCCCGATCCGGAGGAGTGAAGATGGGGCGCGAGTCTTCCCGCCAGAACGGGATCGGCCAACGCGCAATCGGCAAATTGGTACTCGGCGAAGAACCGCTCCCGGTCGATCTCCCGGACGATCCCGCCGTCCATGGAGTGTTCCGCGTACAGGCAGCGCACCTAGTCAGGTTCGGTCTTATTCCAGGCGC
>CAZPZF010000215.1:0-5976 GCA_964590705.1 uncultured Spirochaetales bacterium | reverse complement strand
CCTTTAAACCTCACAAAATCTCCAGAATACAACTTCCTTATGAAAATAATTTCACATATACAAACTATGGAGGGAGGTCGGAAAGGTGTCAAGGGGAAAAAAGCCCGACTGTTTCATTTTGATTCAACAGACAGGGGTCATAGAGATACACCGGTGTATCAAAATGAAACAAACCATTCCCGTACCCCTCTGTTTATGCCGCCAAAAAGCCAACCGAAGCCCGGCTTGGAGCGGACAGGGCGTTTCCAGCTTCAGGGGAGCCTCTGCAGCCTGGTCCTCCCTTGCGGCATCGGGAGGAGGGGCCGTGAATCAGGATCGTTTTTCATTACGCAGGAAAGAATTAAAGGAGGTTCCTCGGCCTCGTGAACCGCCTGACGATACCCGCGTACCCCAATACCGTCGTCCGTTCCCTCCTGGAGAGAGATGAGCCGCCAAACTGGCACGAATCTTGCTTAATTTATTCATGAAATCATCTTAACCCAGGAGGTACGAGTATGGCATTGGTAAAATGGAAAAACAGAGAAGTCTTTGATCCCTGGGGAGATATGAAGGCTCTTCAGGAAGAGATCAACGAGCTGTTCGACATGGACAGGTTCCCACGAACCGCGGGACTGTTCGAACGGACCTTTTCCCCGGCGATAGATGTGTGCGAAAACCCGAACGACTGCGTCGTATCGTGCGAACTGCCCGGAATCGACAAGAAGGAGAACGATATCTCCATCGCATCCAATGTCCTTACCATAAAAGGACAGAAAAAAGGCGAGACCGAGGAGAAGAGGGGCAAATACTACCGCAAGGAATCATGGTCGGGAAGCTTCCACAGGACCCTTCCCCTGCCCTCCCTCGTGGATGGGGACAAGATCACGGCCCAGCTTTCCAATGGAGTCCTGACCATAACCCTGCCCAAGAGAGAAGAAGCCAAGCCGAAACAGATCGCCGTCAATGTCACCTAAAACGGCCAGGGAGAGGAGGTATACTATGTCAGGAAAAGAGATCGATCGGGTTCGCAGGAGGATCTGGCCCGGATGCTGCGACATCAAGGACGAGGAAGGGAAAATCATGGTGCGGATCGAGATGCCCGGGGTTCCCAAGGATAACCTCGATGTGAAAATCGAGGGAGACAAGCTGATCATCCACGGAAGAAAGGAAACCTCTGAAACCGGGGGAACCTTCCTCCTCCGGGAGATCAGGGAGGGGGACTACCATCAGGAGTTCACCATAGACGATACGATAGATCGGAACTCCATTGAAGCTTCGCTTGAAAACGGTGTCCTTCATCTTACCCTGGGGCTCAAAGAGTCCGAGAAGCCGAGAAAGATAGAGATAAGCACTAAATAGGAGAATGCCGGGTATACTAGAGGGGGCCTGTCAGGGACATTACGAGACAGGCCCCTTCTTTTGTTCGAGGAGAAGCGCCAGAAGCGGGATACCGCCGTTCGTGAAGGAGAGCGACTCCACGCGGAAGTAGTCCGCCAGATCGCCGGGAACCGCGTGGCGGGGAACGAGCATGAGGATCCGCCAGCCGGGAAAAGCCGCTTTGATGTGGGACAGGATCCTCCGGTACAGTTCCGCTTCCGCGTACCCTCTCCCGCGTCCGTCAGCGCCCGCGCAGGGAACAGCCAGACGTTTTCCATACGGGGGGTTTACACAGAGAAGACGCGGCCCCCTGCCGGGCGCACCGATTTCCGGGTTCTCCGGAAAAGTACTTCCTTCAAGCCGGAAAAAATCACCCGTTGAGAAAACGATGCCTCCCGAGATTCCGAGCGACTGCGCGTTCCGCATGGCAATGTCAGCCGCCCGCGGCGATACGTCGCTTGCCATCACGAGCGGATATCGGCCGCTCAAAACCCACTGCGCCCCGGTGGGCTGATTCTCGCCCGCCCCGGAGGCCGGCGGCGCTGATGCCGCTTTCGCCCTTTCCCCAACGATCTTCCGTTCGAGATAGCCCCATGCCCGGGGCCGGAAGCCGGGCCACTCCATGAAAGCATAGTTCCGGCGACCGGCAAGAGATACGCCTCGCGAGAGTCCCCACATCTCGATGGGGAAGGTCCCGCTTCCGCACATCGGATCGAGGAACAATCCGGGCATCCCCTTCTTTTCGACCGCCCAACGGAGGAGGGCGGCCGCCGGCGTTTCCCTGATCGGCGCGGCTCCGGGCAACGCCCGGTATCCCCGCTTGTGCAGGTGCGCGCCGGAAGCGTCGAGCCGTAGTTCGCACCGATTGTCTATCACGCACGCCTCGACCAGCTGCTCCTTTCCCCCGTCCGGAACACCGCCCGCTACGGAAATACCCCTCGGCGGACGGTCTGAGGGCGGCGCGCCTTGAAGCTCGCCGACGGGCAGGCGGGCTGAGGCGAGCCTCTTCCCGATAGCCCTGGACACGGTCTCGGCCGTTTCCCCCTCGTGCCGAACCGCGGAACGGCGGACCATGCTCCGCGTCCTGACCGGAATGGCGGCATTCAGGAAGAGCTCCCAGGGGATCCTGCTGACTTTCGCGAACAATTCCTCGCGGGACCTCGCGGGGAAGGTGTCCACGATGAGCCAGAACCGGGAAACCGTCTTCGCGAGGAGATGGAGCGTGTAGATGCCCGTGAGGTCCGAGAAAAATCTGACTCCCTCTCCCGAAAGCTCTGGCTTTCCGGCTCCGAGGGCCGTAAGTTCGTTGAAAGCGATGGAGGCGAACGGTTTCTGCACCGATGCAAGCCACCGGTGCTCCCTCCCGATCACGAGCCTCTTCAGTTTCCGCTCGAAACCCTTTTCCGAAAGCGGTTCCCCTTCCATCGCCTCTCTTTCCCGGATACGATCATACGGGCAGCCGCTCGGGTCCGCAAGAGGGCCTCGGTGGAATTCCGCTTGCCCAATGACGCGCGAAACGGATAGTATGGAGCCATTGTCGTGACTGAAAGGAGGGCTCGATGTCCGGACATGCACAACCACGCGTATCGGATTTTCCGTATCCCAATTTCAAAGCCATGCTCGACAGTGTCGCGAAACGCTACGCGGGCAATATCGCCGTGCGGATGCGCGGTGAGTCGGGATCCTACCGGGAGCTCACGCACGCGGAATTCCATGAAGAAATCGAAGCCCTCGCCAGGGGTCTTTCCAAAATAGGTTTGCGCAGGGGGGACAAGATCGCCCTTCTCAGCGAGAACCGGATCGAATGGTGCTCCTACTATTTCGCGGCGGTTTATTCCGGTCTGGTGATCGTACCCCTGGACAGTTCAGTGGACGCGGACGGCTGCGCCGCGGTCTGCGCCTATAGCGATGTGCGCGGCCTGGTCATCTCGGAAAAACAGGAAGAGAAACTGGACGCCATCCTCAAGGCGGCAAAGATCGAGTTTGTGATCGCCCTGGACGGAACGACAGAGAAAAACAGAGGCTGCCTCTCCTTCCGGCAGATCCTGGCTGGCGGCGCTGACCGTCAAATCGATTTACCCATGGAAACGGAAATCGCGGGAACGGATCCCGCGGCAATGATATTCACCTCGGGAACGACCGGGGTCCCGAAAGGGGTTGTTCTCAGCCAGCGCGGGATCATCGCGAACGCCGCTGCCTCGATCTCAGCCCTGCCGATCGACGAGACCGACAACTTCGTGGCCGTCCTCCCCTTCCACCATACCTACCCGACAACCTGCAGCCTCATCTCCCCCATCATGGTCGGCGGCACGGTAACCATCGCCGAGCGGATCATCGGCGCGAAGATCATCGCCAACGTGAAAGAAACCCACGGAACCATCCTCATCGGAGTGCCTCTCCTGTTCGACAAGATATGCGACGGCATGAAGAACAGCTTCCGCAACCTGCCGGGATTCAAGAAAGCCCTCGTCAACGGGCTGCTCGGCGTTTCCGGATTCCTCATGCGGTCCCTGAAATGGCAGGCGGGGAAATTCCTCCTGAAATCGGTGCGGACCCAGGCGGGGCTGCTTTCAATCCGGCTTCTCGTGGCGGGCGGCGGTCCCCTGTCAAAACCCACCGCGGACTTCTTCGAGGCCCTGGGCTTCACCATCGTCCAGGGATACGGAATGAGCGAAAACGGCCCCCTCATCTCGACCAACAGGATCGGCAGGAGCAACAACGCGTCGGTCGGCCTGCCGGTCGAGGAAACGGAAGTCAGGATACTGGAGCCCGGCCCCGACGGCGTCGGGGAGATCGCGGTCAGGTCCCCCTCCCTGTTCCTCGGATACTACAAGAACAGGGAAGCGACAGCGGAGATGTTCACGGAGGACGGCTTCCTGAAGACGGGGGATCTGGGAAAATTCGATTCTGCGGGATTCCTCTACATCACCGGGAGGATCAAAAATATCATCGTGACTCGCGGTGGAAAGAACATCTATCCCGAAGAGATCGAGTCATTGTTCGACGGATCGAAGGTCGTCAAGGCCATCCTCGTCACCGGGCGGAAGACGGCGAAAGCCGACGCAGGGGAGGAGGTCATCGCTGTCGTGAATCCCAATTTCGACGGGATCAAGCTCCTCTATCCGGGCAGGGAGATCACCCCGCAGTTCATCGAGGAAGAGGTGAAACGCGAAGTACAGGCCGTGAACCGCAGGCTTTCCCATCACCAGAAGATCGAGGAAGTGGTGATCAGGAACGAGGAATTCGAAACGACAGCGTCGGGAAAGATCAAGAGGTTCCTCTACCGGAACTATAGCAAGGCGTGACCGCCGCGGACAGAGCGGGCTGAAACGGCGCCGGCTGATCTCAACGATTCCTGAACTCGGTCAGGTTCCTCTTCATCTCCTCGTAAAGGTCCCGGGAGATCTCCTCCCCGATGACGCTCTGATATCCAGACTCGCACAGTTCCTGCCATTCGGCAACGTCCTCCGCGCTCGGTTGGATGACGGAGAGATTCATCCCCTGCATGAACGCCACAGCCCGCATCTCCAGAGCGCGGGTATCGCCGCTGAGCGGTTCCATCACCTCAATAGCGATCCGCCTCAGCCGCTCATGGAGATCCCGCGGGATCCGCTCCCAAGTCCTCTTGTCGAGAACCAAGGCGCCCATCAGCGGCGCAAAGCCGATGGCCGTCATGTTGGGAACCAAGGGGAACCACTGGTACGCCGCGGTCACCATGGGCGAGTTCACAATGGCGTCTACCATGCCGGTCTGAATGGAAGTCATGAAATCGGTCGCGAGGATCGGGACGACCTTGAATCCCATGGATTTCCAGATCTGCTGGAACGCGGTATCCGCGATCGGGAGTGCGAGGCGCATCGCCATCAGGGATTCCGGATCGCTCACGGGCCTCTTGGCAAAGACGTACACCCAGCCGATCTGCTGCCATGCGACAACGACGAATCCCTTTTCCATGACGATCGACTCGAAACGACCACCCATCTTCAGGAATAGGTGTTCAAGCTCCTCGTCGCTGCGGATGAAGAGGGGGAGGATGAGGGAGAGGAATTCCGTGGATATCGCCGAGAGGCCGTTCGCGGTCACGACGACCCCCTGCAGCTGGCCGATCCTGGTCTTGCGCATCATGTCGTCCTCGGAACCGGCGACCCCTCCCATATAGATCTTCAGTTTCACCCTTCCGCGCGATTCGGCGTCCCAGCGCGCGGCCAATTCCTTGAGGGCGAATTCCCATGGCGATCCTGTTGGGGCGGTCGTCCCTACCTTGATTTCGAGAGGATAAAGCCCCGTCGCCGCGCTCAGAAAGAGAAGCGCCGCGGTAATCCGCCGAAACCTTGTCATCATATCCTCCCGTCCTGTTCTGATCATGAAAGCCGATGGGTTTCATGTTACGGCAAAGGCTTTCCCGTCAATCTTATACTCCGCATTCATGTAAATGCAATATGAATGGCCCGAAACGCGATGAGCGAGCGATCGCCTAAATATAGACGAACGGTTGCGCCTTCAGTTCCTTCCTGGCCTCTTTCCAGCCGGGCAGAAGCTCGGCGAGAACCCGATAGTACCCCTTGCCGTGGTTATGTACGAGCCGATGACACAGTTCATGCAGGATCACGTAGTCGACGC
>CAZPZF010000214.1:0-5990 GCA_964590705.1 uncultured Spirochaetales bacterium | reverse complement strand
CGCTTTCCCGGCCTCGGGAATCAAGCACGGAGCGCACGGTGCGGAGGAACTGGTCCGGATCGAGGGGTTTGGCGATGAAGCTGATATCGGATCCAGCCTCTCCCCTGCCCTCAACGATCCGATCATGGTATCCGGACATGAGAATGACCTTCAATCCGGGTTTCAACTCCCGAAGGCGCTCCGAGAGCTGGATGCCGCTGATATGCTGCATCAAGGTATCGCTGATCAGGAGATCGATCCCCGGCCCGTGGGCCTCCGCGATGAGGATGGCCTCTCCCGGATTGTCAGCCTCGAGGACTGAATACCCCGAACGAGCGAGAATCCCGGCAATCACCTGGCGGACATCCTCCTCGTTCTCGACCAGGAGGACCGTCTCGGTTCCCCTGGTCCGCGGCGCGGCTCTCCGTTCTCCCTTTTGTTCAGATATATCGCGTTCCGTAACCGGGAGAAACACCGAGAAATCACTCCCCTTGTTCACCTCGCTCGTCACCTGAATAAATCCGCCGCTCTGTTTCACAATCCCATACACAGTGGAAAGCCCCAGGCCCGTTCCCCTGTCTTCCGCTTTCGTTGTGAAGAAGGGATCGAATATCTTATGAATAATCGATTCGGGAATCCCAATTCCGGTGTCTGTGACTTGAAGGACGATATAGTCTCCCGGGGAAATCTTGCCTGTCGATGAAGGGAGAGGCCGCGGAACCTCCTGATTCCTAGTGCTCACCAGGAGCTTGCCCCCATTTGGCATGGCGTCCTTGGCATTGACGACCAGATTCATGAGAACCTGCTCGATCTGGCCCGGATCCACGAAAGCTTTGGGATTCTGTGCATCGAGCCGGATATGCATGACGATATCCTTGACGAGGATGCGTCGAAGCATCCTGTCCATATCGGTGACAAGCTCATTGATGTCGGTAACCCTCGGCTCGAGGATCTGCTTTCGGGAAAAGGCGAGCAGTTGACGGGTCAATGCGGTCGCCTTTCGCGCCGCCTTGGTGATTCCTTCTATATCTGATTCAACGGCGATGCCTTCCCGAATCTTTTCACCCATCATCACGCTGTAGCCGGTGATGACCGTGAGGATGTTGTTGAAATCATGGGCCACCCCGCCGGCGAGCCTGCCGATCGCTTCTAGTTTCTGTGATTGTCTCAGCTGCACCTCGAGTTCTTTCATCTCCGTGATGTCGATGAGGTACCCCTTCACGAGTGTCAGCTCACCGTTCCGGTTGAACGTCCCGATCACGTTCGCGAGGATTGTTATCCTTCGCTTGTCCGCGGTGAGAAACCCAGTTTCCATCAACGAGAGTTTCTTTTTTGAGGCGAGGTTCTCCCAGAACCGAGCGCGGGACTCGTCATCCGGGAACAGATCGTTAAGATTCGCCTTCTGCGCTTCCTCACGGTTCTTATAACCGAAGATATCTGCGAACGCGGGATTGCACTCGCGGATCGTTCCCGAAGGATCCGCGAAGAAATCACCGGACAGATCCTCCTCGAACAGGAGGCGGTACTGTTCCTTGCTCTCGCGGAGACGACGCTCAAGATCGTACCGGTACAACGCGATTTCAACCGTCGTCTTCAGCTCCCGTTCTTCGAAAGGCTTCAATAGGTATCCGAAAGGACCGCTTTCCTTTGCCCTTGCAACGGTGGAATCATCCGCGTATGCCGTCAGCATCACAACGGGGCGGTCGTGGCGCTCACGGATGAGGCGTGCGGTTTCGATGCCGTCGATCTTACCTCCGAGCCTTACGTCCATGAGCACGAGATCGGGCATGAGCTGCCCGAAGCTGTTGAGAGCTTCCTCCCCCGTTGAAAAGACGCCTACAACCTCGTACCCAGCGCGTTCGAGATGACGCTTGATGTCGAACGCTACGATATTCTCATCTTCCACGATGCAGATTCTTGTGCTCACTATTCCCCCGCATGCACTGAAAATCGTCTCTCTCATACGGAATCGGCCATTTTAGGCATCCATCAGTCGACTCGATATAGGCATTGGTATAGCATCTCCGGAGGCCTTCGCCCGCAGGGAGCTGAAGCACCCATTCGGTTCCTCTCCAAACTCTCCGAACCTGTTCCGTCCGGCTTTTCGGGCGGGCCGAAGCCATTTTCTGTTTTTCCAAGGAAAGCGCATGCGTTTTTCACCGCATCCGCGAGATCGTCCTTCCTGAACGGGAAGGATATGGCCAGCCCCCGATACCCAAGTTCTTTCCATAACAACGGCTTTTCCATCTTCGTGCGGAGTACTATAACGACCCTTCGGAGGATCCGTTCCCATTCCTCGCGCGGTTCGCCGGCCTCCGTATCAACGAGCACGGCTCGTGCGCTCTCCTGATGCTCGGCATCCAAAAGACAGACGATCTTACAATCCTGTTTCATGATGGCGGAGAGTTCCTCTATCCGGCTCGGAGGAAGGATCAAGATCCGGGAAGCCGGTATACCCAGGATAAGACATATATCATGGAGATTCCGCTGCCGTAACGAATTGCCGGAGGCGATAACGATGGAGACATTATCAGGGAGCACGGCACCGACAGGTTTGCCATCTTCCGCGTCGAGAGGCAGGAACACGTGGAATTCGCTTCCGCTGCCGAGGTGAGAAAGAACCCATACCCGGCCGCCCATGGATTCCACCGCCTGCTTCACGATGGCAAGACCGAAACCAGATTCCCCGCAGCTATGGGGGTATGAGTTGCCCGCCTTGATAGCATCGAAGATGTCTTCCAGCCTGTCTTCCGGTATCCCGATACCCGAGTCTTTAACCGATATATGGATATCACGCGTGCGTCCGGGATTCTCTGTTTCGTCTTTGGTGTGGATGACGATCGTTCCCCTCTCCGTGAATTTGATGCCGTTACCCACGAGGTTCTCTACGACCTGCTCGATACGCGTCTTATCTCCACGGTAGAGCCCCGCGCACGATGGTTCCACGTGGACATGGATCTCGAGGCCCTTTTCCTTGGACGCCTCAGCCAAGAGGACGACCGTCTCTTCCAGAAGATCCTGAAGTGAAAAAACGCCCTCCCGAATCGCGGCAGGTCGCCTCGCGATGCTCGAATACTCGAGCATCGAATTGATGAGCATGATGAGGTTCTGTCCCGACTGGCGGAGTATCCGGAGCTTTTCAGCCGCCTCCTCCTCGTTCCCAAGCAGTTCGAGGGCGAGATCCGCCGTTCTTAGGATGTCGTTGAGGGCACTCTGAAGCTCACAGCTCATGGTTTCCAGGAACTCGCTCCTTGTTTTGAAGGATCTTTCGACAGCCTCCTTCGTTGATCTGAGGTTCTGTTCCTGCCTTATCCTCTCCGATATGTCACGAATGACGTAGACGTACCCGAAGAGGCCGCCGTTTTTATCTTCCAAGGGGGAAACCGTTAGTTCAACGGGTATCGTGGGACCCGACGCTGTCTTGAGGAAGCTCCGTGCGGAGGTCGCGTTCTTTGATTCATCAGGAGACAGCTCCATGCAGAGATCGAAAATGCTTAACCCGAGGATTTCGTCTTTCTCGTAACCGGATATTCTGATCGCCGCACGGTTCGCAAAGGTTATCCTCCTTCTCGTGTCGGTGATAAAAACAAGGTCGCCGATCCCCTGGAAAACCGCATCCAGCAGCTCCTGTTTCTCCCGTATCTGCCTGTCGATCCCGTGCTTGGAAATCGGGATGCGCTTCTTTCTCATGGCGACAGCGCGGCCTCGTTTTCATGTTCTATTGGATCGTTAGTAGACTTTTTTGACGTTCTTGACATTCCATTCGACAGCATATTGGATGAGTTCCGTTGCATCGTTCAGTTTGAGTTTCTGCTTCAGGTGGGCTTTGTAGGTTTCAACCGTCTTTATACTGAGGTTCAGCTTCTCCGCGATTGCCTTTGTCTTGTAGCCGTCGCCGATGAGCTGGAATATCTCGAATTCGCGGTCGCTCAGCTGTTCAAGAGTGGCAAGCCCCTTTTTCGTGTTCCCCGTTACCTTTTGGAGCATAACCTCTCGCATACTATCGCTTAGATAGATGCCTCCGTTCAGAACCGTCCGTATCGCGTCCAGGATATTCTCAACGGCTTCCGCTTTCATGATAAAACCCCGTGCACCCGCACGGAGGGCTCTTTCAGCGTATATACGCTCGTTGTGGAGAGATACGACAAGCATTGGAAGGTTCGGATCGATCGTTTTAAGCGTCTTGATCAGCTCCAGGCCGCTGGTGTCCTTAAGGGAGAGGTCGATGAGCGCAATGTCCGGTTTTTTTTGCTCGATTTCCTCAAGGGTGGTTCGCATGTCCCATGCCTCTCCAACCACAGCAAGGTCGTTTTCCTGATTGATCAACTGGGTAAAACCCTGCCGAACGATCGGATGATCCTCGACAAGCACGATCCTCTTCTTCATGTCATTCCATTAGAGCATCAGAAACGGGAAAGTTCAAGCGATTTTTGCTAAAAGGCTCCTAGAGGTACCCTACAGATGATGCTCGTGCCTTTTCCCCTCTCTGAGACGATCGACAGACGCCCGCCCGCGACATTTGCGCGATACTGCATAATGAGGAGTCCAAGCCCGTCGGTCTTTCCGCACTCGAATCCCGTGCCGTTGTCCAGGACCGAGAGCACCAGCTCCGAGCTTTCCTTTCTCAGGGTAATCTCGATCGTTTCAGCCCGGCTGTATTTGACCGCGTTTGTCAACGCTTCCTGGGCGATATGGTAGAGTTGGACGGAAACGATCGGAGCTTTGAGTGAGATGTCTTCGTCGATCTTAGGAATAATGGCGATGGCGCTTCCCTCGTCAAAACGATTGACCAGCTCCATGATGGCTGCGCCGAGGCTTTCCGAAGTGAGCCTGACGGGAATGAGTCCCTTTGCGATTTTTCTCGTATCGTTGATGGCCTCCCTGACCAGCTTCGAGATATCCCGAAACTCATCGGACACCGCGGGATCTTTTCCCTTCAGAAGCCTGTTCTCCAAAGCCCGCAGCTTCAGCGATATTCCCGTCAACTGCTGTCCGAGGTTGTCGTGGAGATCCTGACCTATCCGATTCCTCTCCCTGTCCTCGATCTCGAGCAATTCTTTTTCAAGCCGCTTCCGCATGGTGATGTCCCGCGCGATGACCGAGCCCATCCGAACCGTCCCGTCCTTTCCCATGATCGCCGTGACTTTCATGGATACGATTATCCCTGCCCCGTTCTTCGTCTGACGCATGGCCTCGTACTCGTAAGCACGCCCCTGCCTGAGTCCTTCGAGGATCCCGGGGAATTCGTTCGAATAGAACGGTGGTGCAAGCATCGATATATCGCGGCCCAGTACTTCGTCTTCGGTATACCCGAAGATGCTTTCTGCTCCCCTGTTCCAGCTGATGACCTTTCCCTCGATGGTAATGCCGATGATCGCATCCTCGCTGGATTCCACGATGGAAACGAGACGGGAGTTCGTCTCTTCCCCCTTGAGAAGCTCGGTGATGTCGCTGAAGACGAACACGTGCCCGCTCACCTCTCCCTTCTCGTCGAGAAGGGGGGAAATACGGCATTCCACCGGGATCTCCTCCTTTCTCGCGTTGACGAGGTAGAACCTGTTCTGACCATGGTTCATGTCGGTGGTCAATCGGTCCTGCATAAAGGGAATCGCGGTCTGCTGCCTGTCGTTCGAGGAGGCGAGAATGCGGAAATCGTCAAGACGTTTCCCCTCAGCCGAGGAAGAGGATATCCCGAGAAGCTTTTCAGCCCCCCGATTGATATACCGGATCCGCCCTTCGGGATCGGTCGTGACCACCGCGTCCCGTATGCTTGCCAGGGTTGTCGCGAGGAGATTCTCGCTCTCTCGCACCCTCTTTTCCATTTTATTCTTGTACAGGGTCATCTCGATGGTGATATGGAGGTCGCGGAAATCGAACGATTTGGAGATGAACCCGAACGGTTCCGTGAATTTGGCCCTGGCGATGGTCGCTTCATCGGTGAAGGCTGTCAGATAGATGACCGGAATCCGGTACGTCCGCAGGATCTCCTCTGCCGTCTCGATACCATCGAG
>CAZPZF010000213.1:0-6009 GCA_964590705.1 uncultured Spirochaetales bacterium | reverse complement strand
GCACCCCCCCCTTCAGCCAGGTCCCAGACGATCCATTCGGTTCCGGGAATCCCCGCTGCCTGGGATACGGACATCCGTGTCGTGACCGTGATCACGGCCCCCGGTCCGTTCGTTCGCGCGAGAGAGAGGAGGAGAGTCGTTTTTCCCCCTCCTCCCACCGCCGCGACGATCGACCTTCCCCGAGAGAATACGAACCCGCGGGAGAGCGGGGTGTCAGAATAAAGCTTCACGATGCCCGCCAAGCCAGGTCAGGACAGCCTCGAGGACCCCGCCGCCCACGGCGAGCGCCTTGTCCGAAATCGTGAAACAGGCCTCCCGTTTCGCACGGGGATCGATGTCTCCGATCTTCATACCTAAGGCGACACGGGTTCCGTCTGCGATTCGTCCTCGAAGAACCCCCGCGAAGGGCGCGACGATCGCCTCGGCTCCCACGTCGCCCAACCGTTCTCCCTGACTCACGGCGTCCCCGATGCTCCTGTTCCAGCGTACCGTTCCCTCACGCGGCGCGCGCAGGACTCGTTCGCTTCCCCGTCCCTCCGTCGGCGCCGGGGTTCCCGTGTCCGGCGCAGCGGCGCCGCTCCAGATAACCCTCCCCAAGGTATGTCCCCGCATGGTTTCGATGACGGCGTGGCAGTCTGATCCTGCGGTATGACCTGGCCCGAGGGCGATCACGAACGAGGCCTGCGATATGTGTGTGTCCCCCGTCTCCTTCCGCATCCTGGCATCGACGAGAATCCGGGGAATGGGCGGCTGGGGACAGGGGATCGGCACGTCGAGGCCTTGAACGGGTATTCCGGTCAGGGAGAAAACGGGATGCGCGCGTGGAAACGGGAGGGACTCGAGGGGAGGAAGATCCGGGCTGACCATAACGGGGATCTCATCATGCGCAAGAATCGTCTCGATTTCCCGCGGTTCCGCGATCCGTCTGAAACGCAGATCCTCGATTGCGTACGCCCCTTTATGGACGGCTCCCGCTGCGGAAGCGCCGACGCGGACCGCCAGAGGGCTTTCACGTTCGAGGATCAGAACGGGGAATCCTCCCTTCCAAAGCCGGAAGGCGACGCCGGTTCCGAGGTCGCCGCCTCCCCGGATCACGATGGGACAGAAGGAAAACAGCATGACACTTCCTCGCGTAAGGCGTTGAATCAGGTTACTGGCACAGTATGCGATGCGCCGGTCCGTCTGTAAAGCCGGTAGGGGAGGCAGATCAGGCTCAGATGTCGCTTGAATCATGCCGATTCTAGACCGAGGGAGATCAGGCCATGCCGTTGTACGACTCGCTGCTCAAGGAATTGCCCGTGATGCCCCCTGTTGCCGCGCGGATCCTGGCGCTCACCGAGGAGGGAGGGGATGTCTCATTCAGGAAGCTCGAGGAGACGATCTCTCTCGACCCCATGCTCGCAAGCAGGATCCTCAAGGCAGCCAACTCCGCCATGTACGCGAGGCAGAAGGAGATATCGACCATCAGGGCCGCCATAGCCCTCCTCGGCTACAAGACCATCCGGAGTCTCGTGATCCTGATCGGCGCGTCTTCCATGTTCCATCGGGAGGCGAGCTCCCCGTTCTACTCCCGGTTCTGGCGGCACTCGCTGCTCACCGCGTTCCTCTCCAAGGAGTGCGCCTCCCAGACGATCCTCTCGGGCAGAAAGGACGAGCTGTTCCTGGCCGGGCTTCTCCACGATATCGGGCAGGTGGCCATGTACCATGGGGACCGGAAGGGGTATGAGGAGCTGATCACGGAGCGGGATGCGGGAAACAGGAGCATGAAGGAACTGGAACAGGCCAGGTTCGGAACGGATCATCACCAGCTTGGCGGGGCTATCCTGACGGAGTGGAATTTCCCCGCCATCTTCGTCGACGCTGCGAAGGAGCACGGCAGCCTGAATGTGCATTCCCAGTATAAATCCGCGGTTCTCGCGATTACGCTCTCCGACATCATCGCGCTGAAAGCGGCAGGCATTCCGGTCAATGACGAAAAGCGCGAACTTCTCTCCACCCTCCCCGGGCTTCTGCCAGTCGAGTCAGGCATCGTCTCCTACCTGGAAAGGCAGTTCCCCCGTTTGATCGAGCAGGATCCTTTCTTTCAGGAATGCGCAGCCCTACTCAGCTTGAAACCTTCCGCGTGACGCCGTGGGGCGAACGACGCCGCCCTTGTGACGCCGGGGCACGTGACACCGCCCGTATACAGCAAGCCGCCCCGTTTCTCCGGACGTTCTACTTGGCCAGGAGGATGGGCAGCCGGGTCGAGAAGCCCAGAGATGCGAGACCGGCCCAGTACGTGGTTTCCGGGAAACCGCCCCTTTCAAAGGTTCCCCCGCCGTAGATCCGCAGATAGATGCTCGAGTCTCCCCGATAATAGGCCGCGGTACAATCGGTTTCCGCCATGAACTGCATGCCCGTTCCATCTTCCCCCGTCTTTTCCTCGTATCCTCCCGGAATGAGCCAGAGGGAAAAGCCTATTCCGTCTCCGGATGGAAAGGCGCTGTACAGGCTCAGGCGGAGACCCCCCTTCAGGGCAAGGACGTTGTCAGGCGCGTAATAATCCACGCATGGGGTCGTTTGCGAGTTTTCGAAGCTCAAGGCCGCGGTGATATCCATGGTTACGGCCGGTTTCGCCGACAGCTTCAGGCTCAGGATCGCCTCCTGGACCGCTGTCCCAAGGAGATTCGAGTCGGTAAGGAAGGAGAGCCTTCCGTAGCTGCGCGTGCCCAGAGAAGTGATGCCGCTTTTTCCAGGAAACGTTGTATACGTCGAAACCTCGGGTTCTATGAAGGAGTCCAAGACCTCGTTTCTTCCGGGGAACCATGTGTCTTTCTTCCGTGCGAATCCGCCGCTCAAGGAAAGGGAGCCGACTCCCTTCCGGTAGGAGATCTGGAGGCCGTAGACCGGCCGGAACAGGCTTTGGGAGACTGGTGTGAAAGGGGACCCCGAGATGTCGATGATCATCGACGAAGGCAAGGAAACCAGCTTGTTCGAGAACGCCGCGCCGACATAGGGTTTGACGCCGAATCCGGACGACCCGAACGTCAGGGGGATGGCGAGGGCGATGGTCTGCACTCCAAGAACGCTGGCGGTGTCGGCTTCTTCCTGGGCGTATAGCTTGTCGATGTTCACCTTGTACGAGGCGTTGATTCCGATCCATGAGCTGATCTGCCTCGAATACGCGGCTTCGCCGAGGTATGTGACGCGCGCCGTGTCGTAAAAGGTCTGGGCAAGAACGGTGAACGTGTCGGCATGTTCCCGCGCAAGCTGATTGTGATAGGAGGCCGCGTTGAGGTAGTTCGGGTCCGCGTAGTAGACTGTACGGTAGCTTTTCATGGCCCGGGACCATTGCCCGGACAGCTGCTGCACCGTTCCCAACTTGTAGAGGGCGCTGATGTTCCACGGATCGATCGCGAGAACCTTTTCGAACTGGTAGACCGCTTGTTCCGGCTTGTCCGCCGCGAGGTAGTAGTTGCCGAGCTCATAGCGGATCAGGTACGTGTTCTCTTCCGTGAAGTACCAAGCCCGGGTCATCCGACCGAAGAGGATCCTGCGTATGGTATCGAAACGTACGGAAATGTCCTTCAGCAGTTCCGGGGCCTTCTTCCGAAGCGCATCCAGGCGCGTCACGTATTCGCCGGCCGCCTGCACGAAATCCTCGGGAAGAAGAACGGGTTTGTCTCCGGTTTTGGCGAGCCTTTCCTGGAATTCCACAAGTTCGGCGAGATAGGGGGCATAGGCCAAGGCTTCCTCTCCCTGCGGGATGGTGACAGGGCCTACCGCGGCGGGAGACCAGCGCTCCGCCTGGGCCGCGGCGAACAGACCTGCCTCCGTCGACCGGCCTCCCGAGAGCGCGAAAGCGGCCGCCGCGTCCCCATACCTCCCCTCGAGCAGGTAGATCCTGCCGAGCAGGCAGGGAGCCAGCGCCGTCTCGCGGGACGCAATTTCCGAAAGCTCGGACACGGTGAAATCCCGGTTCCATTCCCATTTGATGTCACGGGTGATCCTTTGGAACACGAGTGAGTCGTCGTTTTCCCGTTCGACAGCCTCATTCAGCTCATTCAGGAGATCCTGGTACTCCGCGGTCATTTCGGCGGCGTGGGAGAGGAATCCCTCCAATCTGCCAAGGAGGGCCGCGGCCTCCTCCCTCAATCCGATGAGGGCGTCCCTGGCCTGGGTTCCCGGGTTCTCTCCCTTCGTTTCCTTGGCTTGCTCTTTTGCCGCGGCCTTGAGCGCGTTCCGGTAGATCCCGAGGAACGCGGACAGCTCCCTTTTTCCGGTTTCCGCGAACGTGGGGACGGACGAGATCCATTCCCGATAGAGCACGAGACGGTCGGCCAGATGGAAGAGATCCATGGCGTTCTTGTCGAATTCGAGGAGCTGGTTGTAGGCATGGGTGACGAGGATGTTCCTCGTTTCCTCTATACCCCTTTCCTTCATCCCGTTCCAGAAGTAGGTCTGGGCCAGGGTCGTCCTGAGTTCCAGGTTTGTCGGATCCGCTTCGATCCGGCGCCGGTAATCCGCGAGTATGCTCTCACGGAGCCCTTGTTTGTTCCGATACAGATCGAGGTATCGCAAAAGAGCCGGATCCTCGACGAACGTTGAGGAGATGAGGTCGTAGACGGCCTGAGCTTCCTCCTGCCTGTCCATCCTGCTGTACCCCTGCTGGAGCAGAAGATAGAGCTCCAGGTTTCGAGGCAGCTTGGAGATGGCGTCCTTGAGGAGCTCAACGGAGAATTCGGGGTATCCGTTGATCATGTAGATCCCGGCGAGCTCGGCTATTCGGGCGGGGTCTTCCCCGGCGATCGCGCGGGCCTTGCCAAGATGCTCAGCTGCAAGAGTCTGGTCAGACATCCATAATCCGGTGAGTCCATAGTTCACCTCGAGGGAGAGATCCTCGGGAAAGCGCGCTATTCCCTGTTCATAGAACCAGGAAGCCTCCTCGTACATGCTCGTCCATGCGGCTACCTTGCCCGCCTCCGCCCATAGTGCCGGGTCGGACGGATCGACCGCGAGAAGCTCGCGGTACAACTCGAGGCCTTCGGTCACGTCTCCCTTCCAGATCGAGTTCTTCGCCAGGAGGAGGAGCGTCCCCGTATCCTTCGGGTCGAGCGCGTATGCTTTCTTGAGGTTCCGGAGAGCGCTGAGATAGTCGCCCGTCAGGGAGTAGACCATCGAGAGCTCCTTGTACGCGAGGATCGATTCGGGATTTTCCTGGATCACCTTCAAGTACGAGGCGACGGACTGGAACGGAAAATCGATGGATCGGTCGGAAAGATCCTTGGGAAACAGGGGGGTGCCCGGATCAGGCAGCGACGTCGCGGCGCGCGCGGGATCCATGAGGAAGAAGGAGTCGAGGTAGAAGAGGTAGCTGCCGTCGTACCTCCTCTTCTCAGTAACTTCGATGCGGAGGGTATGCATGCCCTTCGAGAGGGGTATCTCCCCAACCCGAATCCAGTAGAATGAGGGGGTGTACGCTTCCACAACAGCAACATCTTCCCGGTAGCAGAGAACGGGGGCGGCTCCATCCACCGAATACCTGAAGGGCGAAGAATAGGACGGGTACAGATCGTCGCGCGGACCCGGCGGAGTGCCGGCATACCAAAATTCGTAGGTTCCCTCCTCCTCAACGTACAGGGCGAACTGCGCGTAGAACGGGGCTCCTCCCTGGAGGCCGGTGGTCCTGTTGAGCTGGAGCGCCTTCATCCCGGAACAGCTGTAGTTGTACGTGGCTTCCACGGCAAAATTCGTCGATACCGGATCCTCGCCTTCTACATAGATGATGCCGGGGATTTCCGGGGGAAGGATGGGGACGATCAGTGCAGATTCCGCCGGAACGGGCGGCTCCGGGGAATCCGAGGGCATGGGGGAGCCCAAGGAGCTTTCTGTCAAGACCGATTCGGCCGGATCCCCGGAGCCGCCGTCAGGAGGCGGCTCCGGGGAAGCTCCTCTTTGCGGCAGAACCGGCTCAGCCGTTGTCCCCTCTTGGCCGAATATTGAACTATGGACGGCCGCCAGGGAAAGAGA
>CAZPZF010000212.1:0-6020 GCA_964590705.1 uncultured Spirochaetales bacterium | reverse complement strand
TATCGACCAGATCAGGAAAGCCGCGCGAAATTCAGTGCCGATTTCCATCAAAACCTACACGTTGCCGCACGAAACGGAGGTACAGCTCGAGGAGATCCTCGGCATCTTCCTTGCGGAATTCGGGCAGGAGGCGATCAAGGATCGGATCGCCTACTGCATGAAGGAGCTGGCCGTAAACGCCAAGAAGGCGAACACCAAGCGGGTGTACTTCAAGGAGAAGAATCTCGACATCACGAACGAGAGCGAGTACGCCCAGGGGATGCTCACCTTCAGGGAAACCTACAATAATATCGACTACTACCTCCAGAAGCAAAAGGAAGAGGGCCTTTACATCAAGGTCGTTTTCCAGACAAAGGGAAAGACCTTCACCCTCTCGATACGGAACAACGCCGAGATATCCCGGAAGGAGCAGATCCGGGTATACGACCGGATCGCGCGTTCGCGCGCCTTCGAATCCCTCGAAGAAGCCCTATCGACGGTCCTGGACGATTCGGAAGGCGCGGGCCTCGGGATCGTCATCCTCGTGCTCATGTTAAAGAAGATGGGCTTAAACGAGGACGCCTTCGACATAGACGTCGAGAACGGCGAGACGGTGGCGTCGATCACGATCCCGTTCGCGGACATCCATCTGGAGAACCTGAGCGATCTCTCCAAAGCCATCGTGGCCGAGATCAACGAGCTGCCCCAGTTCCCGGACAATATCGTGTTCCTGCAAAAGCTCATCGCGGATCCCGAATCCGAGATCACGGAAATAGCCAGGCAGATCGCTACGGATCCAACCCTTACCGGCGACCTCCTCCGGCTGGTGAACTCGGCCCAGTACATGCTGCCCAAAAAGGTGGACAACATCGCTGAAGCGGTCATGATGGTCGGTCTTCGGGGGATCAAGAACATCCTCTACTCATACGGAACGCAGAAACTCTTGGGAAGCCAGCAGAAATGGCTGTGGGACCATTCGTACCGCGCGGCGTTCTACGCCTACAGTCTGGCGCGGAGCTTCAAGAAACGGAAGGACATCCTCGATGACGCCTATGTGGGAGGCATCCTGCACGATCTCGGAAAGATCGTTTTCACCAATGTTCACCCCAACCTGCTCGAAAAAATCACCGGCTTCTGCAAGGAAAGGAAGATCGAGCGGGATCTCTTCGAGGATCTCTCAGCCGGCCTCAACCACGCGGAAATCGGCGGACTCATCGCCGAGAAATGGAATTTTCCCGTTCCCCTCGTGGAAGCGATCAAGTATCACCACGAGCCGACTCAGTGTTCGCCCGAGCACCGCGACGTCGTATATACGGTGTACCTGGCCAATGTCCTCTGCGACATCGAAAAAGAGGAGATCTCCTTTGAGCAGCTCGAACCGAAAGTGCTCGAGAGCTTCGGAATACACTCAGAGAACCAGCTCACCGTTATCAGACAGCGGCTTGCCGCCGCGTTCAAACAGGACAACGAAAAGGCCTAACCCTCTCTCGCTGCTCTTGACTTTTTCACTGATATATAGTATTTTTAATATATATTAATTCTTTGGAAAGGAGGCACAATATGGCTGTAACTGTATATTCGACACCGACATGCGGATACTGCGTGAAGGTAAAAGACTATTTAAAGAGCAGGGGAGTTTCCTATACAGAATACAACGTTGCCCAGGATATGCGGAAAGCGGAGGAGATGGTGAGGAAATCCGGTCAGATGGGGGTTCCCGTTCTCGACATCAATGGGAAGGTGATCGTAGGATTCAACAAGCCGGAGATCGACAAGGCTCTCTCCTGACAATCGAAAAGAGAACCGGTGAACAGCCGCCTCGACCGTGGGTCTTCCCCACCGCCTGCGAGGCGGTCTTTGTTTAAACAGCTCCTCGGCAAGCCGAATCCTCCCCGCCATGAGCTTTCCCCACCGCATGCGAGGTTTTTAAAAAAGGCCAAGCGGCGCCCCGACCACTCCTGTTATGGGTGGGGAGGTTGCCATGAAATACGGGCTATGCAGGGAGATCAGGGTCGAAACGAGCGGAAAGAACCTCGCCGTCTCCCTCCTCGTTGAGCATGAAACCCACGGCTGGATCTGGGCCGTTCTTCCGGACAGGGAAAAAGCGGCCATTCTGCCCAGATCGATTTTCTGCCCTCCCCGTTCCAAGATGACGCGGGAAGGGCTTTCGGCTCTGCGGGAGACCGCTGAAAAGCTTCTGAGGGGAAGGATGATCCGGATCTGGCGGTATCGGGAGGTTTGGTATTGCGGCTTTCCCTCATGGCGCGGCATCGGAGTCGAGGAAGAAGGGGCTCAGGAGCCGTCCGTAAAAGAGGAGACGACGGAGGAAGTCCAGGAATAGGCGAGGATCCCGAACGCCACCGAGAGGTTGAGGGAACCCTTCCTTCCATACCGGGGAATGGTGACTATCCCCCAAGAGGCTTCAGCCGCTTCCCGTGCCTCTTTTCCTATTCCAAGCTCCTCGTTGCCCAGGATCACGATCCCTTCCCGGGGAAAACGGAATTCGGAAATCGCTGTGCCTCCCGTTTCCAGGGCGAAAACAGGAACGCCCGTCTGGAGGGCATCGTATCCGTCGTACCGCCAGGGAACCTGGTCGATCGTTCCCATCGCGGTGCGCCGCGCCCGCGGATGTTCCGGAGACGCGGTTCCGGGGGCGAGCAGGATTCGGCCAAAGCCGAACGACTCCGAGGACCTGAAGACCGCTCCTACGTTGTAGGGTGAGCGTATCTCGTCCAGGAAAACTGTCATACCGGAGAACATGCCCCTCGGCGGGTTTCCGTCACTGGCCGGGTAGCGGAGATCCCAGTCCGCCTGCGGCAGATCGTAGAAGGAGAGGATCCCGTGCCGCACCCGGTTACACAGCCGCGCGAGCCCATCGGCATCGTCCTTTCCGATCCCTGACAGGGCCGCGAGCGCCTCCTCTCCCGCCCCGCGCGGACAGTCGGCGGACCGGAGGAGGGAAAAAAGGCCGGCTACATACGCGGTATCCGCGCCTTTGCCCGCAACAAGATCCTCCTCGATGCCCTGAAGAAGGAGCGCGACCTTCCTGGTGCGTGTATGTTTCGGAAGCGATGACAGCTTGTTCAGGGAAAGCATGGCGCGAGGCTCCCTCAGAGAACGGACAAGATCATAGCCCGAAGTTCCTCCGCGCCAAAGGGAACAGGAAAGAAGGAGCCAAGGCCCGCCACATGGCCGGATTCCGCCGCTTTCATAAGGATCTGCTCGGAAATCCCCATGTCCGTGTACCTGGCGGGGAGCTCCTGTGTTCCGATCCGAAGCCGCATAGCGTCCGTCA
This sequence comes from uncultured Spirochaetales bacterium, assembly GCA_964590705.1. GTDB lineage: Bacteria > Spirochaetota > Spirochaetia > CAZPZF01 > CAZPZF01 > CAZPZF01. The sequence continues at coordinate 2,746 of CAZPZF010000212.1, read as the reverse complement.
CCTTTCTGGCCGCATCCGCGGTCGAGATCCCCTCCGTGGGCACCCCGATCATCGGCGCTATCCGCGCGATGCGGTTCGGACACGCCTTTCTGCCGTATTCGAGCAGTTCCGGTATCAGGGGGAGCGCGCAGAACGATTTCGGAAGCCGTGCCAGGGCGCCCGCGGCAAAGGCAAGCGCGCTCCACGGTCCGCCCGTGCTGGCGGAAAGGCCAAGGGAGCAGAAAAGACCCCCCTCGGCCGCTAGGGAATCGGAGTCGTCAGCCGCATCCGAGGCGTCGTTGCCGGGAATCGCCGAGAGGAGCGCGGCGATTGCCCTGAGGAACATGGTATCGGAAAAGAAGGAGCCTTTCACGGAGAGATAGCCCTCCACGGCGTAGAGGAAGGTGTCAAGAATCGTTGAAAGGGCGAAACGCCTCGTGAGCGTCTTCCTGAGGTCAGGATCGATGGCGACGACGGCAGGCTCGCTTTCCGGAAGAGACAGGACATGCGCAGTTCGGTTCCTCCCGTCCACGAGGAGCGCCCTGGCGGTGATCATGAAGGGATTCCGGCAGGGTCCCGGGATCTCCACATACGGGATTCCCGGACGGGAAGGCATGGCGCCGTCGACGAGGTCAAAGACCCGCAGCCCCTTCTCGGAAACGATTCGCGCCGCGGTCTTGGCAGCCGAGAGAGTGCTGATGCCGCCGACTCCCACGATCCCCTGGACCCGGCCGGCGCGGGCGAAATCCGCGATATCGTCCACCACGGTCGCGGTTCCCCCGAAGGGAATGTCGCTGAAGAGGATCGGAGAAAGCGCCTGCTCCTCGAAGCCCTTCACGACACGGTCAAGCGCTCCCGTCTCCCTGACGCCCGCGTCGGCCGCGATCATCACCCTGTCCACCTTCCGGCGCAGGGCTTGGGCAGCCTTCCGGACGCTGTCCTTTCCCGCGAAAACGGTGGATGGGATATTGAGGGTCAGTTCCTTCACGCGCATCGTCCTTTCAAGAAAAAACCCGGAAAACAAAAAAAGGCAGGAAGCGGACTCCCTGCCTCTGTTATACCTGAAAAAAGGCCTTAGCTCAATCCGAAAATCTTCATGACGCTGTCAGCGACGGATTCCATGATTTTGTCGGAGATGTAGGAAGGATCCTTAAGCTTCTCTTTGACCTCTTCGATACGGTCCAGCCTGACATCGGGGGCGAGCCTGACGCTTTCAGTGGCGCGGAAGATTTCCCCCTTGTTCTTCGCCTCTTCGGAGAAACTGATAGAGTCGCTTTTGCCTTTGCTGACTGCCTTGGCCGTCTTTTCCGTTTTACCGAAGTTCGAAACCGGATCGACGGGTCCCAACCGATCTATCGTCATACAGGAACCTTCCTTTCACTGTATATATCGTCATCTACCGGATAGATTTTAACTCTTTTTCTTCGCGGAGACAAGCACGGAAAACTCTCCCAGGACCTTTTCCCTCTTTCGCAGAATCTCGAGAATTTCACCCGCGCTTCCCTCCAGATACTCCTCGTGCATCTTCGTCATCTCACGGCCGAGGAGGATCCTCCTCTCAGGAAGGATATCGGCAATATCCTCTAGAAGTTTGACGATCCGAAACGGGCTTTCGTAGAGGAAGAAGGATTCCCCGATATCCCCCAGCTCGCGGAGCCTTGTCCTCCTCCTCCCCCCCTTGGGAGAGAGGAAACCCTCGAAAAAAACTGCCCTGCCCGGAAAGCCCGATACGCTGAGCAGCGTGGTGAAGGCGGAGGCGCCGGGAATCGGGATCACCGGAAAACCGGCCTCCCGGACGATACCCGCGAGGCGGCGGCCGGGGTCGCTGAGTCCCGGCGTTCCGGCGTCCGAGACATACGCGACATCCTTTCCGTCAGAGAGGAGGCTGAGAACCCGCTGGGCTCCCTGCTCCTCGTTCTGGGAACGGACGCTGACGAGGGGTTTCCTGATGCCGAACGAGGTCAGAAGCGCGAGGGAGCGGCGGGTGTCCTCGCAGGCGACGCAATCGACCTGACCGAGGATCTCGACCGCCCTCTGCGTCATGTCTTTCAGATTGCCTATGGGTGTGGCCACGATGTATAGTGTTCCCATGGGTCAAGGATACCCTAAAAAGCCGGCGGAGACCAGAGAGCCAGCGCAATGGATCTGAAGGCGGCCATACTCGTGGCGGCGCTGGCGGTCATGGTCATCGCCGTACTCGTCTACGTCTCGACAGCGGGGGTATTCGGCGCCGGTGATAGGAAGAGTGCACGGCACGGCGATGCCGACCCGCGGCGGAGCGGTAGGATGCCGGAAAAGCCCGGCAAGCCCTGCCCTCTATGCGGAACCATTCTCACGGACGGGAGAAAAGTCTCATCGATCCTCTACCCCGGAAAGCCAGACGGCATGATGGAGATCCACGGCTGCCCCTTCTGCATGCCCCCGGCCGGAACCACCTCAAGGCTGTGCCCGGTATGCGGAAAGGAGATCCCGGCGGACGGATATGTCATCGCCAGGGTTTTTTCGGGATCCGGGAAAACCCATGTGCATGTTCTCGGCTGCACCGGCTGTTACGCGAGAAAGAGGCCGGGGCAGCGCGGCTGACCGCGGGTCAGCCCAGCTGACCACGGGGTGCCGCAGCCACGCTACGGCGCTCACTTGAATCACCCCGTCTCCTTTTGATACAGTCAAACCATGGATACGATGAAACGGTCAGTCACGTGCGGCCAGCTCGACGCCTCCTGGAACGGGAAGCGCGTCACCCTCAACGGATGGGTTCACCGGGTCA
>CAZPZF010000211.1:0-6046 GCA_964590705.1 uncultured Spirochaetales bacterium | reverse complement strand
CCCTCCCCGTGTTCCCCTGGTACTCCGAAGGCTGCCCGAACTGGGCTGACGCCGACAGCGTCGGCCGCGTGAAGGAGCCGCGGGAAAACGCCGGTCCCCGCTTTATCCAGGGAAGCGGCACGGCGCGTGGACGGCTCTTCGGCGGCTGCGTGGAGGTGCTCGAGATGATGAAGGGAACGTAATTCTGGCCTCCCCGGGATTTCTGGAACGGCCGGATACTCTTTTTGGAGACATCGGAGGAAAAATCGTCGGTGGATTACGTCAGGTACGGTCTGCGGAACTTGGGCGTCATGGGGGTATTCGACCGGGTTTCCGGGCTCCTGTTCGGCCGCGCGCGTGACTATTCGGACGCGGAGAAGAAAGAGCTGGAGGAGGCGGCTCTCTCGGTGCGCCGCGACGAGTTCGGCAGACCCGGCAGGCACGTCGGGTGTAACCAGGATTTCGGCCACACCGATCCCCAGCTCATCCTCCCCCTGGGCATCGAGTTCGAGATCGACGCGGAAAACCGCGCCATCGTCCAACTGGAGCCGGCGTTCGGTTGACGGCCACTGCCTGAGGCTCGCAAAATACGGCGCTTCACTTCAGCCGGCGGCGGGTGTTTTTTCACGCCCCGCGGTCATTCACCGCGGCATCAACCCCAGGGAAAATCCTTCCGTTCCTTAAGGAAAGGGAAACGTTCCCGGGTCTTTGCCACGAGCTCAGGATCCACGGGCAGATCCGCGACGAATATCCCGTCCGATGTCCCCGCGTCCACGACAACCTTTCCCATGGGATCGTAGCAGACCGAGTCTCCGGAGAATTCGATGCGCCCTTCGCGGCCCGTGCGGTTCACGCCCACGCAGTAGCACTGGTTCTCCGTAGCGCGGGTGTACAGCATGTTCTTCCAGTGGTCCGCTCTGCGGGCCGGCCAGGCCGCGATGACCACGAACAGGTCGGCCTTATCAGCCATGCTCCAGAAGAGGTAGGGGAAACGCAGGTCGAAGCATACCGCGGGCACGACCCGCAGACCTTCCAGTTCAAAGGCGTCCAGCGTAGAGCCTGCCTTATAGTACTTGTCTTCCTCCCCGAAGGAATACAGGTGAATCTTTGCGTGCGTGTTTACGCGCCTCCCCTTCCGGTCCAGGGTGATGATGTTATTATAGCCCCTCTCAACCCCGCCGTAGGTGATGTTGAACCCGTTATCCGCTGCTAGAGCGGAAAAAAAGGCGTTATCCTCGGTGGTCAGCTCTGATATCGCGGTGTTCATGGTGAACGCGCTCAGGGTCATCTCCGAAAAGATGAGCCAGTCTATCTCGGGTTTCCGCGGCGATCCCGCCACGAGTTCCCGTATCCTCCGCTTATTTGCTTCCTTGTCTTCCCATTGGATGTCGTACTGGCATACCGCGATCCTCATGTCCGCCTCCTGTCATATGCAAACAACGACGCTCGTTTCATTCCCTCTCGGCGGTTCAGTATATACAAGTTCCGGCGATGATGCCAATGCCACCCGAGGTTCACCCGCCTCCCGTACCTGAATGGCGAACTTTTCCTCGATCTCCCTGATTTCGAACCTCGACGCCCCATACAGGATCATCTCCTCCCGTTGAAAAATGAGCGGCGGCGTGCCTCCGCCCGACTATGGACCAATCGTGCGGGGCGCCGCGGATCCGGATCACGACCCCCTCGTGCGACATGACGGGATGCTCATGTGTCTCCCTGAATCAGTGCCTTCTCCTCTAGCTTGAAGAACGCGATGGTATCGCGCAGGGCCTGCGCCTGGGCGGCGAGCTCCTCGGACATGGAGGCGAGCTCCTCGCTGGAACTGGCGTTCTGCTGGATCACCATGTCAAGCTGATTGATCGCCGAGGTGATCTGCTCGATTCCGGTACTCTGCTCACGCGATGCCGCGCTGATCTCCTGCACCAGCTCAGCGGTTTTCTGCACATCCGGCAGGAACCCGGTGATCTTCTTTCCCGCCTCCTCCGCCATGCGCACACTGTCTCCCGAAATGCCCACGATCTCGGCGGCGGCGGTCTGGCTCCTCTCCGCGAGCTTGCGGACCTCGCTGGCCACCACGGTGAACCCCTTCCCCGCATCCCCAGCTCGAGCCGCCTCTATGGCGGCGTTCAGGGCAAGCATGTTGGTCTGCCTGGCGATCTCCTCTATGGATCCCTATCTTACCGGCGATAGCCTTCATGGCCTCCACGGACCGCATGACCGAATCCGCACCCGACCGCGCGTCCGCGGTGGCCCGTCTAGCGATGTTCTCCGTTGTCGACGCGTTGTCCGCGCTCTGTTTGACTGTTGAGGCTATCTCCTCGATGGTGGATGAAACCTCCTCGGCGCTGGAGGCCTGCTCCGTGGATCCTTGGGAGAGAAGCTGGCTGGTTCCGCTGATGGCGGACGCCCCCTTTTCAACCTCCAGGGAGGAGGCGGCGATCGATCTCACGATCCCGCTCATGCTCCCGATGAGGGTGTCCATGGCGCGAATCGTGTCCCCTATCTCGTCTTTTTTACACGACGCCCTGCGGAAGCTGTCGGCGTCCGCGGGATCGATAGTCAGGTACCCGTTGGAGAGGCGGAGGGCGGAGCGGGCCAGAAGATTGATCGGACGCACGATGCTGGAAACGATGACGAGAATCATGGTGATGAGAATGGCCAGTATGATTACGGAGATGACGATAAGCATGGTCACGATCGAACGAACCGTATCAGTTACCTGCCGCGCCGGGAACGCGAGGGCCATTGTCCACCCGATTTCCGCAACGGGTGTATAAACCATGTACCTTTCCTGGCCGTCGGCGTCTCTGTAGATCTGGTATCCAGCGACACCATTCCTGATTTCCTCCATGGCCGGACCCAGTCCGGAAAATCCAGCTTCCTCGAAATTGTTCATGTCCAGGGTCATGATCAGCTCTTGGTTCGGATGGGCAATGATTTTCTGGAGCCGGTCCATCAACAGCGCATATGCGTCTCCGATCCGTATGTCTGAGACGATCGCGGATAGGGTCCCCAGGCTCACGCTCGTCGCGGCCATTCCCAGGAGCTGCTTGTCCTTCCCCTTCACCGGAACGCAGATGAAGACGCAGGCCTTGCCGGTGGACTTGCTTATTACCCCCTCGGACACGAAGAAATCGGCGCCCCCCATGATGGCCTTGAAATAGGCTCGGTCGGTGATGGTGTTCGATGTGCCCATGGATGTGTAGGACATGCCCGCCGCGGAACCAAAGAACTCATAGTCCTGCTCCGGACGGAGGTTGGCCGCCCGTTCGAGCATGAAGCTCTTGATTTCCTCGATATCCCCGCCGACCATTTCCGGGTCGCCCGCGGTGCGGCTAATAAGATTGATATACCCATAGGCCCATTTGCCGACCTCCGCCGCCCGTGCCTTGCAGATCTCGGTGGTGAGGTCCAGCACCTTCTGTTTGACATCCCGTGATATGTTCATGCCTGTGAGGACCGTCAGTACGCCCATTCCCAGAACGACAGGCACGACAAGCCAGAGGGTGATCCGTGTTCTCATTTTCATGGCTCGCTCCTTTCGTCTTACTCTCTCCATTCCTGTTTTTCGATCTCATTTCCCCAATCCCTCACTTTATAGTATCATCTAGGGAAACAGGCTTTTCAATTTTATGGCGCGGACCGCTCACGCGATCGCCAAGGAGGTCATCGTGAAGGTTTTCATGATCGGCGGAACGGGGCTGCTCGGAAGTCAGGCGGCACGGGAACTCATTGCCCGCGGGCATTCGGTGTCGTCCATCGCCCTGCCCCCGATTCCCCCCGGCGCGCTCTTGCCGCCCGAGATGGGAATCGACTTCGGCAACTACATGGAGATGACCGACAACGAGCTTCGCCGCCGTTTTGAGGGCTGCGAGGGCTTCGTGTTCGCCGCGGGCATAGACGAGCGGGTTGAGGGTCCCCCTCCCGTCTACGAGATGTTCAGGAAGTACAACATCGACCCCCTCGAGCGGATGCTCCGGATCGCCAAAGAGGCAGGTGTGCGCCGCGCGGTAATCTGCGGCTCCTACTTCTCCCACTTCGACAAGGTACGTCCGGAGGACCAGCTTGCCCGATGGCACCCCTACATCAGGAGCCGCGTCGACCAGGAGGCCATGGCCCTCTCCTTCGCCGGTCCCGGTTTCGACGTCGGTATCCTCGAACTCCCCTACATCTTCGGAACCCAGCAAGGCCGAAAGCCTGTGTGGATCTTCCTTGTGGAACAGATCCGCGGGATGAAGGGCGCCACCCTGTATCCCCGCGGGGGGACCACGATGGTCACCGTGCGCCAGGTGGGACAGGCCGTAGCGGGCGCCCTGGAACGAACCCACGGCGGGGTGTGCTGGCCCATCGGCTGGTGGAACATGACCTGGCAGGAGTTCCTCACCATCGTCCATCGACACATGGGATGTCCGGACAAGAAGATAATCACCATTCCCGCGTGGTTATTCACGATGGGTACGCGGCCGATCAAGAAGGCGCAAGAAGCTGCCGGTCGCGAGGGAGGGCGCGACCTGGCCAAGTTCGCGTCGCTCCAGTGCTCCAACCAGTTCATCGACCGGGCTATGGGCTGCGAGCCCCTCGGTGTGACCGACGATGACATAGACGCTGCCATCGGCGAGTCGATCAAGCTCTGCCTTGCGATCCTCGACGGCGGGACCCAGGCCATCGGCATGAAGGGTGAGGAGGTGTGAGACACCATGGATCAGCGGAACGTCATAACCGGATCGCTGCTCGGCGGAGCGGTGGGAGACGCCCTTGGGGCCCCGATCGAGTTCGACTCGATCACGGCGATCCGCGCCAAGTTCGGACCGAAAGGCTTGTCAACCTACTCCGAATTCCCGGACGGCCATGGCGCCTTCACCGACGACACTCAGATGGCCCTGTTCACCGCCGAGGGGATCCTCAGAGCCTGCCATCGCGCCACGCTGGGCGGTACGGCGGTGGATGTCCCGCTGTTCCTGTATCGCTCCTGCCGGCGCTGGCTCCTGACGCAGGAGGACCATGGTCCCGTCCCCGGCACCGCTGCGAATCCGGGCTCCGGCGCTGAAGGCGGATGGCTCATAGCCGAACCCATCCTCTTCCGCAGGCGAGCGCCCGGGAACACCTGCCTTTCAGCCCTGCGGTCGAAAACCATGGGAACCCTCGAAGCTCCCATGAACAACAGCAAGGGCTGCGGCGGAATCATGCGGATCACCCCCATCCCCCTCCTGTTCCGGGGCGACCGCTACCCCGCGGAATACGTCTATCGGATTTCCTGCGCCGCCGCTGCCATCACCCACGGCCATCCCTCCGGCTATATCAGCGCAGGATGCCTCGCCCTCATCCTCCACTTCATCCTCCACGGCCGCTCCCTGCGCCAGGCTGCGTCGGAAGCTCTCGACTTCATTCTCCTCGAACCTGGCAGCGAGGAAACAGCGGACGCACTCCGGTGCGGCATCGACCTGGCGGATAGGAAGACCCTCACGCCGGAAGCGCTCGAGGGATTGGGGGGCGGTTGGACAGGCGAGGAAGCGCTCGGCATCTCCTTGGCCTGCGCATTGCGCTTCCACGACGATTTCCGGGCCGGGGTCCTCACGGCGGTTAACCACTCGGGCGATTCCGATTCCACCGGCTCCATCACCGGGAACATTCTCGGCCTCCTCCTGGGAAAGCAGGCCATTCCCCGGGAATGGGTCGACAACCTGGAGGGAGCCTCGATCGTGGAGGAGATGGCGGAAGATCTGTTCACCGGATTCCGCGGCGATCCCGATTCGCCGGACGCCGAGTGGCTGCGCAGGTATCCCTGCGACGAAACCTGAAGAAACCGAAGGGGCTTCAAGGAGGAGCCCCTTCTGGATTTGCTTTTTTTACATTATTTTTACTTTTTGGGCTTGATGGTTTTTACATCAAGGCCGGATGCCTTGCGGCGTTCCGGCCAATGACTCAAGGGGCGGCGCCGCCGGAACCGGAGGGCCGCCGGCCGCGGCGCCGCCCGCTTTCGGAGTCAATCCACCTTGGTGGAAATCCCGTACCGCCCGGAGGCCGGTTCGACGAGCGGAGCGATGTCGCCGGGGCGCGGGCCGCCCAG
>CAZPZF010000210.1:0-6076 GCA_964590705.1 uncultured Spirochaetales bacterium | reverse complement strand
GGCGCGAAGCCGATCACGATCGCTGACCCCAAGAGCTCGTCAGCTGCCAAGGGCGAATCCCTCGAAGACACCGCACGCACAGTCGAGGGCTACGTGGACTGCATCGTAATAAGGCAGCCCCAGACCGGTGGAGCCAAGCTGGTCGCGGACGCCGTCGGGATTCCGGTCATCAATGGCGGAGACGGTTCCGGGCAGCATCCGACCCAGGCCCTTCTCGACCTGTACACGATCCAGAAGGAGCGGGGGAGCCTCGAAGGGCTTTCAGTCGCCATGGTCGGAGACCTCAAGTACGGCAGAACGGTCCACTCCCTCTCGTACGCCCTTTCCCCCTTCAAGCCCTCCTATACCTACTGTTCGCCTAAGGAGCTCTCCATGCCGGACAAGATCGTGGCAGATATGAAGGAGAGGAAGATTCCGGTTTCGGTGACATCGGATATTGAGGTAGCCTTGAAGGCGGACATCATCTACATGACGCGGATCCAGCGGGAGCGTTTCGAGGATCCCCAGGAGTACGAGCGCCTCAAGGGAAGCTATGTCCTTACCCGGAACCTCATCGAGAAGGTGAACCCGAAAGTGACTGTCCTGCATCCCCTGCCCCGCGTGGACGAGATAGCCACCGACGTCGATTCCCTTCCGGGAGCCGCGTATTTCCGGCAGGCTCACAACGGCGTCTATCTCCGGATGGCGCTCCTCGCCCTCGTGATGGGCAGGGCATAGGCGGCCTTTATGAATCCGCAGGCACAGGAACTCAACGAGGCGATCGCCTCGGTAAACCCGTATATAGGAAAACTCCTCTCGGCAAAGGGGAGGGAGATATTCTTCCCCCGGCTCGGGATCCTCGCGCAGTCGGCGGCTGCAAAGGGAAAGCGGATCAACGCGACCATCGGGATCGCAGTCGAGGACGACGGCAGTCCCATGCGTTTCCCCTCCATCGCGTCGCTGGTCAAGCTGCCTCCAGACAGGGTCTTCCCCTACGCGCCGAGTGAAGGGCGCCCTGATATGCGGAAGAAATGGCAGGAGGCTCTGTACCGGAAGAACCCCGGACTTTCGGGCCGCGCGGTGAGCCTGCCGGTCACGACTCTGGCGCTCACGCATGGAATCTACACGGCTGGGTATCTCTTCGTGGATCCGGGCGACGAAATCATCGTGCCCGACCTCTACTGGGAGAACTACGACCTCGTCCTGGGACACGGGTATGGGGCGCGTTTCGTTCACTATCCGCTCTTTGCCGGCGGAGGATTCAACGTGGATGGATTCGCCCGGGCCTTGGAAGGCGGTTCCGCCCCGGCGGAAGCGCGGAAAGGCGTCGGCAACGCGGGCAAGAAGATCGTTCTGCTCAACTTTCCCAACAACCCGACCGGCTATACGCCCACCGTCGGGGAAGCCGAGGCGATCCGCGACGTAATCAAGAAAGCGGCGTCGTGCTGCGAGGGAATCGTAGTAATCCTCGACGACGCCTATTTCGGCCTCGTTTACGAGGAGGGGATCCTGGCAGAGTCCATGTTCTCGTCCCTCTCCGACCTCGATTCCAAGGTCCTCGCCGTGAAGCTCGACGGCCCGACAAAGGAACAGTACGTGTGGGGCTTCCGCGTCGGATTCATCACCTTCGGCGTGAGGAGCGGCACGAAGACTCTCTACGACGCCCTGGAGGCGAAAGCGGCCGGCGCAGTGCGGGGATCCATCTCATGCGCCCCGAACATCTCCCAGTCCCTCGTCTTCGCCGCGCTCGACGATCCGGGGTACGAGGCGGTTAGGCATGAGAAGTACGCGATCCTCCGGGACCGGTACCGCGAAGTCAGGAGGATCCTTGCCGCGCACCCAGAATACCATAGCTTCTTCGAGCCCCTGCCCTTCAATTCCGGGTATTTCATGTGCGTGAAGCTACGCGACGATCTGGACGCGGAACGGGTGAGGCAGCTTCTCCTCTCCTCGTATGACACGGGAGTGATAGCCGGAAAATCTATACTCCGGCTCGCCTTTTACGCGGTTTCCATCTCCCTGTTGCGGGATCTGTTCGAGAACATCTACCATGCCTGCGCAGACAGCCTGAAATAACGGGCGCAGGCCGCGCACGGGCGGGGTTTTGCCCCCTGCCCGGCGGTCGGCCACGGCCTCCCGACTGTCCATCTGCTTCCGACAACCGCCTTTTACAATCTTCGATACACGTGCGGGAGCTGCCTTGTATGAGAAAAATATCGGAATTGGATTCCATTAAATGAGAAAATACCCGTTTAATGAGTAGAAAACTCAGTATTTTGAACGTATAATCAATCCAGCATCTATCGCGTTGTTTGGAGGAAACATGCCGTCCATCGGAAAGATACACAGGATCCTCGAACTGCTGCGCGAGACCGGGAGGTACGGTCTTTCCAACAAGGAGATCGCGGAGGCTCTCGACATTCCGCCTTCCACCTGTTATCGGATCCTCGCCTCGCTTCGGCAGTTCGACTACGTGACCCAGCGGCGGACGGACATGCGGTACTTTCTCGGATTTGTCCACCTCAGGTTCGCTCAGGCGGTGGTTGAGAATTCCGACGAGGCGGCGGTCGCCGAGGAACATCTGGACGAGCTTCACAAACTCACGCGGGAGACGGTCTTCTACTCCAAGTACAGCGCGAAATGCTGCGTTGTCCTTGAGGTCAGAGGAGCGGTCAACACCCGGATCGCGGTCGGTCAGGGGGAGCTGATGCCCCTCTACTGTTCCGCGGCGGGCAAGGCGGTGATGGCGTTTCTCCCGCAGAAGGAGCAGGAGAAGATCCTCCGATCGCTGCAGATCGAGGTCTACACCGACACCACCATCAGCGACCTGTCCCGTCTCGAAGCCGAGCTCTCCGAGATCAACAGGACCGGAATCGCCTTCAACAGGGGGGAATTCCATACGGGAATCAACGCGATGGCCACTCCGGTCTTCGACCGAAGAGGCACCGTGACCGGTTCCATCGCGGTGGTTGGAACGAATTCGGGACTGACCGAGGCGGTCATGCGGCAGCACGGGGAGGCCTTCCTGAAGGCGAGCATGGCCGTCACGAAGAGGATAGGCGGGAAATTCCCGCAATGGCTTTCGACAAAGGGGAGCTGAAATGGATACCAAAGGGAAAACCGGCTTCGAGATCGTAGGCAAGGACGAACCGAGAAAGGAGGGGGTAGCCAGGGTGACCGGGCAGGAGAAGTACCCCTCAGACATCGTCCTGGACAACATGCTGTACGGGAAGATCCTCCGCAGTCCGCACCCACACGCGCGGGTCAAGAGCATTGACTTCTCCGCGGTCGAGGCTATGGGCGCGCATCACATCTGTTTCACGGACACGCCGGACAAGCACTTCAACCTCAGGCTCGTTTCCGTGCCCAAGGCAACCTACCAGGACTGGCAGGTCTTCAGCGACCATGTCAGGCACGTGGGCGATTTCTACGGCGCGGTCGCGGCCGAGACCGAGGAACTCGCGGAGAAGGCGGCGCGGGCTGTCAAGGTGGAATGGGAGATCCTGCCCGCCTACATGGACATGGAATCCGCGATGGCCGCGGAAAAGGATCTGATCCACGAGACGGTCTATCTCGAAGATAAACCGGTGCGGATCAGGAACAATATCGCATGCTCACGCGAGGTGGTTGAGGGGGATATTGAGGAGGGTTTCAAGAAGGCGGACATCATCATCGAGAACACCTTCCAAACTCCGCGGCAATACCAGTGTCAACTGGAGACCAAGGCGTGCGTAGCCAGACCCGAACCTGACGGGGGAATCACCGTGTGGCCCACGACCCAGGCTCTGCACAACACCCGTATCCTCCTCGGGTCGATCTTCGGCATCTCCCTGAACAAGGTGAACGTCATGCGGGTTCCGGGCGGAGGGCATTTCGGCTCGGGGATCCACACGAACCCGGTCATCGTCTCGACCGTTGCCCTGGCCCTGAAGATCGGCAGGCCGGTCAAGATCACGCTGAACCGCGAAGAGGACATGTACGACCATGTCCGCTATCCATCGAGGTACACCCTGAAGGTGGGCGCGCGGAAGGACGGCACCCTCATGGCCGGCCACATGAAGGCGTACATCGATATCGGGGGGCATCATGTTCAGGCCCTCGCCTTCCTCGGCGTCATGTCCGGATTCTGGCATTCGCTGTACCGGATCGAGAACATGAAGTACGAGGGTTTCGCGGTCTACACGAACAAGGTCCCCTCCTGCGCCATGCAGGGCTACGGCGCGCCCCAGGCGACTTTCGGCGTAGAGGTGACCATGGACATCCTGGCCGAGAAGCTGGGCATGGATCCAATCCAGCTGCGCCTGAAGAACTACGTGGGTCTCGGCGAGATCTTCTGGGGCCAGGGCCCGACCGTCCGTTCCCAGATCTTCTCCGACGGAGTCCGTGAGCTTCTCGAAAAGGGAGCCGAGCGGATCGGCTATTATTCGCGCAAGCATCCCTCGGAAGATAGGGGGCGCTTCCGCCGCGGAATCGGGTTTGCCCGCGGGTTCCACACCTCCGGGACCGGCGCTCCCGTTCCGGGAGAGGTCAAAGACTACACCACCGTGCAGGTCAAGGTGAACGAGGACGGTTCCATCGACATCCTCACAGCGCTCATGGACCACGGGGGTGGCACCCTGGACGCGGCAGCGAAGCTGGTTGCAGAGGAATTCCACGTGCCCTTCGACAGGGTGGGGATATCCCCGGCCGATACCCGTTCCACCGGATACGATGTCTGCACGCACGCGACTAGAGGCGTCTACTGCGGAGGCGGGGCGGTCCTCGACGTGGCCCGAGAGACCAAGAAGATCCTCTTCGAATACGCGGCAAGAATTCTGGATTCCTATCCCGGAGCCCTGGACATGCGCTGGGACGCGGAAAAAGCCAAGACCTTCATCTACGTGGTCGGCAATCCCGAGAAACAGGCGGAGATCGGTGAGGTCGCCTCCACAGCCATGAACAAGGACTGGGGCACTGCTATCTTCGCCAAGAGCATTCGGAAGACTGCCTGCCCCCCCGCGTTCACCGATTACTTCGTGGAGGTCGAGGTGGACACGTGGACAGGGATGGTCCGGATCCTACGGGTGGTGGCGGGAAGCGACGCGGGAACCGTGGTAAATCCCACGCTGGCGCGCGGTCAACTGCACGGCGGTTTCTACCGAGGCGCGGGCATGGCCCTCCTGGAGGACACCGCTAACGATCCCGTTACGGGTCAACTCCGGAACCGGGGCATGCTCACCGACTACAAGATGCTCGGGATCGCGGAGATGCCGGACCCCGAACGCTTCGAGGTGATTTTTGCCAATACCTACGAACCAACCGGACCCTTTGGGGCAAAGGGGATCGGCGAGGCCGCCCTCAATCCGGCGCCCGCGGCTGTCGCTTCAGCGATAGCCGACGCGCTCGGCAGGCGCTTCACGAAACTCCCCATCCTCCCCGAGGATATACTCGCCGCCTTGAAGGAGGACCGGCATGTTTAATTCGCGGATCATTGTTTCCGATTTCGCATACGAGGCTCCGGAGTCTTTGGGCTCCGCGCTTCTCGCCCTGAGGAAGCCGGGGGTAAAAGCCCTTGCAGGCGGTACGGATCTGCTGAACCGCCTCAGGGACGGGCGCGATACCCCGGCCATCGTCGTCTATCTTGGCAGAGTCCCCGAGCTCACGGCGATCGAGACAGGGGACGGCTTTTTACGGATCGGCGCCGCGCTTCCCATGACGGCGCTGGAACGCTTTCTCGCGGCGCGCGCGGGCGGGGGCGCGTCTGGGAGCGGCGCGGCCGGCTCGGCCGCAATTGGCAGATCGGGACACGGAGCGGATCTCGCTGCGCTCGCCGAGGCGGTCAACAGTGTCGGCGGTACGCAGGTCAGGAACACTGCGACCCTGGGAGGCAATATCGGCAACGCCTCGCCCGGGGCCGATTCCCCTCCGGCGATCATCGTCCTGGGGGGGGAGATCGAATCCGCTCGCGCGGACGCGAGGGGCTCTGTCCTGACGAGAAAAACGCCGGCCGAGAAGTTCTTTACCGGCCCGGGCAGGACGATCCTGGAACCGGGAGAGATCGTAACCGCGGTCATCCTGCCTCTTGGGGGCGGGGACCGGAAAGGCGAAGGCCGGGGGC
>CAZPZF010000209.1:0-6078 GCA_964590705.1 uncultured Spirochaetales bacterium | reverse complement strand
CCGAAATCCCGCAGATGTTCCGTGATGTGGCATCACGGACCGCTGGAGAAGGACAAGTTAAAGCCAGAACGGTAGTCGAGCGAGCCAACTCTCATTTGAAAGAGCACCTCCTGCCCGCAGCCTTGTATGTAAAATGGTATGATAAAGTCAATTTTATTCTGCTGATGGGGGTCCTCTGTCTTGCGGCATTGGAAAATAATCCATTCTGATTTGATGCCGCCGGGATGTTTTATCCTGTTCTGATCAGAAAATCCGGATGATAATTTTGTCAGAGCGGAGAGGTCTACCCGCTGCACTGGAAAAAACTGTTTTGATCTGCTTGAAACCTTATTTCGCTTAAACTAGAGACTGTTTCAAGTATCTCTGCGGAGGTTTCTGAGCGTTAGGATAAAATTCCTCTACCGCGATTATGACTTTTGAAAGAGGCTCGAGTTATTGTCAAAGGCTGTGGATGGTAAAGAGAAAAGGCACATTCTCCGGTATTATTTAGTTGCGAAACCAAAATACCAAAAGGAGAACATGCCTATGAAGAACAGTATCATACGCGAACAGGAAAACGCAAGGGACGAGGCTGTCAGTCTTATAGACGTACTTGTGCGTAAAGGATGGAACGGCACAAGGGAAGGACAAATGGCGAAGGCAGGCAGCTTGTGGTTCGGAACGGATACAAATGAGGAGAGTCCCCAGTCTGGAAAACTTGATGCCGTCGTTGTACTTGCATGGGGTATCCACTGATGATTTTCCCGAAGCATTGTCCGCTCTTCTTGGCGACGGGGCCAAAGGGCTGTCTGCGAATACCATCGTGCGGCTGAAGAGGGTATGGGAAGAAGAGTACCTGGCTTGGACGAAACGAGATCTGAAAGGAAACGGTACGTATATTTCTGGGCTGACGGCATCTACGTGAACGTCCGTCTTGAGGACGAACGCAGCTGCCTGTTGGTTATCATGGGAGCTACCTCTTCTGGTGATAAGGAATTAGTCGCCGTAAGCGACGGGTATCGGGAAAGCAAGCAGTCATGGAAGGAGTTGCTTCTGGACTGTAAGAGCCGTGGTCTTGATCTTCCTCCCAAGCTCGCTGTTGGCGATGGTGCTTTGGGATTCTGGGCAGCCCTATCCGCGGTATTTCCGACCACGAAGAGGCAGCGCTGTGGGGTCTATAAGACGGCCAACATTCTCGACAAGATGCCGCAGTCGGTGCAAGGGAAAGCGAAGTCCATGATCCATGACATCTATCTTGCTCCGACCAAATCGGACGCGGAAAAATCATACCGCTTGTTCATTGAAACATTTGAGGCCAAGTATCCTAAGGCGGTCGAATGCCTTACGAAAGACGAGGACGATCTGTTCTTGTTCTATTCTTTCCCCGCGCAGCACTGGAAACATATCCGGACGACAAACCCCATTGAGTCGACGTTTTCACAATGGTTCGTCTTCGGACGAAACGAACGACGGGATCAGGTTCAAGAATCGCCGCATTGACAATGGCCTGGAAGCTTTGTATGGAAGCGGAAAAGACTTGGAACAAATTATCTGGTCATCGTCTTCTTCAACTCGTTGAGGCAGACAAGGTCTTTATTAATGGAGAGCTGGTGGATGAGGCTGCGGCATGATGCTGGAGAATGTGCTCATTTCTCATCCACAGGAATTGACAATATCTCTCCCACCCCTACGGGGATGGAGGTTTTGAAGGGATTCTAACGTTCGAGGGGAGGAGTGGTTCCCATCGTGAGATACCAACAGGGGTTCTGCCCGTTGAGTTTCACCGTTTCGATAAGGGAATAGAAGCCGCAGGAACTTTCGGCTCCCATAGGGCTTCCCGATAAAAGCCAGCTCTTGCGGCCCGGCACGAAAGGATGGATCGCGTTCTCTCAGGCTTTATTGTCTGAGGTCAGATGCGGAGAATTAGGGTATAGGAAACCGCCTTCACGATCATGGTTTCGGGAGGCCCCCCGGACCCGCTCTTCTCACGCCAGCCACGGGATGAGGGATGAATCTGCTGGGTCTGTTCCTTTCGTAGCGTACGGAAGGTTTCCGGATCAAGAGTCCGGCTCCGCAGGCCCTGCTCTATCCAGTTGAGTTTGCCGATCCGCTCGAACCGCTTCTCCTGCCGATAGAACGGCAGATGATCCACATCCTTATTCACGAAGATGAAGGTCGGTCGCCTCGGGGTCACGATGCTCTTCGGTATGATCGACGGAACAGCGGGGCAACCCGAACAGTCGCTTTCTCCTCGTCACCGGATCTTTTGCTGTTCCGGCACGCATACTTCGGATGCACATGCCGCTTCACGTAGATCTGCTGCGGAAGCCCCCGCAACCGCGGGCGCTCGTCAGCCGCTTCCGTCGTCCTCAGGAATCGCTTGTACACCGTGAATCGGTAGGCTTCAAGCAGCGCCTCGTAACGACTGTGCCGTCGGTTTTCTGTCTCTTCACGCCTCCCTTCTAACCGTCGATATGGATGCTTGTTCTTCCGGTAAGCGATCGGTAAGTTCTATCTCCGCGCCGCTTCCTCACTATCAGGCCATGGAAAGCGATCCTTTTTCAACCTCTTTTCTGCCACGGCCAGAACCCGTTCCGATCCCAGTAGATCAGCCTCAAGAGCTTCCGGTACAGGCCATTGAATAGAAACAGGCTCGCCGAAAACGGATCCTGCCCCATCTCCTACTCAACCAGCACCGCAAGCCCATCGATCGCTTTCTGCAGATCCATGTACCCCGGTCGGAAGAATCGCGCCACCGCAGACCAATCGATAACTATGCCACCGCCTTCGCCGCCCGGAGTATCTTTGCCAGTTTCTCCTCGTCAACCGTCCCCTCGATTTCCATAACCGCCCGGCCCCCAAGGCGAATACTGATCCGGTTTTCACTTATCCGCGTCCGTGAGTTTACACGGATATACCCTGCGTTCTCTATTGTTTCCGGGAAGGATGGATCAGTTATGCCTTCAGAGGAAGGTGGGGTAAAAAATATTTAGTTGGATGACTAATGAATCGAACGGAAGCAGGATGACTGGTGAGATCGGATATTTTATTGTCTTCTGGCATGGACGTTTATTCCGTTTGTTAGGTTCGTGTTAACATCTTATTCGTTTTAAAGTACGAAATTGTATCCGAGAGTAAACCGGATTGAGCTGCGAGCTCCTCCGCAGTGACGGCGAGATTTGAACTTGATGTTGCGTTCTGCTGGATTACTGTATTAAGCTGTGTGAGTGCCAAGACGATTTGATCGATGCCCACGCTTTGTTCCCTGCAGGATGAGCTGATTTCCTGAACAAGCTCGGCCGTGTGACGTATACCTGGAACGGTCTCGCTAATTTTTTCTCCGGCGCCTTCGGCGACGGATAGCGAACGGGCAGAAAGCTCAAGTATTTCAGCTGCTGAAATCTGGCTGCGTTCGGCAAGTTTTCTAACTTCGCTTGCCACGACCGCGAATCCTTTACCGACACTACCTGCACGCGCCGCCTCGATTGCCGCATTCAAGGCGAGGAGGTTCGTCTGTCGGGCGATCTCGTCGATTATGCTGATCTTCGCGCTGATTTCCTTCATAGCCCCTACGGTGGTAGCAACTGAACGCGCTCCCTCTTCCGCGTCATGGGCAGACTTGGTCGCAGTCGCTTCCGTGGTGTGGGCGCTGTCAGCGTTTTGCCTGATAATCGACGACATCTCCTCGACGGAAGCAGAGACTTCTTCGGCGCTCGCGGCCTGTTCGGTCGCACCCTGGCTCATACCCTGTGCTGATAAACTGATCTGCTCGCTTCCAGCTGCGACTTGACGGGCTGCCTCTTGTACAGCGCCGACAATTTCGCTGATCCTCCCCGTCATCTCGATTAGAGCTTTGAGAATGCCCGTCTTTTTCCTTGATACACTATCCTCGATATCGAGTTGTCCCGCCGCTACACGCTCGGCGATCGCTGCAACGACAGCAGGCTCGCCCCCGACCGATCGCATCACCGAACGAATGATGACAATACCGAGAACGATTGCGATGGCGATTCCCGCTCCGAGCCCTACGAAGGAGAGCATGATCGAGGAAGCTGAAAGGGCGACATTCGCCGAGATGAACGACTTCGCTCGTGATACCTTTCGATCGACCAAGCCGTCGAGCCCCGCCTGGACATCGTTGGCTATGGCCCTAGATTTCATGAGCTCCTCGAGGTACTCCGCGCCGAGCTTACCCATTTCTGCCAAGTCTATCATCGTGGCGACCTCGGACTTGAATGCCTGGTAGGGCGTAGTGAAAGCAATAAAGAGCTGCCTGCCTTCGGCGGTCATGATCGACGAGTCGTATTGTACTGTATTCTCCTCTATAGATTTGAAAAACTCTACAATATTAGCAATATCGGCTTTACGTTCCTCAGCGCTGTCGATAGTACCAATCCTATAGAGATTTACGCGGATCCGTTGAAAACCCTCACATATCTTTTCAAGGTTCATGAGGGGAACAGTGTAGTTGGAGTATAGCGTTTGATCCGCCGCAGCCATTTTAAGCATCCCGTAGATACCAATTGCGCCAATTGCGGAGCTGACGAGAATTAAAACTGCGAATGAAAGGATAAGTGTGGCTTTAAGAGAAAGCCGCTTCATCTTCATAGTGGCCTCCTTCAATGCCGAGCTACAGTTAAAAGCTGTGGATGGAATAGAGAAAAGGCACATTCTCCCGTATTATTTTAGTTGCGAAACAAAATTACCAAAAGGAGAACATGTCTGTAAAGAATTGTATCATATGGGAACAGGAAAACGCAAGGGACGAGGCAGTCAGTCTTGGGCGGCGAAGAGACATGGTCCCCCCCTGAGGTCAGGCCGCGAGGGATTTAAAGGCATTTTTTTATCTCCGGTAGAAAGTGTCAATCACGACTGGCTTCTGAAAGAGGACTGAGGGATCACTTTCCGGCGCCGCAGCGGCTAGCAGGTGTGCCGGGGACCCCTCTTTGGAGGAATTGTACCGTTCGGCATTGAAGAACCTCTGATATTCACCGGCCTTTCCCCGGCATAGAATTCGTCCTCAATGAGCGGTGGGATGTTTCCGCATCGCTCTGTCAGGTTTTCGCTCCCGGAGGGGTCGTGCCATGGCAGGCAGACAGTACCTGCTCGATCGCGGTGGTGGTCTTCCCCATGGCTTCAAACGGCCGTCCTTGCTTCTTGATCTCCCGCATCACTTTCAGGATCGTTTTCGTTGAATAGGGCACCCGGTGCCTTCTCTGTATCCGTACCGCCGTGATCCGTTTGTTGTCCTTTTGGGCCCGGTCGCAAACCTCCTGGATCTTGGAATACCAGTACCGGGCCATCTCATTGGGGGATCGATTCGGTTTCCGGCTCGAACCGCTCCAGCAACTTCCGGACTGTTTTCAGGGTGGTCCCGAACTCCCGCGCCGCGGGCCTCAGCCCATGCGTTTCGGCATGCCTGATGAGTTCTACCCAATGCTACCTGATCTCGTCGATTTCAGGTAGCAGGGGGGTTATGTCTCTTGGCCGCCTACCAGCAAGGAGGCCCCCTCAGGGGTCTCCCCGGCCCTTAGACAGTCGAAGAACATGGTGAGGTATGGAGGAACAGTAGAGAAAATAGTTGTCCAGGGCTTTCCGTTCCAATACGAGGAGTTCTTCAGGCGAATAGTCGATCGAGTACTAATAATCAGGGGTCTGGGAGTGCGTCGGAAGCTGACCGAAAGAGCACAGATCCGGTCCGCCGGACGCTTAGTAGACGATATCCCCCAGGCGGGGGTTGGCGTATTCGTACTTCTCGATCCCGAAGAGGGGGGCTTTCCGTATCCGGACGATCTCGCCGAAGGGGGTCCGGTATAGGTTTGTTAACGCGGTTTGGGTGATTACGTCGTGCGAGCCTTCTTCGTTCGTCAGCCCGGGGAAAGCCCAGGCGTCCGCCGCGGCGAAAACCAGTAATACGCGCAGTGCTTTTTTCATCCGTTCATCAACGAGATATAGTATAAACCGAAAAGGAGTTTCCGGTGAGATTCCGGAGAATAACCGATGACCGCGGGCGCGGGGCTTACCGGTTTCAGCGGTAAGAAATATTTAGTGTTTCGAATTGTGGATATAGTGTGAAGCAAAATTCAATAGGGGGCTGTA
>CAZPZF010000208.1:0-6089 GCA_964590705.1 uncultured Spirochaetales bacterium | reverse complement strand
ATATTCACCGGATGGAGGTAGATCGGCGATACCGATACGTTGTTCGAGGATACCGCTTCCCAGTCCGAACCTTCCTCGGCTTGCGCCCCGATGAAGCTCCCCGAGAGGAAGTAGTAGCAATGGCCGCTCGGCGACGAAAAGCTCACCGCCTTGTCCTCGTAGATGCGTTTTGATGGGTGAGTAATCGCAATCCCGGCGGAGGTTTCCTCGTTCGGGACATTCACGTTGATGAAATGATCGTCGCTCCACAGGGACGCGAAAAGCCCGATATTGGCGGAGACGAACGACGCGGCCGCGGCGAAGTGGAACGGCGGCGTGAACGCGTTGAGAGAAACCGCGATGGAGGCGCACCCCATGAGGGCCGCCTGTCTTGCCGCCGCGGCGGTTCCCGAATAGAGGATGTCGGTGCCCAGGTTGGGTCCGATATTGATGCCGGATATGACGATATCGGGTTTAACCGGAACCGCGCCCAGAAACGAGAACAGGATACAGTCCGCGGGGGTTCCGCTGCACGCGTATTCCCTCTCCCCCATCCGGGTGAACCGCACCGGATCCTTGATGGTGATCGAATGGGAGGTACCGCTCCTCTCGCCGTCCGGGGCGGCGATCCAGATCTCGTGCCCCGCGAGCGCGTCCTTCATGGCGCGCAGCCCCGGACTATCGAAGCCGTCGTCGTTGGTAAGCAGAATGATCATCCTGTGCCGTCTCTAGGGAAAAAGTATCTTCACGCCGGCCGAAGGTTCGCAGATGAACAGCTCGGCCGTGAATCCGAAGATCCGCTCATACTCTTCCAACCTTTCGGTGTACTTGTCAATAGCGGACTCCTTGAGAAGGGTTACGGTGCAGCCGTTAAACCCGGTTCCGGTGATCCGTGAGCCATAGACGCCGTCGATTTCCCATGCCCTCTTGACCAGCCAGTCCAGCTCGGGGCACGAGACCTCGAAATCGTCCCGAAGGCTCTCATGGGAGCGGTTCATCATCTTTCCGAGCGCCGCGAGGTCGCCGGCGATGAGCGACTGCTTCGCGTCAAGGACCCGCTGGTTCTCCTGTACGACATGCATGCACATCCGCCGGGTCGATTCGGGGATGAACCCCATGGCCGCCTTCAAGTCGGCCGCCGAGAAATCGCGGAGCGCCTGTCCGCTCCTGCGTTTCGAAAGAAATTCGACGCATTCCGCGCAGATCCGCTTTCGATCCACCAGCTCGCTCTGGCCGGGGGCTTGGGGAACGTTGGAATTGGTCACCAGAAGCTTGACTTCCGGGAAGGCGAACTGGATGAATTCGTACTTGAGGGATCGGAGGTCAAGAAAGAGGATCGTGTCCTTTTTTGCCACGCACGCGGTGAGGGTGTCGGTGATCTCGGTTTCATTGCCGATGAACGAGGTCTCGGAGAGAAGCGCGGCCTGGACCATCTGCGTTTCGGAGATGGAGAGGTCGAACAGCGTTTTCAGGGCGTAGGCCGTTGCTACCGTAAGCGCGGCCGAGGATCCGAGCCCGATCGCCTGGGGGACCTCCCCGGAAATCGTGATATCGACCCCATGGAGGACATACCCGAAGTGCATGAACTGCTCGATCACCCCCTTCGGATAGTTGGCCCACCTATCCTCCCGCTTGAACTTTATGTTCGCGATGGTCGTGCGCTTCCGTTCGTTGAAGTCCGCCGCGAAAAACCGAAGCGAATTGTCTTTGCGTTTGGACGCCGCGATTCTTACCGCCTTGTTGATCGCCAACTGAAGAACGAAACCCTCGTTGTAGTCCGTGTGTTCACCCATGAGGTTGAGAATTCCGGGCGCTTCCACAATGACTTCGGGTTCACAGCCGTATTCTCTTTTATGCGTAATGAGAAGGTCGCTCATCAGGATACCTCTGGGCTGAAGGATACGCCGTGTTCATTGATACGCAATGGGGCCGGTCATCTCCCGTTTCACAAAGATATCGATTTTCATACGTTATCGATGCTCTATAGTATTAGAAAATGACCTTCTATGCAACAAAAAGGTGAATCCAAAGGCGAAACCGGCCCATGCCGGGCTTCGCGGCGGTTTTCACGAGCCATGAAACTGGTTAGAATGGATTCCGTGGGTGAAAAGCACTGCTCGGAACGAGAATTGCGCACAGAAAGAGGGCTTCGCATGCTCTTCACCATTCTTTCGAGCGTCCTATTCGCCCTCGCCATCCCGAACGAGCTTTTCCCCTACGGGAATCCACTGTACGGATTCTGCGGCTTGGCTCCCTTTCTGGCGGCCGTAGCGGCCGCCCGAAACTGGAAAGAGGCCGCCCGGCTTGGCGCCCTCTTCGGTCTAGTCAATTCGGTCCTGACATATTTCTGGCTCGTCTTCTTTCTCGATTTTTCCGCGTGGACCATTTCAGGCGTTACCGTGGCGCATATCTTCTTCTTCTGGATTCTCGGGCCGTTCCTCAACCACATCAATCGGGCAGGAACCCAATGGCGTCCCTTCCTCGTTTCAGCAGTATGGATCGTCTATGAGTATATCAAATCGATTGGATTCCTCGGTTTCCCTTGGGGGCTCTCGGCCTACCCGGTCAACATGATCCTTCCTCTGATCCAGACGGCAGACATCCTGGGGATCTGGGGAATCGGCTACATCATCGTGCTCTGTAACGCCCTCATCGGCCAGTGGATCGGAAAGGTGGTCTTTACCCCGCTGTGCTTTCCCGCGGCCAACCAATGGGCGGTCTTCGCCGCGTTAACCGCGGCGTCTCTCCTCTACGGCGGCGCGGCTCTGGCGAGGGACATGCCCGCCGCAAAGCACGCGATCATCGTCCTTGTTCAGCAGAACACAGACTCCTGGGCCGCCGGGAACGACCAGAACGGCCTCCTCGTATCACAGCGGCTCACCAGGCAAGCCGTTTCCAAGCGCGGCGGAGACGTGGACCTGATCGTCTGGAGCGAAAGTTCCTTCCGGCGCCCCTATATCGAATCGCGGAGATACTTTTCCAGGACGCCGAAAGAAGATCCCTTCATCCCCTTCCTCGCCGAAATCGGGAAACCACTCCTCGTCGGGGGTCCGGTATACAGGAACAGGGAATCGGGAGAGATGTACAACGCCGCCATCCTGATCGACAGCGCGGGAAACCCGATCGATTTCTACGCAAAACAGCATCCCGTTCCCATCGCGGAACGAATCCCCTTCCGGAAAAACCGGCTTGTGGAGGCTTTTTTCACCAAGGTCGTCGGCTTGGACGCCGTGGGTTGGACCCCCGGTGAAAGGTTCACGGTCTTTTCCGTACCCATTTCCGCCTATGGGGGCCCGGAATCAGCCCTCTCGTTCGGCGCTCCTATCTGTTTCGAGGACGCCTTTGCGGGACTCTGCAGGAAGTACTACAACGAGGGAGCAGAGGTGCTCATCAACCTGACCAACGACTCCTGGTCCAGGACCGTCTCGGCGCAGACGCAACACTTCGCGGCCTCACGATTCCGGGCTGTAGAGAACCGCCGGGTCCTCGTTAGATCGACCAATTCGGGGGTTTCAGCCGTGGTCGATCCGGCGGGAAGGATGCTCGAAACCCTGCCCTTCTTCGTCGAGGAAGCCCGCGCAGTCGACATCCCCGTGTATGATCCAGGAAGACCCACGGCGTACGCCCTGTACGGCGACATCCTGCCGCTCCTCTGCGGCATCATCCTTTTCATCGTACTCGTCACAATGCGTCTGAAGAGAAAAAAAATCCCGGGACCGATTTTCGGTCCCGGGATCTACGCTTCCAGCGGATGAGGTCGGTTCAGTCCGACGTGATGCCGTATTTCTTCTTGAACCGTTCGACCCTTCCGGCGGTGTCCACGAGCTTCTGTTTCCCCGTGAAAAACGGATGGCATTGGGAACAGATTTCAACCTGCAGATCCTTTACGGTCGATCTGGTTTCGATGACATTGCCGCACGCGCAGGTGATCTTGGTCATTTCGTATTTCGGATGTATTCCGGTCTTCATATTCGATATCTCCTCGTATGTATCCACGCGGGATACGGTTATTCCATAGACGCGGAGGTGTTCATGGAACGCAGGAACGCCTCATTATTCTTGGTTTTCCTCATTTTGTCAATCAACAGCTCGAGGATCTCCATATCGTCCATCGGATTGATGACCTTCCGGAGGATCCACAGCTTGTTGAGTTCCTCCTCCGTGAGGAGGAGCTCTTCCTTCCTCGTTCCGGACTTCTTGATATTGACTGCGGGGAAGAGACGCCTGTCGGACATCTTCCGGTCGAGGTTGATCTCCATGTTGCCCGTTCCCTTGAACTCCTCGAAGATCACTTCATCCATCCGGCTTCCTGTATCGATCAGCGCGGTAGCCACGATCGTGAGACTCCCGCCGTCCTCGATGTTTCGCGCCGCGCCGAAGAAGCGTTTCGGCTTGTGCAACGCGTTGGAATCAACGCCGCCGGAGAGGATCTTTCCAGAGGTGGGAACCGTCTGGTTGTACGCCCGCGCCAACCGCGTGATGGAGTCCAATAGGATGACGACGTCCTTCTTGTGCTCCACGAGCCTCTTGGCCTTTTCAATGACCATCTCCGCCACCTGGACGTGCCTGGTGGCCTGCTCGTCGAACGTGGAGGCGATAACCTCGCCATCTACGTTCCTCCTCATATCGGTCACCTCTTCCGGGCGTTCGTCGATCAGGAGCACGATCAGAAACACCTCGGGGTGGTTTTTTGTGATGGCGTTCGCCACCTTCTGCAGCAGGATCGTCTTTCCTGTCCTGGGGGGGGATACGATGAGACCCCGTTGTCCTTTTCCAATGGGGCAGAAGAGGTTGATAAGACGGGTCGAGATATCGCCGTTCTCCATCTCGAGGTTGAGCTTTTCCATGGGATAGAGGGGGATCAGGTTGTCGAACGGGACCCTTGTCTGGGCGACCGAGGGATCGTCGAAATTAACGGTTTCCACCCGGAGCATGGCAAAGAAGCGCTCTCCCTCTTTGGGAGGCCTGATCTGTCCGGAAACGGTATCGCCGGTACGCAGATTGAAAAGCCTGATCTGCGAGGGGGAGATGTAGATATCGTCCGAACCGGGCAGGTACGAGTTTTGCGGGGATCTGAGAAAACCATAGCCGTCCGGAAGAATCTCGAGGGAGCCGTACGCGTGGATGATTCCGCCGATGGAGGTGTGGGCCTTCAGAATGGAGAAGATGACCTCCTGTTTCTTCATCTGGAGAAGCGATTCATGGCTGATCCCAAGTTTTACCGCCTGCTCCCGGAGGTCGGGAAGGGGCATTCTGGTCAGATCGTTGATGGAAACCTTCTCCCTGGAACCTGCCGCACGCTCCGGCTTCTTCGACTTAAGCGGTTTCTTGACCGCTCGTACCGATCGGCTTGTCTGGTCACCCGAGCCGTCTTCCTCCTCTTCTGCGGCTTCGAATTCGGTCGGTTCAACCTCCTCGTCCCCGACCGGCGAATCCTCGTATGGAGGCGCCTCTATCGCGGTATCGCCTTCTGCCCCGTCTTCGAAGGCCGCGGATTCCTTAATGAGCTCAACCCGAATTTTCTTTCTCCGATGTTTGTGGAGATCGGGGCTTCCAGAGGTTGATTCCTTTGGACGAAACTCGGCCGTTCTTTCTCCTTCCCCGTTTGTCCGCCTCAAATCCGGAATGGCGTTGCTGTCAAGATTCAATTCATTCTGCATACTGGCAGGTACCTCGGTACTATCGGATCCTTGGTACGGTTTGGTGGACTGTACCGTCCTTTTTCGGATGATTGCCATGAAACACTCCCAAATTCATCTATCTGCTCACGGTAAGACGTATCTTGCCCCCCCAGGGTCGTGAATAGATTGAAAATATATACAAGGGGATTCCGTATTGATTCGGCCCTCTCTTATCTCATTCGTGCTACATCTGGGAATTGGAAAACGGGCGCGGCACCGGCGTTTCCCCTGGTGGGTGACGCATCTGCCTGGCGAACGGAACAGTTTTCAATTCCTACTATATGTCCAGTTTCGATACCTGTCAAGCCGGGTGTTTACGATGGAGAAATGAGGCTCTTGATCTTGTCCGGCGGTGCGGAGAAGATATCGACATCGTCCGGATTTTTGATCATCTCGCATTTGCCCTCAAAAACAACCCCATCCGCGATA
>CAZPZF010000207.1:0-6171 GCA_964590705.1 uncultured Spirochaetales bacterium | reverse complement strand
GGCCCCCCACCAGCCCGGTGTCAGGGAGGATCGAGGACGTTCTGGCCGCGATGCGGCCGGTGGTCCGATGGAAAAGACAACAGGAGGAGAGATGAAACGGACGGTACTGTACGACACCCATGTGGCTTCGGGTGCGAAAATAGTGGAGTTCGGGGGATGGGAGATGCCTTTGACCTACGAGGGGGGGATCCTGGAGGCGCCCCTCCATACCAGGCGGGACGCCGGCCTCTTCGACGTTTCCCACATGGGCCGATTCACCTTCAGGGGAGATGACGCGGTCGCATTTCTCCAGCATTCCCTCACGAACAACGCGGAGGCGCTCAAGGAACTGAACGCCCAGTATACCATGATCCCGGACGAAAGGGGGGGAGCGGTCGACGACGCCTACCTCTACCGCTTCAAGGCGGACGAGTACCTTCTGGTCGTGAACGCCTCCAACAAGGACAAGGACTGGGAACATTTCTCCAAACTGAAGAAGAAATTCCCCAAACTCGAGATGACCGACATCTCTGAGGAGTACGCGATGGTCGCGCTCCAGGGGCCGGATTCGCGTCGGATCCTCACCTCGATCCTGAGCGATGGACCTCTTCCCGAGCCGATGAGAAACGAACTCTCGATCGCACGGATCGGGGAAGCCGAAGTAATGATCGCGCGGACGGGCTACACCGGCGAGCCGCTGGGATTCGAGCTCTTTATCCCCCGGAAGTACGCCGTCGGGATATGGAAGAGCTGCGTTGAAAAGGGCGCCTTCCCCGTCGGCCTTGGGGCGAGGGATTCCCTGCGCCTCGAGGCGGGACTCCCCCTGTATGGCCATGAGCTTGGGGATGCCCATGACGGGTCGGTGATCCCGATCTTCGCCTGCCCCCTCGCCCGGTTCGCGGTGAGTTTCTCCCCGCGCAAGGGCAACTTTGTGGGGAGGAAAGAGCTGGAGAAGCAGTACGACGAGTATCAGCGGATCCAGCAGCGTGAGTATTCGGATCTGAAGATTCTCAAGCGGATCATCAAGCCCGTGGCCGTGACCGGCAAGGGAGTCGTGCGGGACGGGGCAAAGCTGTTCCTCAAAGGAAAGCACATCGGTTGGGTGACGTCAGGCACCATGATCCCGTACTGGCGTTGCGATTTCGCGGGACTGGCGAGCAAGTACTGCGAGGAACGGGAGAGGCGGGCCATCTGCCTCGCCCTGATCGACTCCGAGGTCGAGGAACGTACGGCGGTGGATATCGAGGTGCGAGACAAGACTGTCGAGGGTTTCGTGGTTCCCTACTTCCTTCGGTCTGAGGCGCCGCCCTTCGCCTGGCCGGCTCTCTATCCGGAATCGTTCATCGGCGACAAGATCCCGGCAAAGCCGGAACGGGAGGTCTTCAAGAGAGGGGCCGCGGAACTGCTGAAAAAGGCCGCAGACAACACGATGTGGAGGCAGAGGGAATGCCTCAATATGATCCCGTCGGAGATGACGCAGTCGCCGGCTGCGCGCCTTCTCCAGGTGATGGATCCCGCCTTCCGCTACGCTGAGCACAAGAAGGTGAAGGCCTTCGAGGAAGCAGAGGTATTCTACTATCAGGGGACCGGGTTCATCGACGAGGTCGAAACGCTTCTGGTGGAGCAGATGAAACTTTTCCTCGGCTGCCCCGTGGTAGAAACCAGGGTCGTCAGCGGCCAGATGGCCAATATGGCGGTTTTCAGCGCCATGGTCGACTTCATCAACCGGACCGACCGCAAGCGGGAACCCCGGCGGCTTCGATGCGTCATGAACAACCACATCATCCGGGGCGGCCACCTGAGCGCCCAGCCGATGGGCGCCCTGCGCGACTTCGTGGCGCGGGATCCCCAAACGGAGAAACCGGCCGTCGTCAACTTTCCGGTGTGCGCGGACAATCCGTACAAGATCGACATCAAAGAAGCTGTCCGACTCATCGAGGAGAACAAGCCCGAACTGGTCATTCTCGGCAAGAGCATGATCATCCACCGGGAACCGGTCGCCGAGATCAAGGCCGCGCTGGACGCGTACTGCCCCGACGCCATGCTCATGTACGATATGGCGCATGTCCTCGGACTCATCGGTCCGTACTTCCAGGAACCCTTCAAAGAGGGGGCCAATATCGTTACGGGATCAACGCACAAGACCTTCTTCGGTACCCAGCGCGGGGTGATCGGGGGAGACATGCTCCGAGAGGACAAGAGGTGGCCCTTCTGGGAAGCGGTCGAGCGGCGGGTCTTCCCCGGCAGCGTGAGCAACCACCATCTGGGAACCCTCCTCGGCCTGCTGGTTGCAGCCTACGAGATGAACTACTTCAAGGACGAGTATCAGAAGCAGGTGATCTCCAACGCCAAAACCCTGGCGAAGGCCCTTCACCACGAGGGATTCACCGTGGCGGGGGATCCGAAACTCTCCTTTACCGAGACCCACCAGGTGGTCGTAGAGATCGGATACGGCATGGGGATCGACGCCGCGCAGAAGCTGGAAGCGAACAACATCATCGTAAATTTCCAAGCGTCACCTCGAGAAGAGGGATTCACCGCTTCCGGAAGTCTGCGCCTTGGCGTAAGCGAGCTTACGCGGTTCGGGATGAAGGAACCGGAAATGGCGGAGGTAGCCTCTCTCATGGCAGATCTGCTCCTCAGGAATAAGAATATCAAGGAAAAGGTGAAGGCCCTGAAAGCCCGGTTCTCCGAACTGCGCTTCTGCTTCACCGACAAGGAGGCCGCGGACGGGCTCTTGAAGCTCCGCTCCCTCATCTGATATCTATGGGAATATGCTGCGTGCGGCGCCCGGTACATCCGAGCGCCGCTTCCATTTTACGGCAAGCGCTTCGTATGAAAGCGGAAAGAAAGGAGAGGACCATAGTGAAAACCCGCATCCTGATGTCGACCGCGGTAAACCCGTGGCTCAACCTGGCAGCCGAGGAGTATATTTTCAGGGACATGGTTCCGGACCACCAGCTCCTCTTCCTGTGGCGGAACACCGATACAGTCGTGATCGGAAGGTACCAGAATCCCTGGGTGGAGTGCGACGTGGAGAGGATGGAGGCGGACAAGGTGTTCCTGGCAAGACGGCAAAGCGGGGGAGGCGCGGTGTTCCAGGATCTGGGAAACACCTGCTTCACCTTCATGTCGCCCAGGGCGTATTACAGCAAGGAGCGCAATACCCGGATCATCACCAACGCCCTGGCCGCCTTCGGAATCACCGCCTATCCTTCCGGGAGGAACGACATCCTCGTGGATGAGCGCAAGGTTTCGGGAAGCGCCTACAAGGAGCGAAGCGACCGCGCCTTCCACCATGGAACCCTCCTCATCAAGGTCGACATGGGGAAACTCGCCCGGTATCTGCGGCCGAATCCGTACAAGCTCGAGTCAAAGGGGATCCAGTCGGTACGATCACGGGTTGCAAACCTCACCGAGTTTAACCCCGATATCGACCACGGGAAGATCTGCACGGCCATCATCCGGGAATTCATCAAGGAGTACGGATCGCACGCGGATGCGGAGGAGCTGGGTGAGGAGGAGTTCCTCAGGATCCCCGAGCTGGCCGAACACTATCGAGAACTCTCGGACTGGGAATGGAGGTTCGGCAAGACTCCTAACTTCAGTCATCGCTTGACGAGGTCGTTTCCGTGGGGGAACCTGGACATTCACCTCCAGTGTTCGGACGGCCGGGTGACCGAGGCGAGGCTCTTTTCGGACGCCCTCTACCCGGATTTCGTGGCAGCGCTCGAGGAAAGCTTTGTCGGCGTGAGGTACGACATGGCCGCGCTTGCCGATACCGCGGCTGCGGCGGGGAGGATTCGCCCGGAGACATCCGGCTTCGGCGATGACGTGGCCGCGTGGCTGCGCGGGGAACCGGGAGAGGATGGAAAGCCGCGGGAAGCGGGTTGATGCGGGCCGGAACAGGGGCGGCTGGCACGCAGGGATGGCCGACGGCGCGGCAACCGCTTTCAGCCTCGCTTCAGAAGCTCTCCCAGGATCCTGTTTACCGTTTCCGGGTTCGCCTTGCCGTGCGTCGCCTTCATCACCTCTCCCACGAAGAAACCGAAGAGCTTCTCCTTACCGCCGCGGTACTCCGCCGTCTGGGCTGGGTGCCTTGAGAGGATCTCCGCGGCGATCCGCTCGATCTCGGCGGTATCGTCCATCCGCCGCAGACCCTCATCGGCGATGATCGAGAGGAGGCTCCGTTTCTCCGCGAAGGACTTCCTGATGACGTTCTTGGCGATCTTCCCCGTGATCTCCCCGGAATCCACCTTGCGGAGGAATCCGGCGATATCCGCGGGATCGAGATGGAACTCCGCTTCCGAAGCGGAAGAGGGGAGGTAACCGAGGAATTCGCTGAAGAACCAGTTGGCCAGGATCCGCGGCTTGTCGTATTCCTCCATGATCCGTTCGAAGAGCCTTGCGTATTCCGGGTTGTGCATGAACAGACGCGCCTCGTCGGCGGTGAATTGATAGTCGGTCATGTAGCGCCGCTTCCGCTCCAGGGGGAGGGGAACCAGGCGCGCGGAAACGGAATCGATCCATTCGTCCGATAGTACCAGCGGGAGCAGGTCGGGGTCGGGGAAATACCGGTAGTCGTGCGATTCCTCCTTGGTCCGCATGAGGAAGGTCTTCTGGGAGCTCTCGTCCCACAGCCGGGTCTCCTGCCCTATGGTTCTACCCGCTCCCGCGAGTCTCTTCAGGCGGGCGATCTCGAAATCGAGCGCCCGCTCGATCGCCTTGAACGAGTTCATGTTCTTGATCTCGACCTTGACCCCGAGAGCCGTGGATCCGACCGGGCGGATCGAAACGTTGGCGTCGCACCGGAGGCTCCCTTCCTCCATGTTCCCGTCGCAGATTCCGAGGGAAACGAGGATGGCGCGGAGCATCACGACGTACTCCCTGGCCTCGCGCGGCGAGGAGAGGTCCGGTTCGGAGACGATCTCGATGAGCGGAACGCTCGACCTGTTGAGGTCCACGGCGCTCGCCTTGGATCCCCAGATCCCGGGAGCGCCGACATGCACCATCTTGCCCGCGTCCTCCTCCATGTGGATCCTGTTGAGCCTGACCCGCTTCCGACCGCCTTCGGTTTCGATCTCTATGTGACCCCCGGAGCAGACCGGTTCCTCGAACTGGGAGATCTGGTACCCTTTGGGCAGGTCGGGATAGAAGTAGTTCTTCCTGGCGAACACCGACCGCCTGTTGATCGTGCACGAGCAGGCGAGTCCCGCGAGGATGGCCATATCAACCGCTTCCCGGTTCAGGACCGGAAGGACGCCGGGGTGACCCGAGCAAACCGGGCACGTGTTCCGGTTCGGCTCCGCGCCGAAGGACGCGCTGCAGGAACAGAAGAGCTTGCTCTTCGTGCGAAGCTGCGCGTGCACCTCCAGCCCGATCACCGCTTCCCACGCGGCGCCTCCCGCGCCTGCCGGAAGATCCGACGCGGCGGAAGCCGCGGAACCAGTACCGGCCGGCTGCTCTCGGTCTTCGCCGGAACCAGTTCTCCCCCTCTGCGGGGGAACCAGATAGCTCGTCCCCTGGATGGCTGGCGCGATATCGAGGAGAGAGTCGAGCCTCTCCCACGCCGCGACGACGTCGTCCCGAAGGGCCGGGGCCTTTTCAACCGCGTGGCTGGCGGGGGAGAATCCCGCGGACGGGGCCGCGTTGATCACCTCAGCGTACGCGAGAAAATCGGCAAGTTCCTTTTCCAAGCCTTGTTTGTCGCCTTCGGACACCTCGAACCCGGCAAGCTCGATGAGATCCTCTATGCGCACCCGCGGCTTTCCCTCGTTCCTTTCCTTCGTCTTCATGGCGTTATCCTGTTGATGTCCCTGGGAAAGAGGCACGCTTCCCGGACATTCCTGAGATTGAGAAGTTTCATGGTAAGCCGTTCGAGACCCATTCCAAGGCCTCCGTGCGGCGGCATGCCGTACTTGAAGATGGCGAGGTAGTCCTTGAAGTCTCCCGGATTGTGCCCGAACTCGACGATGTTCTCTTTGAGCCGGTGATAGTCGTGGATCCTCTGGCCCCCGGTCGTGATCTCCAAGCCGCGATAGAGAAGGTCGAAGCTCCTCGTGTACCCGGGCAGGCGTTCGTCCGGCATCGTGTACATGGGCCGCTTCTTGACGGGGTATCCGATGACGTATACGAGCTCGGCACCTTCCTTCTCCTGGAAATACTGGCAGAGGGCGTTTTGTCCTGCGGGGG
>CAZPZF010000206.1:0-6189 GCA_964590705.1 uncultured Spirochaetales bacterium | reverse complement strand
CACCGTTGGAGGACTGCACCGCGAGTTCCCGGAGCCTGTGAAGGATGTCCTGAGTTTCCTGCAGATATCCTTCCGATGTCTGAATGAAGGAAATACCGTTCTCGATGTTGCGTTCAGCCTGGCTCAGGCCTCTGATCTGACTCCGGAGTTTTTCAGAAACTGCCAGTCCAGAAGCGTCGTCGCCAGCCCGATTCACTCTCTGGCCGGAGCTGAGCTTTTCGATGTTCTTGGCGAGATCGGCTCCCCTCGCACCAAGCGTCCGATTCGCGTACATGGCGCTCATGTTGTGATTAATGATCATATAACCCTCCTTGATAGGTTCGGAAAGGCGTCCTTTGCCTTTCTTCCCGTTGACGCAGGATAAAACCGGAGAATCATCGCGCCAATTCCGGTTCGGGTCATCCTGCGCAACAAGGAGATTCCCCTCCGATGCCTTTCAAGCGGGGATCTCCCTGTATTTTTCCATTCCTGAGGGTTTTTTTCAAAGATCGCGGTTCCCGTGTGATCCGTGTTCCAGTTCCAGGGGAGTCGGACGAGCCGACCCCCCGTTGGAACTATCATACTCCATTATCCAAGCAGTTGCAAGACGGATTGTGTTTTCATGTTCGCCTGGGCGAGCATCGCGGTTCCGGCCTGGCCCAGGATCATGTTCTTGGTGTATTCCACCATTTCGCGAGCCATGTCGACGTCCCTGATCCTCGATTCTGCGGCCTGGAGGTTCTCGGCGCCGATGTCCAGCCCTTTCACGGCGTATTCGAGCCTGTTCTGGTAGGCTCCGAGGTCGGCGCGCTGTTTGTTGACGGTTTTCAAGGCCATGTCAACGACACCGATCGCCCTGTTGGCCCCGTCAGGGGAGTTGAGCGTGAGAATGTTTTTCGTTCCGACTTCCCGCACGCCGAGTGCCTGAGATGTCATGGTCCCGATGATGACCCGTTCCCTCTGGTCCATGTTGGCGCCGATGTGGAGCCACATGGATGCGGTGACGTAGTTCTCGCCGGTCTCGGCCGCGAACCTGCCGGTCAGCATGTTCATGCCGTTGAACTGGGCGTGGGAAGCGATCCTGTCGATCTCGTCGATGAGCTGTGAAACCTCGACCTGGATTTGCATCCTGTCTTCCTCGGTGTAGACGCCGTTGGCTGACTGGACGGCAAGTTCCCGCAGACGATGGAGGATATCCTGGGTTTCCTGGAGATATCCCTCGGTGGTCTGGATGAACGAGATCCCGTTCTCGGCGTTCTGAGAGGCCTGCCTGAGACCCCTGATCTGGGCGCGCATCTTCTCCGATACCGCGAGCCCGGAAGCGTCGTCTCCGGCTCTGTTGATCCGAAGGCCGGAAGAGAGCTTCTCGATGTTCTTGGCGACGGCGTTGTTCGTCACTTTAAGCTGGTTGTGGGCGAACAGCGCGCTCATGTTGTGGTTGATGATCATGATTTCCTCCCTGGAAATGATGGGGCATCCCTGCCCGTTATATGACCTTCCTCTCTACGAGGAAAGGATAGAAAACAGATACTGATGTTCTTTCCACCTCCTCCGCATGCCGATTTCGCTAAACCGCTTTGGGAACATGCCGATAGTGATGATAGAGGAACATAGAGGGCGCAGGAATCCGGACTGCGAACCCTTTATCCTCACTTCATGATATCGACCCCTCCCCTGTAAACCTTTACGCTTTTCGAGAAGAGTTTTTAAAAAAACGGAGAGAGACGAAGAGGGAGATCCGATAGAGGCGAAATGCGGCGGGGAGTCAGGAACCGCTACGGGATTTGATGAGTTCGAGATACCGGAGGGCTATCCTGTCTTCCGGGTCGCTCAGGAGCACGGTGCGGAAAAACCCCTCCGCCTCCTTCAGCTTGTCCTCCCTGAGAGAGAGGATTCCCAGGTTGGAAATGATCTTGACATTCTCCGGTTCCAGCTCCAGCGCTTTGCGAAGGTACTTCCTGCTCAGAGCGTTGTCACCCAATTCCATCGCGCATATGGAAAGCTCATTCAACGTGTGGACATGCGAGGGGTTCTGTGTCAGGGCTGTCGTGAACGACTCGCGGGCCTCCTCGTATCTTCCGAGACGACGCTGCGCCCATCCAAGGAGAAACCAGGCGTTCCAGACATCGCGGTTCTTTTCGATGAAGCGGGAGATGCGCGCGATCCCTTCCTCTTCCTTGCCGAGTCGGATGAAATCGAAAGCCTCGGTGAACAAGGCGTCCAACTGATCCCTTCCCCTGATGGTTTCGAGAATCTGTCCGATCTCGGTTTTCCTCTCATTGTCGGTTTCGAGATTCATGAAGGAGGCGAAACAGTCGGATGCCTTCGTGAAATTGCCTCTCCGGAGGAAGAAGTGGCCCGCGTAATAGAGGACATCGGGGGTGTTCGGCCAAGCCTCCAATGCCCGCTTGTACTCCGCGTGCGCTTTTTCCATGTACGAATCCCGATCCGCCTCCGCTCCTGCCTTATCGCAGCTCTCCGCGTGTTCCTCGTATGCGAAGGCCAGATTCATCGCGGGGGCGTGGTCGGCCGGAAGAAGTCTGCATAGGATGAGGAAGATCTCCTCGGCAAGGGGATACTCCTTCTGTTCGGCCTTGGAGATCCCCGCTGTCATGAGCTCGCGGACGATATCGGGCTTCAACGCGAACACGAAATTGCGGTAGTAGTCAAGGTCCGGATTGTCCGTGTCGTATCCGATCACCTTGAGCATACCGGCGACGATCATCTCCCAGGAGAGTTCTGCCGGGTCGAAACGTTCGGACTCTCCGGGAAGCTCAACAGGAAGGAGTATGGAGGTGTCGATCCGGAAGCTGCCGATCGGCTGGGTTATGCTTTCGGGAATGGAGATGTAAACGATGGAATCGAGCTCACTGCTGCGCGCCATCGTCCGGTCCTGCTCCTTTCTTAACGGAGCTCAGATACTCGCTCACGCGGAGCTTGTATTCCATCGGGAGGGACTTCTCGTCGAACAGGACGGCAAGGGCCGCGATGTCCTTTCTTCCCTCTACGGCTTCGAAGCGGATCACCTTGCCGGCCAGGTTCAATGTTTCGTTTTCATCTGTTTCCAGTTTGAGGATGCACGGTTTGTCCAAGAGGAACTTCGCAACTCCCGGAACGATGCACTTCGCCCCGGAGAAGGAAAGATCCCTGACGATCGCCTTTCGCGGGATGTTCTGGATGAAGATGACGGAGTCCTTGGATTGGAGCCCGAGCTTGCGAAGAGTATCCCCGGTGATCGGGATTCGCTCTTCCTTCCTCTTTTTTGAATTGATGTTCGCTTCGAGCAGCCGGCCCAGGATGCCGATGAGATCATCCGGCGGACGCTGGGTGTAGGTGAGGGAGATGAAGTTGAGATCGGGATTGCCCTGGTTGTACGGCGTGAATCCGACCGCTTTCGCGGTGATGAAGAAGGCGAGCGGGTCGGCTTTTTCCGCCTGGCTGAAACTGAACCGAAGTGAAACCATGTTATTCGCGCTGCGTATCTTCTCGTATAGTTTCGATTTGACGTTCGCGACGATCTTGGCGCCGATCATTGAGGTGCTGTAGATGACGCAGGGCCAGGCGTCTCCCAGACATTTCAGGAATACCTGCTGCTGGAGAAAGCCTGTCGCACGTATCACCTCTTTCGTGAAAGTCACGTCGATATTCTTGTAGAGGTTATAGTAGTTGGTAATCTGCTGGCTCGTAATTAGCGACATACTGTTCTTTCAAGAGTCAGGATACGATGACCATTATAGATGAATGAGATTTGTTGTCAACACACAACATTTGAGGTATTGGAGAAAATACCCCGCGATGCCGCTCGGGGAAGGATCTCTTGAACCCGTATGTTCAAGTGGGTTTCCTGCAGCTGCTTTCACGGAACGTTCCGCGAGGGAACGCGTTCCGCTCGATGCGCTGATTATGGAATCCCTTTTTTTATGGTTGACCCAAGAGACATGCTCCCCTCCCGAACACCGCAGGGTCGTCAATCCTCAAGTATTGAATCGATCCGCGCGATCATGCTCGCCGTAATGGACTCGCCGAGCGTATCATTCTTACGAACATCGGAATCCCGACCCTCGATTCTTCGAAACAGATCGTCGGTCACGAGGATCCCCGCCAGGATGGCGATGCGAAGCGGATCGCGGGTGGATCCCGTCTTCTCGATTTCTTCTATCTTTTCCGAATAGTAAGCGATGATCCGGTCCATGTAGGTTTCGTCTTCATCTGTCGTTATCGTGAAGGAAGTTCCCAACAGATTAATTCGAAACCCTCTGTTTTCCATGGCCTAGAAGATATCCAATTCCGCGTGATGGTCGGAAGGCGGGGGTGGTCCGCCCTCCTCCGCGTCCGTTTCTGGGGACATGGCAGGGTTCGGTGGATCGAGAGTGGGAGATGGCGCAGTCTCCCTTCTCCCGCTGATTTCCTCTTCCACCCGATCCAGCTGGGAGAGCGCGTGCCGGATCTTTTCCTCTATCGCTTCTTGGTCGCTTCGCAGCTGGGTGAAGAGCTGTTCCATTTCGCTGACCCGTTTCTCGTATTCACCCAGCTTCCCGCGA
Source organism: uncultured Spirochaetales bacterium (assembly GCA_964590705.1). GTDB lineage: Bacteria > Spirochaetota > Spirochaetia > CAZPZF01 > CAZPZF01 > CAZPZF01. Next base: position 1,669 of record CAZPZF010000206.1, on the reverse strand, counting down.
AGGGAGGAATTTTCCTTTTTCAAATGGTCAATGAGGTCTACCGCTTTCTTGACTTTCTGATCCAGGAGCTGAATCTGCTCAAGACTGATCATGGCCTACGCGGTTCCGAGCGCTTTTTTGGATTCGGCTACGAGCTGCTTGAACGCGGCGGGGCTTTCGATCGCCATGTTGGAAAGGGCTTTTCTGTCGATTGCGATGCCGGCCGCAGCGAGTCCGCTCATGAAGCGGGAGTAGGTCATCTGCTCAGCCCTGCACGCGGCTGAAATACGGGTGATCCACAGTCTCCTGAAATCGCGTTTTTTCCGTTTCCTGTCGCGATAGGCGTAGATACCGGATTTAGCCAAGGCGTCCTTCGCGGTTCTGAACAGGGTTCCCTTCTTGCCCCAGAAACCTTTGGTCTGTTTCAGTATCTTCTTTCGTCTGTCGTGTCGTTTCGTTCCGTCTACTGCTCTAGGCATTGTTCACATCTCCTTGTCTTCACGGTGTGCGCGGGGTTTCGAGTCTCGGATCTCAGCCATAGGGGAGGAGACGCTTGATCTCCTTTGTCTCTGTGTGGCTGAGGATGGCCGGTTGACGAAGCGTTCGTTTCCGTTTGCTGTTCTTCTTCGTCAGGATATGGCGGAGCCCCTGCTTCTTGTATTTTACCTTCCCATTGGCGGTGAAGGTGTACCGCTTCGCGGCGGCTTTTTTGGTTTTCATCTTAGGCATCGCAAACCTTCCTTTGTTCTGTGTACGGATACCGCCGTACCGATCGTATCGCTTGAAGGATCCGGATGGATCCTATTTTTTCACCTTGGGCGCGAGAACGAGGGACATGAACCGCCCCTCCATCGACGCGGGTTTCTCGAGCACGTATTCTCCCTCTATCCGGAGAAGAAGCTCCTCAAGCACTTTCTTACCGAGTTCGGTATGGGCCAGTTCTCTTCCGCGGAAACGAACCGTCACCTTAACCTTATTGCCTTCGTCAAGGAATTCCTTGACGTGCTTCGACTTGAAATCGAGGTCGTGTTTCTCGATCTTCGGCTGCATCCTGATCTCTTTGATCTTGATGAGCTTCTGCTTCTTCCTCGATTCCTTGACCCGTTTTTCCTGTTCGAACCGGAATTTCCCGTAGTCGAGGATCTTGCATACGGGAGGATTCGCCTGTGGGGCTACCTCCACTAGATCCATGCCCGACTCCCGGGCCATCTCGAGGGCGTCGGTTATCGCGACGATCCCTTTCTGGTTCCCCTCTCCGTCGATAAGACGGACTTCCCGTACGCGGATCTCTCCATTGATCCGCAGCTCTTTTTCGGCCAATATTCCCCCTTCTGTGAAATGCCCTTGATCGTACTATATCATCGGAGATGAAAAGAGTCAAAGGGTGGATTCTTTCTCGATTCACATATCTCGATTTTTCGTATATGCTTGACGTTATGAATGAGAAGATCACGTCAATGCCTTCCGACTTGATCGGTTTCCTGGCCGCTCTGACGGAGATCGAGAGAGCTCTCTATTCCTGCTACCAGGCATTCGGCCAGAAGAACCTGGATGACGGACTGAAGAAAATCTACCGCTCATTGGCCGAACAGGAAAAGAACCATATCAAGGTTCTCCAGGAGATAGCGGAGGATCTGAGGGCCGGGGATTGCGGTGCCACGGTTGTCGCGGGCAGCCAGCCCGTGCCGGT
>CAZPZF010000205.1:0-6200 GCA_964590705.1 uncultured Spirochaetales bacterium | reverse complement strand
CGCGGGCAAGAACCAAATCCCTGTAGATTCCCGTGTCGTTCTCGAACTCTTTGTCGCCGGTCCGGACCATCCCCATATAATCCGCCTGGCTACCCTATCGATTTCCATAAGCTGTTTTCCTCCGGGCACCCCGAACATCCGGGACTTGCCGTTATGCCACAAACCGACTCATACCACCGCGTTTGACAAGAGGCGTCACCACAGGCACAATGAGAACGGCGGGAACAATGATCGTATTCCAGGTGATTATCGGTATCGTCGTCTTTGCCCATCACGTCCTCCTCCGGAGCCTGCCTTTCGAGGAGGTCTTCGCCGCTTTCCTTCTGTTCACGGTTCTTGCTGTCGCAGGTTTTGTCTCATCATCGGCCGGAATCCGTATGTTTCTCGTTCTGATCAAGTGCGGCTTCTGCCTGCTCCTCATGCCGTATAGCACGCTTCCACTGCTCCTCCTGCCTCCGGCCGGGATGGAACTGCCCGGTATCCTCGGGCTTGGCGTAAAAGGGAATAAGAGGGAAAAAGACGGCAAGGCTCGTTCTCTTCCAGCTTCACACCCCGTTGGCGAAACAGTAACGGTACTTATTGCCGCCTCAACCTGTGCGGCGCTCGTCGGTGCCGCATTCCTGCTGCCAGCTGACTTCATCCTCCCCTATCTGGGGATCCTTGCCGTCTCCGTCTACCAGTCCATCCGGGAGCTGCGAATGGAACGGGCGGCGGAGCGGCTTGCCGCGCGGATCCGTCATTTGGAACGAGAACTCTCCGCAGTCGAAGCGAAACGGGCATCGCTTGAAAAGGCCAGCGCAGGCAATGAGCTTCTCATCAAATTAGAGGAACGGGAGCGGATAGCCCAGAAACTGCACGACGATCTGGGGCACACGATGACGGGAAGCATCATGCAGCTGGAGGCCGCGGGAATACTCTTCAGGGAGGATCCCGACAGAACAAAGGAGATCATCGAAAGGGTTTCACGTACCCTGAAGGAGGGGCTCGCGGCGATTAGGCTCAACCTGAGGACGATCAAGCCGGAACCGGCCAGGCTCGGGCTGCAGCGGCTCCAGGGACTGCTGGATGACTTCGAAGCTGCCTACGGGAGGAAAACGAGCCTTTTCGCGGACGGCGACATCCAGGGAATCCCGGCGACGGTATGGCGGGTCGTCGAGGAGAACCTACGGGAGGCGCTCACCAACACGCTGAAGCACAGTACGGGAAACAGTTTCCGCTGTTCGATATCCGCCATGAACCGGATGTATAAGATTGAGTTCCGCGATGACGGCTCGCCGGCCCCGGTATATCGGCGCGGGATGGGCCTGGAGGGGATGGAAACGAGGACCCGGGAAGCCGGAGGCACGTTGATCGTTGACACCTCGCAGGGATTCTCCGAGATCATGCTCTTCGGAAAGGAGGGAAAGCGCGATGGCGATACGGGTACTGGTCGGTGACGACGACCCCCTGATCAGAGAAGCCCTGGAAATCATCTTCGGAAGGGACCCGGACTTCAAGCTGGTTGCCGTCGTGGGAAACGGCCGCGACGCGGCCCGGCTCTGCGCCTCCTCAGACGTCGACATCGCACTCCTGGACATCCGAATGCCCGTCATGAACGGCCTGGAAGCTGCCGCGGAGATTACCGCCAAGTCGAAGTGCAGGGTCCTCCTCCTCAGCACCTTCCGCGACGAGGAACTTGTGCGGGGAGCGCTCGGCAGCGGGGCCTCCGGTTATCTTCTCAAGGGCTGCGAAGGCAGCCAGATCAAGGAGGCGGTCAGGCTGGTGCACGCGGGCCACACCGTTTTTCAGGACGAAGTCTTCGCATCCATCCGCGAGGGATCGAAAACCGGACCGGGCGATATCTCCTTTCTGAACGAGAGGGAGCAGGAGCTCGTGAAGCTCATCGCCGAGGGCTATTCGAACCGCCAGGCTGCGGAGGCCCTGTTTCTCTCAGAGGGAACGGTCAAGAACTACATCTCATCGATCCTGGACAAGCTGGGGCTCAAGCAGCGGACCCAGATAGCCGTCTATTACATGACCGGCCGCAAGGATTTCAGCTGACCGTACGGTCGAACCAGCCCTCCGGTTTACCGGAAGAACCTATGCAGGTATCCGCGGCAGAATATTACTTAAGTCAGGCGCTTTCATTACCAACCGCCCTGTTCTTCCGCCTCCCGGGTATCTATCATTCACGATGGATACTAAAGGAGGAACCCAATGATACAGATCAAGAATCTGAGCAAGAACTTCGGTTCCACAACAGCGGTGGACAATGTCTCGCTCACCATCGGGAAGGGGGAGCTCTTCGGCCTTCTTGGCCCGAACGGAGCGGGCAAGTCCACCCTTATCAATATCATGACCGGCCTCTTGTCGCCGGACAGCGGAACTGTCTCCTTTAACGGGTTCGATGGGGCGAAGAGCGTCCACGACATCAGGCGTATCCTCGGTCTCGTGCCCCAGGATCTTTCCTTCTACCTCAATTACTCCGCGATGGAGAATGTGCGGTTTTTCGCGAGCCTGTACGGGCTTTCGGGCAAAGCCCTTACAGAGGCGGCTCAGGCCGCGCTCGATTTCGCGGGTTTGTCCGACACCGGCAGGAAACCCGCTCGGACCTTCTCGGGCGGCATGAAGCGCCGGCTGAATATCGCTTGCGGAATCGCCCATAAACCGCAGATCATCGTCCTCGATGAGCCGACGGTTGGCATCGATCCCCAGTCGAGGAATCACATCCTCCGCTCGGTCGAGAATCTGCGCAAGCAGGGGAGAACCATCATCTATACGACCCATTACATGGAGGAAGCAGAGGAACTCTGCACGGGAATAGCCATCATGGACAAAGGGAAAATCATCGCCCAGGGAACCCAGGAAGAGCTCAAGCTCATGATCAAGGATAAGAGCCGGGTGACCTTCCTCTTTAAACGGCCCGAGACCGTGGATGTGGAAGCGTTCAAAAAAATCACGGGCGTATTGCATACTGAAGCGGAAGAGATGTCCCTGACGGTAACAAGCGAGGTCGGAATCAGCAATCTCAACGAACTGACCGCGGAGGTTAACAGGCAAGGACTTGTCATGTCGGATATCAGATCCGATTCCCCCTCCCTGGAGACGGTTTTCCTGAACCTTACCGGCCGATCCCTGCGGGATTAGGTGGGAGGGGAATTATGAAGCTTTCGATTATCATACGGCATCAGATCCGGCTCTTTCTTAAAAATCCGGGGATCCTCATGCTTGTCATTGCGGCGCCCCTCTTTCTCATCTTCATCTTCGGCCAAACCTTCGCGGGCATCTGGGAGGAAGGGGAGCTTGGATTCAGGGCTCTAGACTACTTCGGCGCAACTATGCTGACGCTTGTTGTCTTCAACGGCGCCATGATCGCCTCGTGGGGGGTCAACAAGGAACGCAGATCCAACACGGAATCACGGCTCGGCGTCTCTCCGCTCAGGAGAGGCACCATAGTCTGGGGGACCTTCCTGGGTACATGGATCCTCCTCGCCGCGCTCAGTTTCATTCTGGTATTCCTGGTACGGTTCGTCCTCTCCGTAGACTACGGCCCGTCCGTTGCCCCGGTGCTGCTCCTCATGACCGGAGAGACGTTCCTCGCCGCAGCCATGGGGATTTCCTTCTCATTTCTCCTCCCCGAGAAAGCGGCAAACACCATCCTTTCGGCGGGCGTTCCCGTCCTCTGTTTCCTGGGAGGCTGTTATACGATGATTCCGGAGACCGGATTCCTTCACGATATCTCCGTGGTTTCTCCCCTTCGCTGGATAAACCTTGCCCTGTTGGAAGGATCCAAGGCAGGAACCAACGAATATACCGTCCCCGCGCTGTTTTTCTGCGCGGCCCTTTCCGTCCTCCTCATAGGAGTGACGGGAATCGGGATTTGGAGGAAACGATGAAAGCCTTCGCCATTTTCTTTAGGAACTTTCTCTCGTGCACCTTCCGGAACAAGCTCGCCTACCTTCTCCACTTAGGGGTGCCCATTGCCACATTCCTGCTCATGTACCTGCTTCTCAGCCTGGCCCAGTCCCCATCCTTAGCCGCCACACAGGCGATCGGACGCGTGGTTTATTTCTCCCTCATCCAGGCTTCCCTCATCGTCAGCCTGATCCTCAAGGACAAGGAACAGGGAGTACTCAGGCGCATCATGGTCTCCCCGAACGCGCAGACCGTGTATGTGCTCGGCAATGGCGCAGCGGCGTTCGCCATTCTAACCGTTCAGGTGCTGGTTTTCGTGAGCTTCATCACCTTCATCTTCCCAGTCCCGATCGGTATGGGCTTTTTCCGGCTGGCGTCCATACTCCTCATCTTCAATCTCACCGGCGTCGGTCTCGCTTTCCTCTTCTGTTCTCTAAGCGACACAAGCTCAGGGGCCATGATGATCGCCAACCTCGTGGTCATGATCACGAGCCTCCTGGGCGGAAGCTACTTTCCGGTGGACATGATGAGCCCCTTCTTACAGAAACTGGCCTACGCCTTTCCTCAATTCTGGGTCATGAGGGCGATCAGGCAGGCGCAAGCCCGTGCGCCCTTTACGGATACGGGCCTTTCGCTTCTGATCCTCCTCCTCTTCGCCGCCCTGTTCATCATGGTCCAGGGGGCGGTCAACAGGGGGAAGCGGGAAAGAGCCTGACCCGGCGTAAAAAGACCTGGTCCGGCGGGCTCGGGGCAGCGATGACCCCTTTCATAAATGGAACGCTTCTGGTACTATCGGTATGGTATCTTGGCAGGACCGTAGTTTTCCATACGGCTGCTTTGGGTCCGGCCAGCAACCGGAGCTCCGGCGGTTTTCGGGGGGTGAAAGAAAGGGCAGAGATCTTCGTCGCTCGTCATTTCCATGACGAGCTTCTCCGCTGACGTGGGAACACGCGGTGGATCGGTTCTTTTCGTTGGCCTTTCAACCATCATACAAAACCGTCTGGAGGAATCTGACATGAAAACCGTAATGATCATGGGTACCGGAGCTCAGGGGAGCGCGGTAGCCCGCCTTTTAGAAAAAGAACAGAATGTAAAGAAGATAATCTGCGCGGATCACGATCCCAAAGCGGCCGAGACCCTGGCATCGAGCCTTGCCAAAGCGGTTGCCGTACGGGTCAATGCCAATGAAACGGACGATATCGTCAGAGCGGGGAGGGGGGCGGGTATCATCGTCAACGGCCTGCCCATCACCTTCAATATAAAGGTGATGGAAGCGGCTCTGAGACTCAAGGCAAATTACCAGGACCTCTGTATGACCGAAATCGAGGGAATGGACGAGATCGAATCCACCCGCTACATGTTCACCGAGATGGACAAGAAATGTAAAGATGCCGGCGTGCTGGCACTGACAAATACCGGCTCGGCACCGGGGCTGGTAAACGTCCTTGTCCGGGAGTTGACCGAGGAATTCGACGCCGTCGAGTCCATTGAGATGAACGTATACGAGGGGGTCTGGGCTAGGAAATTCATCCCCTTTTGGTGGAGTCCTGACGTTGCCTTCAACGACATGAGCCTCCCCCCCATCCGCTTTCAGAACGGAAAACACATAAAAACCGAACCTTTCGGCAACCCCGTGATGATGCGCTTTCCGGGGGTGCAGAGAGAAATTCGGATGGTGGATCACAACCACGAGGAACCGATCACCATGGGAATCAATGCCGAAAAGCACTTGAAGGGGGTGAAGAACGTCGTCTTCCGCTACGGGGGTCCTCACGTGGAACTGTCCCAAGCCTTGTTCAACTTGGGATTCCTGGATCACGAGGAAAGGGAGTTCAGGGGAATGAAATATACCCCATTCGACCTGGTCATCCATCACGCTCCCGCCGCCCCGAAATACGCGGAAGAGATCGAGGAGGTGATCAGGAGCGGTCTCGTCACAGAAGAAGGGGCCTTCCAGGTGGTCGTGCAGGGAAGCAAAGACGGCAAACCGCAGAAAATCACCTCCTATGTGAACTCTCCGGGACTCGTGGAAGCCTATAAAAAGGCGGGAATCAGCCATGAGGCATACTTAACTGGACAGAGTGCTTTCATCTTCACGAAGATGATGGTGGATGGCGCGGTGACCCAGAAGGGATGCATCTCTCCGGAGGTCCTCGATGCGGCCCCCCGAAAATTCTTTTTCGATGAAGCAGTCAAACTAGGAATCACATTCGACGAGATCATCGAAAAAAGGCTGGGCTGAAAAGATTCCATAGTGTCCGGAAGCTTATGGGGGAAGAGGTAGCATCGCGCAACGAGGCTGAATA
>CAZPZF010000204.1:0-6200 GCA_964590705.1 uncultured Spirochaetales bacterium | reverse complement strand
GAAACGCTATCCAATGATCCCCGCCGATCGTTTCTGGAAGGGATGACGCGCCAGCCCCGCGACAGCGGAAACGGTGGGGATCTCGGACGGGATTTGCGGCAGGGCAGGTGATGTTCTATGATAAGCGTATGACCGCGGGAAAGGAAGGAAGCGAATAGATCCCCGCATCCCGCACTCCCTACGACGCTACCGTATCCGTTGAGAGTATTCAGAAGCATCTGGCCGCCCTCGCCTCCAAGGACGACGCGCGCATGGCCGGCTCTCCCGGCGAGGTGGAAGCAGCGTCGTACGTCTCTGCCTATTTCACGGGACTCGGGCTAACGGTCGGCGAGCAGGAGTTCCCGATCGCGGCATTCACCGTGACGGCGTCGGAGCTTCGGCGCTTTTCTCCAGCCTCGTCTACAGCCGACTATCCGGCCACCGATTCGGGCGAATCGATCCCCCATCGCGTCTTTCTCTACTCCGGCTCGACCGGAAGCGGACTAGTGACTGGTCTGCTGATTGACGCAGGACTCGGCAGGCCTGAGGACTTTACGGGGATCGATCCGCGCGGGAAGATCGCTCTCATGACGCGTGGAGAGATCCTCTTCACGGACAAGGCGAAGAATGCCGCTGGCGCAGGGGTCATCGGCAGCTTGATCGGCGGCTCCACGATTCCCGTGGTCGCCGTGAGCGGCTCCGAAGGGCAACGGCTCCGGGAGGCGAACGAGGCATTCCCGGTGACGATCCGGATGCTCGTGGACGCGGAGGTAAGACAGGGAGTATCCCGTACCGTGACCGCGTCGATTTCGGCCTGCGAATAGAGCGGCGCCGGCGGTTCCGGAAGCGGAAAACGGGAGCCCTCCCGTTTCGTGGTCGTCGGCGCCCATCTCGATTCGGTCGACACCCCGGGGGCCAACGACAACGGATCCGGACTCGCGGCCCTTATGGAGATCGCGCGGATCGTGAAGGAGATCCGGCTCCCTGTCGAAGTGCGATGCATGGCTTTTGGGGCGGAGGAAATAGGGCTCCGGGGGAGCGAGAAAGCGGCGGAGGCGATATCCGCCGAATCCTCCCGGTGCGTGGGTATGATCAACCTCGACACGATCGGCCAGGGCGAGGCCATCACGATCTACACCCTTCCCGGAACGTCACATGCGTTCGCGGAGCTCGCCGGACGCACGGCGGATCGTCTGGGGATCGCGTGGTCCTCGGCGGTTTCACTGGCGAGCGATCACGCGCCCTTTGCCCGGCTCGGCATTCCGGCGGTGTTCCTGATGCGGGAACCGGCCGTTTTCTACCACACGGACGCCGACACGATCGCCTCGGTCGATCCCGCGGTGATCGGGGAAGCGGTCAGGCTTGCGGTCGGGATCATCTCGATCCTAGAATGAAAAAAATAAAAAATATTTTTCCGCGCCCCTCGAGGATCGAGCACTCTTTCCTGAACAATACGTAAAAAACGGACAAGCTATTCCGTATAATATACGCCGCATTCTCGGAATACCGTTGACTCGTTCGGAAAACGAGCTAGAACGCGGAAATCCCCTCCCGTCTTGCGGTTCTTCTCAATCTCACTGTATATTTATGCAGTTTTTTCAAAGGAGACAACAATGCACAGCAACGGAAGCGCAACGGTGGCGTTTTACAACGGTCAACCTCTCCCCATCGAGCTTCACAAGGTGAGGGTCGTGCAGAAACTTCACCTGCGGCCCATCGAGCGGAGGCTTCACGCACTCGGCGAGGCCGGCTACAATTCGTTCCTCCTGACCACCGGAGACACATTTCTCGATATGCTCACGGATTCTGGCTGCAACGCCATGAGCGACGGACAGATCGCGGCCATGATGATCGCCGACGATGCGTACGCCGGGTCCCAGAGCTACATCCGCCTTGAAAGGCGGGTGAGGGAAATTTTCGGGAAACGCCTCGTCCTGCCCGTACACCAGGGGCGCGCCGCGGAGAATATCATCTCGCAGTCCTTCGTGAAAAAGGGGGACCACATCCCCATGAACTACCATTTCACGACGACGAAAGCACATATCGAGCTGAACGGCGGAGTCATCCACGAGATATACACCGACGAGGCGCTCAATATCCGGAGCGACCATCCCTTCAAGGGGAACATCGATATCGGGAAGCTGCGCGGCACGATCGAGACCTACGGCGCGGAGAATATCCCCTTCATCAGGCTGGAAGCCTCGACGAACTTGATCGGAGGCCAGCCCTTCTCGATGGCGAACATGCGGGAGGTGCGGAGGGTCGCCGACGAGTTCGGCCTGATGGTGGTTCTGGACGCAAGCCTCATCGGCGAAAACGCCTATTTCATCAAGTTGCGCGAGACCGCGTACCGGAACGAGTCGATCGCCTCCATCCTCCTCGAGATGGCATCCCTCGCCGATCTCGTCTATTTCTCGGCGAGGAAGCTCAGCTCCTCGCGCGGGGGGATCATCTGCACGAACGATGAAAGAATATACGAAAGGATGCGGGACCTCGTCCCCCTGTTCGAGGGCTTCCTCACCTACGGCGGGATGTCCGTGCGGGAGATCGAGGCCATGGCTGTGGGGCTTGAGGAAACTCTCGACGACACGATGATCTGCCAGTCCCCCTCGTTCATCGACTATTTCGTGCGCAGGGTGGATTCCCTCGGGATTCCGGTGGTGACCCCCGGCGGCGCGCTCGGCGCTCATATCGACGCGAGGGCCTTCCTGCCTCACATTCCACAGGAACAATACCCGGCGGGAGCGCGCGTAAGAGACTTCTACCGCGTCTCCGGTAAGCGCGGCATGGAACGGGGGACCATCTCGAGCGTCAGGGACGATTCGGGAAAGGATCTCCTGGCTGACTTGGAACTCATGCGGCTCGCCTTTCCCCGGCGGGTCTTCACCCTCTCGCAGATCGAATACGCGATCGACCGGCTCAAATGGCTGCACGACAACCGTTCCCTCGTAGGCGGGCTCGAATGGGAGCAGGAACCCAAGGTGCTCCGCTTCTTCGTGGGAAGGCTGAAACCGATCGGGGACTGGCCGGTCAGGCTCATGGCCAAATTCCGCGAGGACTTCGGGGACAGTCTGTAACGTTCCGCGGGCCGGGTCTGGCGCGGACGAAAAGCGCTGCGAGGCGCTTCCGCGAACATTTTAACGGCCCGAGGGACCTTGCTTGCGGCCCGCGGGGTCTGGCGGCGGTCCGCCGACGCCAGCCGCCTTGGCTGCCGCCGAATCGTCGCTCAGGACTGGAACACGGCGGCGATCCGCTCGAGCGCCCAGTTCACCTCGTCACGGGTGATTATGAGCGGGGGCGCGAAACGGATCGTGTTGTCGTGCGTCTCCTTGCAGAGGAGGCCTTTATCCCGAAGCTTGTAGCAGTATTGGCGGGCCCCCCCGGCTTCCGGGAGGAGTTCCATCGCCATGAGCAGGCCGCGGCCCCGCACCTCCCTGATGAGGGGATTCCTGATCTTCCGCAACCCTTCCAGAAACACGTCTCCCATGCGCGCCGCGTTCTCAACCATCCCCTCCTCGACCAGGACCTTCAGAGCTGTCCGGGCAATGGCGCAGGCGAGGGGGTTGCCTCCGAAGGTGGACCCGTGCTCTCCCGGTTTCAGGACATCCATGACCTCCGTGTTCGAGAGCACCGCAGAGATCGGGTAGAAACCTCCGGAAAGCGCCTTTCCGATGAGGGTGAGGTCGGATTCTATTTCCTCGTGTTCCTCCGCGAGCATCCTGCCCGTTCGCCCCAGACCGGTCTGGATCTCATCTAGGATGAGGACCATGCGGTTTTTATTGCAGATGTCCCGCGCCGCCTTGAGATAGCCGGCCGGTGGAATGATCACTCCCGCCTCCCCCTGGATGGGCTCGACGAGGAAGCCGACCGTTTCCGGCGTCACCGCGCGTTCCAGGGCGGATACGTCCCCGTACGGAACGACCGTGAACCCCGGCGTGAAGGGGCCGAAGCCGTCCCGGGAAGTCGGATCGGTCGAGAAACCGACGATCGTGATGGTTCTTCCGTGGAAGTTGTTCGCGCAAACGATGATGTTCGCCTTGTTCTCCGGAACGCCCTTGACCGCGTATCCCCACTTCCGCACGGTCTTGATGGCCGTCTCGACGGCCTCTGCTCCGCTGTTCATGGGGAGCGCCTTGTGCGACCTGGTGAGCTCGCAGAGTTCCTTGTAGAATGGACCGAGCTGGTCGTTCCGGAAGGCGCGCGACGTGAGGGTGAGCCTTGCCGCCTGCTCCACGAGCGCGGCCATGATCCGCGGGTGGCAGTGTCCCTGGTTTACCGCCGAATAGGCGGAAAGGCAGTCGAGGTACCGTTTCCCCTCGACATCCCAGACCCAAACCCCTTCTCCCTTGCAGAGAACCACGTCGAGCGGCTTGTAATTATGAGCTCCATAGGTCTCCTCGAGCTCGATATACCATTTCTGATCCATACTCGTCCCTCCGAAGATTTCGCTTGGCCCTATCCACAATAGAAGCGCGGATCCCCCCTGTCAAGGAGATCCTATCTGAGAAACCCGTCGAGAAGCGTCTCGAAGCGTTCAGCTGCGGCCGTTGCCTGCCTGATGCCCTCTTCTGTCTTCCCGGAACGGTAGATCTCGACAGATTCGTACATCTCGTTCTGGAGCCGATCCCGTTCCGCGATGAAACCGGGCAAGAGGGAGAGCCGTCCCGCGCCCATCCTGATCCTCCGGTACTGTTCGGCCCACAACGATGCCGCGGCCTCAGCAGCTCCCTCCCCCGTGCAGGAGAGACAGAGAGGAGTGAATTCCCCGTTCTCCAGGATGATCGGCTTGTAGAGGGAGATGCACGGGTACGAGGTTCCGGTGTACCACACGACAGCCACGGGAGATGCGGGACCGGGCTGGCGCCCGGGATCCGGAGCGAGATACTCGACGACCATGGATGCGGTGGTCGCGTTATTCAGAAGCCCTCCCCCGTGAACGCAGAGGCTCTCCATGTTCCGTCTGTTCGGGCGCGCGGGGGAGAAGGTGTTGTGCTCCCGTAAGAGGGAAAAGAGGGTCTGCGCCGTGATCGATCCGGCCCGTGATTCGAGATACGATCCTGAGAAGCGGCAGCGGGTATCGCCGCGGGAGAAGAAGGAGTAGAAGCGATTCTCCACGAGTCCCTTCCAGCCTCGATCCCGCGGACCCCGCCCTTTCTGCGGCGGAGAGAGAGCCTCCCTCGTCAGGGGATCCGCCCGGTCGAAGTCCGTCCTCACCGTGTACGCATTGGAGATCGACGCGGACGCGCCCGCTTTCCGGAGCACCCAGCGTCTGCCCATGGTCTCCAGGATCAGCCCGTGCGAGGAGTCGGCGATCAGGAAGCTGTTCTGGTAGTAGAGTTTCCCCTTGTAGGCTCCGTTTCCTCCCTGGCCCCATTTTTCGATGAAGGCGACGATGAAATCCGCCGCCTCGGCCGCCGTCCTCGAGGACTGGAGGGCGAGCCTGAGGATGTCCATTCCGAGGACACCGTTTTTGTCGACCGCTTCCCGTCCGAACACCGCCTCGTTCCCGATGGCTACCCCGTATCCGTTCACCCCCATCTCGGCTCCCCATATCCACGAGGGCACCGAGAGCGCGCAGGGAAACCCCGCGTCAGGTACCGGAAGGATCCGGCCGCCCGAGATCCTGCTTTCCGTTGACGGGGTGCGCCTGCCTACAAGGAGGAAATGCTGCGGCTCTTCCGGTTTCCTGTCGGAGTTCTTTCCGAACAGACCGAGGCCAGACCGTGAAGCGGCGGGGGAAACATAGCCCGTATCGCACATGGAACCCTCCTCCGGTCGCGCCTCCCCGCCCAGACGAGCATTGGAGGCCCGGCCATTCTCTGCTATAGTGTCAGTATACCATGAGTGGATTCATCGTTCTGAGATGCCTGATCTATTCCCTCGCCTTTCCCGTCATCACCATCGCCATCTATCTCAACCCGTCGGGACACCCTCCCCCCTCTCCCTTTGCCGGCCTCGGCATGTGCGCGCTCCTCGCCGCCGGATTGTACGCCCTTTCGTTCGTCGCCTTCCGGATCCCGTGGCTGTTCCGCACAAAAAAGACCTTCCTGCGAGCCGCCGTGATCTCGCTCCTATTCCTCCTCGCCGTGACTGGACTCCTGGGCATCCGCGTTCACCGCGATTATTTCACCGCCGCATTCCAATTCATCCTGTCCTATGCGATCGTCCTCCTGGCAAGACACGAATTTCTGTTTGGAGAAACGGTCGACCGTTATGTGGTC
>CAZPZF010000203.1:0-6279 GCA_964590705.1 uncultured Spirochaetales bacterium | reverse complement strand
GCGGAACCGGCACTTCCCTGGGGGCGATCGAGATGCTTTCCGGCTCGGCGAGGAGCTCTCTCGCGAGGAGTTCGATCTCCCGAGGCATGGTTGCGGAGAAGAGGACGGTCTGTTTTCTCCCCGAGGTCATGGCTGCTATTTGGCGCACGACGGGGATGAAGCCCATATCGAGCATCCGGTCCGCCTCGTCGAGCACAAGAGTCCGGACATCGCAGAGATCGACCACCCCTTCCCCGATGAAGTCCATGAGCCGGCCAGGCGTGGCAGTGAGGATCTCGGGCAACGCACGAAGCCGAGCCGCCTGCGTGGGTTTCGGCGCCCCGCCGTACACGACGGCATGCCGAATCCCGGAACCGTATCCGTAGTTCACGACGCTCTCATCGATCTGGACCGCCAGTTCCCTAGTGGGAGTGAGAATCAGCCCGCGAGGCCGGGCGATCGAATCCACGCCATTGATCCGGCGGCCGCTTCCGCCGTTTCTCTCCACGCTGCCTTTTTTCTCCTGCGCGTCCGTTTCTAACCGCTCCATCATCAGGAGATCGAGAAGGGGGAGGACAAAGGCCGCAGTCTTGCCGGTCCCGGTCTGAGCCGTGCAGAGGATATCCCTGCCGAGAAGGAGTTCCGGAATCGATTTCGTTTGGACATCTGTGGGAACCGTATATCCCTGGCGCTCCACCGCCTTTAGGAGAACGCGGGACAGGCCCAGGTCGAGGAATGATTTCTTTTGCATGATGCTCTCTTTGTTGTGATACTCTTCCCGCGAAGGGTTACACAGGTTGATATTGCGGTGAGTGAACGCGAAACCACGCGGCCGCGGGTGCCTGGCCGCGTTTTTATCGTGGTCATACGGGAACACCCGGGTCAGTCAGCCGATGCGGCATGATCGCACGATGCGAGAGACCGTGTCAAGGGAGCCGGAGCGGAAAACGAGGATAGGAATCAGCGGTTCCTTTTTTGCATTGACTGTGTTACCCCTCTATACTGGATGTATGGAGCATCGCCAGAGCCTTTCCCTCAAGAGGAGGATACCCAGGAACATCGCGTTCGGAATCGCATCGGCCGGCCTCTTCGCCATGGTGTCCGCGTCATTGCTCGTGATCAGGGAATTTTCCGTGCTCGAGGCCCGAGACCTTCACGGCAGGAGGATCATCTTTCGAACCCTCCTGGACCGGGAGCTCGAGTCGCTTCGGGTCCTCACCAAATCATACGCGGAGTGGAGCGATACGTACAACTACGTGATCTCTCAGAATGAAGATTATATCGAAAGCTCTTTTTCAGAATCATGGCTGGAAACATTCAAGCTCGATCTCGTCTTCATCCTGAACGCATCCGGAGAGATTCTCTGGTCGAACGAGGAAGTGCCCACCGGCTTCCGGCCTCCGGGGAGTTTGACGGTGAATCCCTGCGACCCGCTTTTCTTTCCCGCGGATTTCGGCCGGCTGCCGCCGACCCCCATTTCAGGATTCAGGTCATTCGGCGACCGCGTCTGCATATACGTCTCCTGGCCCATCACGGACGATACCTGCACCTGCGCTCCCAACGGGGTGCTCGTCTTCCTCCGGTCGCTCTCCCCGGAATTGCTCGCCGAGTTGTCTCCCGGAGAGGACTTTGGCGTGAGCTATATCCCGATATCGGCCGCGGAGTCAGACTACCCCGAAAAAATCCGGACGGAGAGCGGCGGCAACGGCAAGGAGCTTGCGGCATACGACGCCGTGCCGGATCCATTGGGTTCCATCATCGGCTTCTGGCGCTTCCGTAAGATCCGCAGATGGGAAAACCAGGCCCGGTCAATGGCGGCGTGGTACATCCTCATCGCCTTCATCGCTTCGACGGTCGGATACATCGTTACCTCGCTCCTCATCAACCGGCGCATGGTCATTCCGATCATGAGGATACGTGACTACCTGGACAGCTTCTCGGAAACCTTTACCGCCGGGGATCCGCTCGTCCCGGAGACCCCTGACGAGATCGGAGATCTCGCCGAACACGTCAACCGGCTCACCCGGCGGATCGAGATCCAGACGAAGGAACTAGACCGTCTTGCATGCACCGACGGCCTGACCGGTCTGCCGAACCGCAGGAGCCTCGGCATCTCGGCGGCCAATCTCGAGCGGCGGTTCCGGCCCGCCAGGAATAAGGAGGACGAGCGGGACGCGTCCAAGATGGGTTTCATCGGCTGCGGGCTCATCGATATCGACTACTTCAAGAACTACAACGACAGATACGGCCACGCCGCGGGCGACGAGGCGCTGCGGCGGGTGGCTGATGCCATCCGTGAAAGCATCCTCCGGCCGAACGACACGGCGAGCCGTTATGGAGGCGAGGAGTTCGCCGTCATCCTCCCCGACACCGACGAGGATGGGGTCATCGCGGTGCTCGAACGGATCCGCGCCAGAGTGGAGGCGATGGCACTCGAACACGATGCCTCCCCCGCGGCTCCCGTAGTGACGATCAGCGCCGGGGCGGCGGCAGCGTCATTGTCGACCGAGAAGGGGATGATGGTGGAGACGATCCTCGGGTTTGCGGACAAGGCCCTCTACGCCGCCAAGGCAGCCGGAAGGAACCGGGTGACCGCGTTCTCCTCTCTCTCTTCCAGATCAATATGAACTCCTTGGGGATCGGTTTCCGGAGAAACAATCCCCGTTTTTGAGTATACTTGACCTATGGTAAAACGGTACCGATACTTGCCACTGGAACGCGTCATTCCTCTCTTCATCGCCGCAGGCATCGCCCTGTTCAGCCTCCTCCAGATCGTGTCCGCCTCGTATCTGATCAGCGAGAAATTCGACACCCTCGAGCTTATGGATCTGGAGGGAAGGCGAGACCAGTTCCGCATCCTCATGGAGCGTGAAGAGGAGGCGCTTCGCAGCATCACCCAGTCGTACGCGGAGTGGATCACCTCCTACGAGTATGTCAACTCGAGAGATCCCGCGTACCCGTCGGAAAACTACCCCTCCACGTGGTTTCCGACCCAGAAGATCGACAACGTGATCGTGATCTCGGAAGACGGCGAAGTCCTCTGGGCCAACGTCTTCTTCCCCGGCGTTACCAAAGCGGGAGGCTCGACCTATCTTTCCGATTCCCAGAAGTCTCTTCTCTTCCCGCCCGACTACGGCACGATACCGCCGCGGCCGATATCGGGCTTCATGTCGTTCGGGTACTCCCACGCGCTCTACGTGGCTTGGCCCATTACCAACGATACCGGGACAATCGCGCCGAACGGCATCCTCGTCTTCGCACGATACCTGACCCCGGAGCTCCTCAAAAAGTTTGCGCCCGGGGATGACTTCAGCGTCGAATATCTCCCCTCCAACTACTTTACGCCCGCCATGGAAACCTCGGTTCGCAGAGAGGAATCTGAAGGCGTGACCCAGTTCATCGCCTACGATCCCGTGGCCGATGCGAATGGCGACGTTATCGGCTACTGGCACTACCGGAAAACCGTGCGGTGGCGGAACATCGCCCGCTCCCTCCTCATCTGGTTCATCGTCATCGCCCTTTCGGGAGGGATAGGCGTCTGTTTTTCAGCCTCGATCATCGTCCGTCGTTTCATGGTGATGCCGATCAAATCCATCAGGAACTACCTCCGGCGCTTCTCAGAGTCGTTCACGGCAGAAGAACCGCCCGAATCACTGCGCCACGACGAGATCGGAGACCTCGCCATCTACATCCATCTGCTGACGGAGAAGATCGAGAGGCAGACGCGGGAGCTCGACCGGCTGGCGAGCACGGACGGGCTGACCGGCCTTCCCAACCGCCGCTGTCTGGATGAGACTCTGGCCGAACTCGAGCGCAAGGCGAACGGCGCCAGGGGAGCGCTGAACGAGCGGACGTCACCCAAGCGGGGGTCGATCGCCTGCGGAATCATCGATGTCGATTTCTTTAAAAGCTACAACGACCGCTATGGCCACGCCGAAGGGGACGAGGTTCTGAAACGGATCGCAACGGCCATCGGCGAGGGGGTAAGGCAGCCCAAGGATCTGCCGAGCCGCTACGGCGGCGAGGAGTTCGCCGTCGTGCTTCCCGAAACCGACGAGGCCGGGGCTGTCGCCGTGCTCGACCGGATCCGCGCGCGGGTGGAGTCCCTCGGCATTCCGCACGCCGGATCGAGCGTCAGCAGGGTGGTCACCATCAGCGCCGGCGCCGCGGCGTTCACGATCGCGGCGGATGGCAAGCCCGGAGAAGAGGACAGTATCGACATGGCCGCCCTGTTCAAGCTCGCGGACCAAGCCCTATACCTCGCCAAGTCGTCAGGAAGAAACCGCGTTGTCGCTGCCTCCACGCTTGGAATCCTTTCAGGGGACAGGACCGCGGCCGACGGTTACGGCGCGCGGTGACGAGCACATGGAAGCATGGTAACCGTGGGGAAAACGCGGGAACATCTACCGGATCCGAGCCGAAGCCTTCCCCCCTTTTTCTCGATTCCTTCCCCATGTATACTGCCTTCATGGCGAAGGCGCGGGATAAAGACAGGTTTTGGACCGGTACCTTTGACAGACTGCCTCAGGACAAGCAGAGGAGGATCCTGGATACGGCAAAGGAGGTGTTCGCCGAATACGGCTATGCCGGAGCGAACATCGACAGGATCGCCCGTTCCGCGGGCATCAGCGTGGGCGGGCTCTACAAATACTTCCGCAACAAGGAGAACCTATTCCTCACCCTGATCCGCGAGGCCCATGATCTTCTGGAAATCTCTCTGGATGAGATTCTCGGTACGGACGCGCCGTTTCTCGCCAAGGTCGAGAGGATCGTCGATACGGCGATCGATTTCTCCCTGAAGGATCCCAAACTGATCCAGCTCTACATCGGCTGGACAACCCAGGAACTCGCACCGCTTTCCATCGGCCTTTCCCGGACCGTGGAGGGGGTGGCAGCGTCCAGATACACGGCTTTGGTGACCGAGGCTAGAGACCGGGGAGAGCTTCCTCCCGATATCGATCCGGGCATGACCGCTTTCTGCCTGGACAACCTCTTCCTCATGATTCAGTTCGCCTTCGCGTCCGACTATTACCGCGAAAGGATACGCCTGTACGGGGGCGGAGAGGGGCTCCCGGACAAGCGTCGCGTGATCGACGGCGTGCTCCGCTTCATCTCATTCCAGGCTCCCGGATCGCCTCGCCGCAACGAGAATCGCCAGGAATAGGAACGGCACGGTAAAGGAGAGGAGGATGGCGTAGTACCAGCCGAGGCCCTCTCCCCTTATGGTGACGAGGGCACCGAACCCGGCGATCATTCCCAGCGCGATGGAGAGTACCGCGTCGACATCACGGCATCTCCGCGAGAAAACGCCGATCACGAGCGCGCCGCACGGCGCGGCGAAGAAGATGCCGCTGAAGATATCGAGCGAGAGGAGCGATATGTTCTCCAGGGCTATGGCGATGAGCGCGCAGAAAAGCCCGAGGAGGATGGTCGTCGTCCGCCCGAACACGATCCTTCGCCGCTCTATCATCTCGTCATCACCTATGCCGGCGGGAAATCCCGCTATCCTCTCCGAATAGAAGTCCGTCGCGAGGATGTTCAGGATCCCCATGAAGCAATGGGCTACCGTCGTGATTCCGGCGAGCACGACTAGAGTGGAAAAGAGAAGCCTAATCTGCGCGTCGTACCGGACCGCGATCACGTGGATGAGCGAATCGTAGACGGTTCCGGATTCCGGGGAGAGGATCGCGAACGGATAGAGACCGAAGATGAAGGCGCAGAGAATCGAAACGGGAAGCCAGGCGATGACCCCTCCGAAGAGGAATCCGCGCCTAAGCACCCGGCCGTCCCGCGCCGCCATGGCCTTTGCGTAGTATCCGGGATCGAGGTAGACCTGTCCCGCGGCCACGAACACCGCGGTGAGCGCGTACCGCGCTCCTCCCGCCGTGAAGAACCGGGCAGATTGCTCCGGCCGTGCGCCGACGATATCGGCCCAGTCGACGCCGGGAAGAATCCGGACGCAGATCAGGATGAAGATGACGGAAAAGATGAAGAAGGAGAGGAGGTCGAAAAAGACGACACAGGAGAGTCCTCCGTAGGCCACACCCACGGCGATGACGGTCACGACGAGAAACGCGGCGAGCCTGAACGACATCCCGAAACAGGCGTGGAGGATCGTGCCGACGCCGACGGCCTGTTCGATGACGATATAGATAACCACCGTGATTGAAAAGACATAGAAGAGATCGCGCGAATGCCTTCCGTATCTTTTCAAGATGAAACTGGTCAGGGTCCGTGCGTCGCCATGGTTTCTGCGGATCCTTAGGATGATCGGAATGAAAAACGAGAATCCCACGGTCG
>CAZPZF010000202.1:0-6295 GCA_964590705.1 uncultured Spirochaetales bacterium | reverse complement strand
CCATCAGCACCATACCCGCAAGGGCGGTTAACATACCCCCGATCACGTAAACGGAGAACTTGACCCGGCTCACCTTGATCCCGGAGAGTCGGCGCGCTTCCTCGTTTCCCCCTACTGAGTACACATGAGCGCCGAACGAGGTCCCGGTCAGAAGAAGGTGCATGAGCACCACCACGAGAGCCATGATGATGACCGGTATCGGGATTCCCGCCACGACTCCCTGCCCGAGCACCCGGAACCCTCCCTCGAACCTGATGATCGGTGTTCCGCCTGTGATGATGAGGGCTATGCCCCGATAGATTGTGAGACCGGCCAATGTGACAATGAAGGGAGGGATGCCCGCTGCCGCGATGAAAGCCCCGTTCAGCGCACCCGCCGCCCCACCGAGGAGGATACCCACCGAGATACCGAGGAGAGAAGACCCGGTCGCATCGATGATGATCATGGCCACGCAGCTGGTGAGTGCGACCAGCGAACCGACGGAGAGATCGATCCCCGCCGTGATGATGATGAAAGTCATGCCAGCGGCTATGATCGTGTTGATGGAAACCTGCCGCGCGACGTTGATCAGGTTCGGAATGGTCAGGAAAGTCTCGTTGGCGATCGCCATTGCGGCTACCAGAACGAGGAGCACCCCGAACGATCCGTATCGTGAAAGCACCTTGGTGATACGCGCTTGCTGCTTCATATCATTCCCCTTTTCCGCTCCTTATCGCTGACTCCAGCCGCGGCTCCTCCCGAGACGTTCCAGGACCATGCATCAAATGGTCTGTCTGCCGAATCCCGAGGCGTATTCGACGACCCTCTCCTGGCTCGCCTCTTCCCTCGAAAGCCGCGCGACGAAGTTCCCCTGCCTCATCACGTAGATCCGGTCGCTCATCGAGAGGAGCTCCGGCAGGTCGGAAGAGATGAGGACGACGCCCTTCCCCTCGCGGCACAGAGCGTTGATGAGCTGGTACATCTCCAGTTTCGCTCCGACGTCGATGCCCCTGGTAGGCTCGTCCAGGATGACGATCCGCCCCTCGCAAGCGAGCCATTTGGCCAAAACCACCTTCTGCTGGTTGCCCCCGCTCAGAGTGGAAACGTCGACTGAGTCGGAGGGGCATTTGATTGAGAGCTTGGCGACGTACTTCGCAGAAACCGCTCCCTGCCGCCCCCGGTCGATGATCCCCAGGGCGCGCGAGATGCGGTCCAGGATCGTGATGGTTATATTGTGGCGAACCGTTCTCCCGAGGATAAGCCCGTGTTCCTTCCGGTTCTCCGGAACCATCCCCATTCCCAGATCGCGGGCACGCCGCGGTGAATGAACTGCGGCCTCGTTTCCCCCGATCCTGATTCTCATCGCGGGATCGATCTCCGCGCCGAAGACGCTCCTCGCCCACTCGGTCCTTCCGGCGCCCACGAGCCCGGCGATTCCTGCGACCTCCCCGGACCTGAGGACGAACGGGATCTCGCCGCCGCCCGCATCGGCAGTCCGCCACGTCTCCATGAGGACCTCTCCCGGTACTGTCCGCTCCTTGGGATAGTGGTTCCCGATCGGTCTTCCCACCATTCGCGCTATCAGTTCGGCGAGGGAGAGCTCGCCGGAAGGTCCGCTGTAGACCGAGCGGCCGTCACGCATCACCGTGATCCGATCCGCTATGCGGGAGATCTCCTCCAGCCGATGAGAGATGTAGAGGATGCCGACCCCGGATTCCTTGAGCGTCCCGATTTTCCGGAAGAGAAGCTCGATTTCGGTCTCGGTGAGCGACGCGGTCGGTTCGTCCATGAGGATGAAACGGGCGTTCCTCGACAGGGCGCGCGAGATCTCGACGAGTTGCTGCTCCGCCATCCCGAGGGTTCCGACCCGCGCTTTCGGGTCGATGGAAACGCCGAGCCTGGCGAGCACCTCCGAGGCTTTCCTATTAAGACGGTTCTCGGATACGAGGAAACGGCCGGCTACGCGTTCCCTGCCGAGGAAAAGATTGTGCGCTACGGATAACCAGGGAACGAGGCTCAGCTCCTGATAAATGGCGGCAATGCCGACCGCCGCGGCGGCTCCCGGATCCCGGAGGTGAACCTCCCGCGAATCAAGGGTTATCCGGCCCGAATCGGGATGGAGGGCTCCGCTCAGGATCTTGAGGAGGGTCGATTTCCCCGCTCCATTCTCCCCGAGCAGGACATGGACCTCGCCTGTCCTCACCGAGAACGAGACATCCTCGAGCGCCTGCACGCCCGGAAACCCTTTAGAGATCCCCTCTACCGTGAGGGAGGCGGGAGCCGCCGCGGCGGCCGGGGATCCCGGCGGCCGCATGGGCCGCCGAATTCCCTTTGTGCGCTTTTTTCCTGATTACTTCTTGAACTGGGCGACATTTTCTTTGGTCACGAAGCTTACTTCCATGATCTTCTGCTTGGGAACCGTGCCTCCCTGCAGGATCTGTTGGGCGAACTGGACCCCGATTCTGCCGATCTCATACGGGGGAAGGGCGATGGTCATGTAGATGCCGCCTTCCTCGACCGCCTTGAGCGCGTCCGGATTCGCGTCCATGCCCGTGATCTTCACGGTCCGGTTCATGGAAGTCGCGGCCGCGAGGGCGCCCATGGCCATCTCGTCATTGAGGCAGAGGATCGCCTCGGCCTCGGGGAAACGCTGCAGGAGATTCTCGGCTACCGGGAGGGACTTGGCCCTGTCATAGTAGCCGGTCTGGGAGGCGAGCACCACGATGTTGGGATACTGGGGAAGCACGTTGTTGATCCCCTTAATCCTGTCCTCGGAGGAAGCAGCTCCCGGCGTGCCGGTGAGGATAAGGATCTTCGACTTCCTGCCGTTCAGGGTCTTGGCATACCAGTGGATGAGTTGTTCACCCAGTACGACGTTGTTGGTTCCGATAAACGCTGTGGCGTTTTCCTCTCCCAGATTCCGCTGGAGGGCCATCACGGGGATGCCCATTGCGAGGGCCTTCTGCGCGAGCGGCTTGGCCCCGTCATCGACTCCGTTGATCAAAAGAACGCGGATGTTTTTCGTTAGCGCGTCCTCCACGTCGGCAACCTGTTTTTCGATCTTATTCTGTGCGTCCAGGATGATCACCTCGAAGCCCAGCGCCGCGGCCTCGTCCCTGACTCCCTGCGCCATGGTCGCGTAGAAGGGGTTGCTCGTCGTGGACACGCTAAAGGCGATCAGCACAGGTTCCGCCGCCTCCGGCTCGGCGCTCGCGGCCGGCTCAGCCCCGCCCCGCGCGAAGAGTCCCGACACGCACAGGAGAAGCAGGACCGCGATTGCTACTACCTTTTTTCCTTTCATTTCAGCACCTCCAAACTGGTTCGACCGCGCAAGCGATCGGTAAAGAGACACAATGGTATCACACGCCTCGTTTATTTTTGCTGATTGTACAATGAAGTTGGCTATAAGTCAAACATTATTATATATTCATTGACTTACATGAAATTATATTGTACAATCAACAACAATCTGTAGCATCTGCCGCATCCGCCCCTTTTGTGGGGTCCCGGAATCAACTCAGTCACGAGAGGTAACCGAAAATGAATAGAGATGCCCATGAAATGGAACAACGCGCGCAGGCGATCGCGAGACACGGAAGCCTCCGGAAAGCGGTAGAGGCCGGTGAAATCGCCCAATTCCAGGCCGTCACGACGGCTGAAGCCCTCGTCCTCGGGCTCCTGAACCAGGGGGTTCGTAAATACGTCGGGGTCTTCGGCCATGGAAGTACCGCGCTTGGAGAGGTCCTGTCCTGGTACGAAAGGGCCGGGGTTCTCAAGATGTGGAATCTGCGCAACGAAACGGAGGCTTCACACTGCGCTGTCATGCTGAAGTGGCATTACGGGGAAACCGCCGCCGTCGTCACTTCCATCGGGCCGGGAGCCCTGCACGCCTTCGCCGGCTCGATCGCGGCGGCATCGAATGGGATCGGGATCTACTATATATTTGGAGATGAAACGACGCACGACGAAGGGCCGAACATGCAGCGGATCCCCGGGGGGAAGCAGGGAGGATTTCTCTCCCTCGTAAACACCATGAGCGCAGGCTACCAGATCCACACACCGGAATCGGTCTTTACGGCTCTGCGGAAAGGAAGCACTACGGTATGTAACCCGGAATTCCCGGCGCCGTTCTTCTTTCTCCTTCCTATGAACGTCCAGCCAGCCGTGATGCGCGAATGCAACCTGCTCGAGCTGCCGGAACCTCCCCGCTTCCCTCCGCTTTACTGCGCTGATCCGGAAGTCTTCTCGCGGGCGACTTCCCTTGCTCAGGACGCAGGTCGAATCACGATCAAATTCGGCGGGGGAGCCGCAGACTGCGGGCCGGAACTCGCCGAAATCGCGGAGCTCCTGGACGCGGTCCTCGTTCCCGGCGCCAAGATGGCCGGCGTGGTCCCATACTCCAACCGTCGGTTGATGGCGGTCGGAGGATCCAAGGGAAGCATCTGCGGCAACCACGCGATGAACGAGGCTGATCTTGTCGTGGTGGTGGGAGCCAGGGGAGTCTGCCAGTGGGACTGCTCCGGAACCGCGTGGAAGAAAGCCAGGGCAGTCGTGAATTTCAATACGCGGTCGGACGACGCGGGCCACTATAACAGGTCCGTCGCGGTGGTCGGGAACGCCAAGATGAACCTCCAGCTCTGGAGCGAACATCTCAGAAAGGCCGGTTTCACGGCGACGAAGACTCCGTCGACGTGGCTCGAGGAGAATATGCGTAAGAAGGCGGAATGGCAGGCGTATAAGAAAAAACGCGTTGACAATCCGACCCTTGTGGACCCAGTCTGGGGCCGGTCAGTACTCACCCAACCGGCGGCCATCGAAACCGTATACCGATTCGCGGTTGAGAAAGGGGCAGCCCGCTACTTCGACGCTGGAGATGTCCAGGCCAACGGCTTTCAGATCGTCGAGGACGAGGAACCCGGCTTCACTTTCTCAGACACCGGGGCCTCCTATATGGGTCTCGCGGCGAGCGGCCTCCTGTGCACCGCGGTCGCCGACAGGCCGGTCTACACCTTCGCGTTCAGCGGGGACGGCAGTTTTACGATGAATCCTCAGATCCTCTTCGATGGGGTGGAACACGGGGCAAGGGGTTGCCTTGTCATCTTCGACAACCGAAGCATGGGGGCGATCGCCGGGCTTCAGAACGCGCAGTACGGGAACCGCTATAAGACGCGGGACGCGGTCGAAACCGATTATGTAGCCCTGGCCGGCGCGGTAAAAGGAATCCTCTCTCTCCACGGCGGGTACGATCCCGCGGCTCTTCGAAAATCGTTGGAACGGGCCTGGGCCTACAAGGGGCTTTCCGTTGTCACGGTTCCCGTCTACATGGGAGACGACGAACTTGGCGGCCTTGGGGTGTACGGGAGTTGGAACGTCGGAAACTGGTGCGAAGAAGTCCAGAAAGAACACCACCGGATCGGGCTGTAATGATCAACGCTGGTGTCACCCGCCTGTTCCCGCTGCGGGACGGGCATGGCGAAAGGAGCGGATATGAACGTCGCTGTCGTGAATGAAGTCAGCGCCGTCGAGCGGAACGGTGCTATCATCGCCGCGCTCGAGGGACGCGGTTTGTCGGTCATCAACGCGGGAATGACGAAGAAGGATGACGAACCCCAGCTTCTCTATACCCATACGGGACTCATCTCCGCGATCCTCATCCACCTGGAGGTCGTCGACCTGGTGATCGGCGGCTGCGGCACCGGGCAGGGGTACCTCAATTCTGTCCTTCAGTACCCGGGCATGATGTGCGGGCACCTTCTCTCTCCCCTAGACGCATGGCTCTTCGGCCGCATCAACGCGGGGAACTGCGTGGCTCTCGCCCTCAACCAAGGCTTTGGCTGGGCAGGCGAGATGAACCTGCGCTTCATCTTCGACCGTCTCTTCGAGGTCGAATGGGGTTCGGGATACCCCGAACAGCGGAGGGAACCGCAGCGGGAGTCGCGCGAGGATCTCGGAAAAATCTCGGAGGCCGCGCATAAACCGTTCGCGGACATCATCGCCGGCCTTCCCGAAAACATCCTCCTCCCCGCCGCGCGCTTCATCGTCGAGAGAGGCGTCATCGACCTCGACTCGCCGGGAAAACGGGAGATCAAGGAGAGCATCGGGAAGAGACTCGCGGCGGGCAGATGAACATGACACGGGATGTGGGAACGAAACGACTATCCAGTGTCCGGAAGATTGTGGATTTTCGGATACGGACAAACGGCAATGGAGGCTTAGGATGAGAGGCGAAAACAGGGGAAGTGCCGCGGCGATGGAGGGTTTCCGCTCACTCCTGCGGATCAAGGACTCGGACATCCGGATCCTGTGTCTGGAACAG
>CAZPZF010000201.1:0-6319 GCA_964590705.1 uncultured Spirochaetales bacterium | reverse complement strand
CCATCGGGTTCAGCTCGTTCGAAAAGAGCCTGCTGGCGGAGGCCCGCGACCGCGGGGAAAGGATGTACCGTCTCGTATGCGACATCGATCCCGCGGCGCCGATGAAATTCGCCAAGGCCTACCTCGTGCTGAATAATCTCGAGCAGCTCGTGACCGTCATACGGGTCGATCCCCCCCTGGAAGGGGAAACCGAGATCGACCGGCTGGATATCTGCTTTACGACAAATGTCGACGAGACGGCCATCTACCGCGCCGTGACCCTCGACCAGATCGAGAAGATTCAGCTCGCGGCCCTCGACTATGCGACCTTCCTCGGTCCGCCTGGAGAAATGAGCCAAGCCCGTGAAACGGCAGATTCGCAGGGCGGCGGCGCGGTTCTCCGCGTGGAGACAGCGAAGATCGACGACCTGCTGCGCGACATCGACGAACTCAAGTACCTGGTCCGCTCCATAGCTTCGAGAAAAGGGGATGTCGCGGTTCACGACGGTCTCATTCGGATCGCTGAGGTTTCCGAGCGCATAGGCGACGCGGCTCGGGCGATGCGCGTGGTACGCATCGGCGACGAATTGTCGAAACTGCACCGCCTGGTACGGGATCTCTCCCGCAAGCTCGGGAAGGAGGGGGTCCTGGACATCATCGGGGGCGATCTGGAGATCGACCGAGGCATCGTAGACCTCCTGTTCGACCCCCTCGTCCATCTGATACGAAACGCCATGGATCACGGGATCGAGAGCCCGGAGGAACGGGAGCGGAGGGGAAAACCGCGCATGGGCACTGTCACGATCCAGTCATCTTCCGCCCAGGGGAAGCTCGTCATCGCGGTCAGGGACGATGGGAGCGGAATCGACGAGGAAGCGATCCTCCAACGGGGGAGGAGCATGGGCCTCGCCGCGGAGGCGGAGAGGCGGGACGTTCTCGCGGTGCTCTCACATCCCGGTTTCAGCATGAAAACCGAGGCGACCCCCTTCTCCGGGCGCGGCGTCGGGCTGGACCTGGTACGCCGGAGGATCGGGCAGATAGCGGGAGGCGCCCTGAGCCTGGTCAACCGGCCCGGCCTCGGCTCCGAGTTCACGATTACAGTTCCGGCTTCCTCGCTCATGTCCGTGACGTTGGCGCGTTACGGCGGGTTGACGGTCGGGATCCCCGCACGTTCGATAGACGGGGTGGAGGAGGCGGAGGATGAACGATTCACGCGCGATGAGGAGGGACGTCTCTTCTACGGCAGCCTGCCCGTCTTTTCCGTGTTCGGCAGGGTCGCCGTTTCCGAGGGGGTTCCAACGGAACGCTTCCTCGTCAGGATCCGCGTAGGAACCGTTTCCGGATGGGTTCTCGTAGAGGAACTGCTCTTCGAGCGGGAGGTTCCGGAACGGGAATTCGTCATCAGGGAGGAGGAGAAGCCCTACCTGTACCGTGTGGAGATCGGCGGAAGAAAGGCTGATTACCTCCTCTTCAACCCGGCCATGATCGTTCTCACGCCAGCTCCCGCGCCCGCTCGGTCTTGAATTCTGAGGTGGAGTGGAACGAGATGCCCTTGTTATCCCCGCTCACCTTGTCCAACCACCACTGGGAGTGTGAGAGGAAAACGGGATTTCCGTCCCGGTCCCAGGCGATGTTCTGGTTCCTGATCGCGATGAAGGTCTGCAGGAGCTTCTTGTCATCGGACGTGATCCAGCAGGCTCGGGTGTACTCCATCGGCTGGAATCGGCACGAGGCGCCGTACTCCTCCTTGAGCCGGTAGAGAATGACGTCGAACTGAAGCTCGCCGACCGTTCCCACGATCTTCTTTCGTCCCATATCCTGCGTGAATAGCTGGGCCACTCCTTCCTCCGTGAGCTGCAGGATCCCCTTTTCGAGCTGCTTGGATCTCATGGGATCCAGGTTGATGAGTTCCTTGAAGATCTCAGGCGAGAAGCTCGGGATCCCCCTGAAGGAGAAATCCTCTCCCTGGGTAAGAGTGTCGCCTATCTTCAGGTTTCCCCGGTCATACAACCCTACCACATCTCCCGGAAAGGCCTCGTCGATGATGCTCTTCCTCTGGGCCATGAAATTGTACGGGGTGGAGAAGCGGACCTCCTTTTCGAGCCGGACATGCCGGTAGAAACGGTCCTTCTCGAACCTGCCCGAACAGACCCGCAGAAAGGCTATCCTGTCCCGATGCCTCGGATCGAGGTTCGCGTGGATCTTGAAGACGAAGCCGCTGAAGGATTCCTCCTCGGGCTGGATGAGACGAGTCGAGGTCTCCCGTTTGCCCGGCGGGGGAGCTATCCGGACGAAGGTCTCGAGGAGTTCCCTCACACCGAAGTTATTGAGGGCGCTGCCGAAGAAAACCGGGGCGACGGTTCCTCCAAGGTAGTCGTTGGTTTCGAAGGGAAGATAGATTCCGTCGATAAGGGCGGTGTCTTCCCGAAGCTGGGCCGCTTCGCTCCCGACCTTGAGGTCTAGAAGAGGATCGCAGAGATCCTCGATGAAGAGCCGGTCGTTCTCGACAACAGTCTTGCCGGGATTGAATAGGTAGAGGTTACGCTCGAGGAGGTTATAGACCCCTTTGAAGGATCTGCCCATGCCGATGGGCCAGGTCAGCGGCCGGACAGTGATCCCGAGCTTTGCCTCGAGCTCGTCCATGAGCTCGAAGGGACGCTTTCCCTCGCGGTCCAGCTTGTTGACGAAGATGATGACCGGGGTGTTCCGCATTCGGCAGACGTTCATCAGCTTCTCGGTCTGCTCTTCGACTCCCTTGACGCAGTCCACGACAAGAATGACGCTGTCAACCGCCGTAAGGGTCCGATAGGTGTCCTCAGCGAAGTCCTTGTGTCCCGGCGTGTCGAGTATGTTGATGATGAGGCCGCTGTATTCGAAAGTCATGACGGCTGTTGCCACCGAGATACCGCGCTGTTTCTCGATCTCCATAAAGTCGGATGTCGCTGTCTTGCGTATCTTGTTCGACTTCACCGCCCCGGCCGTCTGGATTCCCCCGCCGAAGAGGAGGAGTTTCTCGGTAAGAGTGGTTTTTCCCGCGTCAGGGTGGCTGATGATCGCGAAGGTCCGTCTTCGCGCTATTTCTCTCTGGATATTGTTCATAGATATATCTCTCGTATCGGTGTTTCGGTAGATGAGTACCGAGGTTCGAATCGGCAGGGCAGATCGGTACGCGCCGGGCCGACCCTCATGTCTTTTCCGGGGAGTAGGCAAAGATCTAAATGGGTGTTCTTTTCATTGCGGGATAAAGATATGGGAATTACAGACGTCAGTCAAGGCCCCTCGAGAGCTTGGAACACCGCTGTCTGTCGATGTTCGCGGTAGCGCATCCGGCGCGTATAAACAGCGCCGTCAGCGCGTCCTCTTGGCAGCCCTATGGGCGGTATTCGCGGCCATGAAGCAGAGCGGGATGAAGAAGGCCAGGAAGCCGCCGAGTGCGAGGAAATCGCGCCACAATTCGAGGAGCGGCTTGCCCCGGACGAGGATGTTCTCCAGTAGATCGTTCGTATAGGTGAGGGGCATAGCGTACGAGAGGGCTCGCAGGGGCTGCGGAATCGCTTCGATATCGAAGAGGATCCCGGAGAGAAGCGCCTGCGGTATGATGACGAGGGGGACGAACTGGATGACCTGGAACTCGTTTCGCGCCAGGGTGGAGCAGAAGCTCCCCATGGTGCCCCCTGCCAGGACTGTCGGAAGCAGGGGTAGCAGGGCGTGCCAGATGCTTACCGAGGTCTTGATCCCCAAGAGGTAGACGGAGAAGAGGAGGAGCGTTGCGCCCTGGAGCGCGCAGAGGATGAAGAAGGCGAGGAGGTAGCCCGTGACCAGTTCCGCTGTTCCGATCGGGGATCCCAGGAGACGTTCCAGGGTTCCGGACGACCGCTCGCGGAGAAAGGAGACGCAGGTCAAGATGAAGGAGACGAAGTAGAGGAAGAAGGTGATGTACGCGGGCGTGATATGATCGATGAAGCGGAATTCCTCTGTCCCGTAGCGGTAGGCGAGTTTCCCGGTGACTTCCAGGTTGAGCAGGGGCCCGGGAAGACGGATCATCCGGCGCATGCCGAGCATGATCCCCCCCTCGATCAGGGCGTCGAGGCGTTCGGCCATTCCCGTCCTGGATCCCTCCAGGACAGCCTCGTAGACGAGTTTTCCCGTCTTCCCGATGGCGGACCTGAAGCCCGGGGGAAAGGAAACGGCGGCGTCGAGCCGGTTCGTGTCCAGTTCGGCGGTAAGATCGTCGTTTTCGAGCACGATGACGTCGAGCCCCTCCTGATCCGAGAGCGCCAGGACGATATTCCGCGCCAGGTCGTCTTCCGGGTCTGGAAAGTGGAGCCCGATCCTGATCCGTGTCTCAAGGCCGCCTACGAAGAGGAAATAGAAAAGGACCATGATGACCAGGGGGGCGAGGAAGACAAGCGCGAGAGTCCGAGGGTCGCGTTTGAACTGCCTCATGATTCTCCGGAAAACGAAGAGGATGTTCATCTGTCCCCTCCCTCCCGCGGCACGAAACGGATATAGGCCTCCTCCAAATCAGTGGTTCCCGCCTGGGAGAGTATCTCGCCGATCCCGCCGACCGCGGTGACTATTCCCTGCCTGAGGAATCCCAGAGTATCGCAGTATCGCGCCTCGTCGAAGGAGTGGGTCGAGAGGATGATGGTTTTTCCGCGGTCCGCCAGCTCCCTGAAATGACCCCAGAATTCCCTGCGCAAGCGGGGATCCAAGCCGACCGTAGGTTCGTCGAGGAGGAGGAGTTCGGGTTCGTGGACCATAGCGCATCCCAGCGAAACTCGCTGTTTCATTCCGCCGGACAGTGCGTGGATGGGGGAGTCGATCTTGTCTGCGAGCTCGAGGATCCCGACGAGTTCCCGGATCCGCTTCCTTCGGCCCCGTAGGCCGTTTACGGCAGCAAAGAAGTCGAGGTTCTCGAAGACCGAGAGATCCTCGTACAGAGCGTAGGTCTGAGGCATGTAACCGATCAGTCCAGCGGTCATCCGGGACGGCAGGGGGAAACCGGCGACGGAGGCACTGCCGGAGAAATCGCGGAGGATGCCGACGATGATCTTGAGCATGGTTGTCTTGCCCGAACCGTTGGGCCCAAGGAGCCCGAAAATGACTCCCCGCGGGATCGAGAGGGTCACCCCGTTCAGGGCCATGATCTCGCGTCCGTAGCGTTTCGAGACATCCCGCAGCTCGACTATTTCTTCGCTCATTTCAGTCACCGGTCCCGTTGATGCAGTCCAATTCCCTGTCCATGAGCGCGACATACGGGAGGAATCCCGCCTCCTCGGCGAGAGCAAGGAAGGAGGCGATCCGTTCCAGATTCTCCACGCTCTCCGAGCCGTCGTCCACATAATCCACCACGGCAACCTTCTTTCCCGTTTCAGCGATCGTTTCAAGGGAGGGGAGCCGCAAGGCCAGTTCCTCGTCGGAGCGGCGCTCATCCTCGTTGTAGAAGAGATCCTCCACGCCGATCCCGCTGATGACGGCGAGGAAGTCGCCCTCGGCGTTTCCCTCGAGCCCGGTGTCGTAGTCGAGGATACGCTCCCCGTTCTGCGGAAACACGAGAAAACCCGTCATTCCGCGCTCCACCCTGGCGTACCGGGCGATCCGCTTCACGAGGTTGATCATCCGGGCGGCCGCGGTTTCCGGTTCAAGGGAGAACCCTTCGCGGTTCCCCTCGTCCGACCAGTACTCCCACGCGTCGACGATGTCCAGATACACGCCGTCGAAACCGTCGTCGATGATAGTGTCGAGGAAGTAGAGGCCGAATTCCTGCCACTCCTCTGACCAGTATTGCACCTTGTAGTTTCCAGCCCAGTCTGGATTGGTCCGGCCGAGCCAGTCCGGGGCGTCATCCGCGGGCTGTCCTGTAAGGGTCGCCGTCCACTCCTCCTCGAAGTAGTATCGGTAGTCTTCGGCTTCTCCGATGCTCAGGTAGGCGAGGACCTGACGGGAGGTCCCCGAGGTTTTCATCGTCTCCATCTCGGTCAACGTGTACCGTCCAGCGTCGGAGCCATCCCTGGAATAGTCGATGACGAGGATATCGAAATCCGTGGCCGCGATCTCATCGGGATCCGCGTTCTGGAGCTGGTAGAGCCACTTCGTCCCGGTGACCGTGATGTCGGTGGCAGCCGCTTCCGCGACATCGGCCACGTCGAGGCATTCCGTGGACCTGAAGAACAGGCCGAGGTCGCACCCTAAAACGAGCGCCAAGGAGGAAACTGCAGCGAGGATAGGAAACGCCCGGTATGCACAGACCATTTTCCCCATACCGTCTCCCTGGGCGACCCGCGCCCCATCTCCATGAGTGTCCGAATCCAAATGTATCACGGAACCGGGGCGGTAG
>CAZPZF010000200.1:4165-6326 GCA_964590705.1 uncultured Spirochaetales bacterium | reverse complement strand
AATACCCATTCCATGTTCTCCTGCACCTTCGCAGCGTCCTTGACCGTAACGGCGCCCATCTCGAGATTCTCGCGTACCGTCATGTACGGGAAGACTCTCCGTCCCTCCGGAACGAGGGCTATACCCCGGGTGATGATCTTGTGGGCGGGGAATCCCTCGATGTGCGTTCCTTCGAAGAGCACTTCCCCACCCATTTTACGCAGGATTCCGGCGATCGAGATCAGGGTGGTCGTCTTTCCCGCGCCGTTTCCCCCGACGAGTGCCACGATCTCCCCTTCCTTGACTTCGAGGGAAACGTCCCAGAGGACCTGTATGCCGCCGTATCCGGAAATCAGTTGTTTCACCTCAAGCATGTTCGCTTTCCTCCCCGAGGTAGGCCTCGATCACTTCCTTGTTGTTCGCCACTTCCTTGGGCGGTCCTTCGGCGATCTTCCTGCCGTAGTTCAGCACGATGATCTTCTCGCAGAGCTCCATGATGACCTTCATGATGTGCTCGACGACGATTAGCGTCACCCCCATCTCCCCGTTCACCTTGCGGAGAAGTTCCAGGGTCTCGTTGATCTCCACATAGGTGAGACCCGCCATGTTCTCGTCCAGGAGGAGGAGCTTGGGCCTGGTTCCAAGGGCGGTGGCGAGCTCGATCTTCCTCTGGAGGGCGATGGTGAGATCCCCGACGATCTTGTTCCGCTGATCCTGCAGATGACAGAGTTCCAGGATCTTGTCCGCCCGCTCGTACTGTTCTTTCGAGAGGACCAGCCTGAAATCATGGGCGAGGATCCCGGTAAGGATATGGTCGTAGACCGTGAGCGCGCCGAAGGCGCGGACATTCTGAAAGGTGCGGCCGATTCCGAGCCGAGAAACCTTGTGGGGCTTCAATCCCTGGATCTCCCTTCCCTGGAAGAGGATCTTTCCGCTGGTGGGCTTCAGGGCGCCGCAGATCATGTTGAATGACGTCGTCTTGCCCGCGCCGTTGGGTCCGATGATGCCGCCACGGCTGCCCTCCTCCACCACGAAGGTGTTGTCGTTCACGGCAACGACCCCCCCGAACTCCTTTCTCAGGTTGACTGCTTCAAGCAGGGTGCTCATCGTTTCCTCCTCTGGAACCTGCGGACAACGCCCATGAGTCCGGCGGGTTCGATCAGAAGGATTACGATAAGGGCGAGGGACCAGATGATGTACCTGAACTCCGGGGCGAAACGCATGATCTCCAGGATAAAGGTCACGATGAACGCCCCGATGATGGGCCCGATCAGGGTTCCGAGGCCTCCGACCAGGGCCATGATCACGATCATCTCCGATGTCATCCACGCGAAGGTCGTGGGATGAAGGAGACGGAAGAAATGGGCGAACAGGCTGCCGGTCAGCCCCGCGATCCCCGCGCCGATGCTGAAGGCGAGGACCTTGAGGAACGCCGTGTTGATGCCCGTGGCCTCGGCGAGATCCTCGTTCTCCCGGATGGCCATCAGCATCCTGCCGAATCCCGAGTGGACGAGGAAGTAGAGGAAGCCGAGGAAAACGACCGCGAAGAACAGGATCAGATAATAACTGCCGTTAAGGCTCGCGAAATTGAGCCCGAGGAAACCCTCCGGCGGCCGGATATCCCGGAGACCCATGGGCCCGCCGGTGAGCTTGGCCGAGTTGAGGATGACGAGATATACGAAATACCCGAAGAAGAAGGTCGTGACCGCGAAGTAATGCCCTTTGAGCTTGAGCGCCGGGTATCCGATGACGAAGGCGAACACGAACACGAGGATCCCGCTGATGGGAAAGGCGAGCCAGAAAGGCAGCCCGGCCCGGAGAGTCATGAGGGCCGACGCGTAGGCGCCGATGCCCCAGAACGCGCCGTGGCAGAAGGTAAGGGGTCCCGCGTATCCGGTCGTGAGGTCGTAGCTCCCGGCCAGGGTGGCGTACAGGACGGCCAGTATGGCCGTGTAGATGATGTACTCTGAGGCGATTGCGGGGGCCAGGAGAAGGATGACGAGGATGACGCCGGGAACGATGAACCTCTTCCAGGAGATATTTGAACTTTTCAGTGCCGGTTGATTGCTGGTGTCTGACATCTTCTATACCCTCCCGAAGAGACCCTTGGGGAAGAACATCAGCACGAGGATCAGGACGAAGAACTCGAACCCGTGCTGGTACGCCGAGGAAATGTAGACGC
>CAZPZF010000200.1:0-4155 GCA_964590705.1 uncultured Spirochaetales bacterium | reverse complement strand
CCCCAGGCTTTCCGCCAGGCCGAGGCCGATACCGCCGACGAGGACACCCGCCACGCTGCCGAACCCGCCGAGGATGACCACGACGAGCGACTTGAGGAGGGGAAGATCTCCCATCGCCGGGAACACCGCATATAGAGGGGAGATCAGGACCGAGGCGGTTGCGCTGAGCATTCCGCCGATGACGAATACCGTTGAGTTGACCGTATGGATGTTGATCCCCACGACTTCAGCGACAAGACGGTCCTGGGAAGCGGCGCGAATCGCCTTTCCGATCTTGGTCTTCATGATGAACAGGAATACGACGACGAACAGCGCCGCGGATACCAGGAGGACTGCGATCCTCTGGTAGCTGACCGTGAAGCCGCTGATGGCGATGGCCCCCTGAATATAGGCGGGAAATATCTTCGCCTTAGGCGTGAAGAAGAGGATTGCCAGGTTGGCCATGAGGAAGAACAGGGCGATGGCGCAGAGAAGCTGTATCCTGCTCCTGCCGGTCCACCTCCGGTACAGAAAGCGTTCGATGAGATAGGAAAGACCGCCGCCGATGATCATCGCGCAGATCCAGCCGATTACGAACGGCATTTTCGCCGCGGTCACCACAAAGTACGCGGCATAGGCCGCAATGACGTATATGCCCCCCTGGGCGAAATCCGCGATGTCCGTAATGCTCCAGATGAGGTTCAACCCGAGGGCGATGAGTGCATAGGACGAGCCTATAATGATCCCGTTTATTATCTGCTGTAGGAACATATCCGACTCCTCCCGCTGCGATGGGACTGTTCCCCGCACCCGCCGGAGTCGTGCGACTCCGGCGGGACGAGAGAGAAGTGTATTCAGGGTCCTTT
Source organism: uncultured Spirochaetales bacterium (assembly GCA_964590705.1). Taxonomy (GTDB): domain Bacteria; phylum Spirochaetota; class Spirochaetia; order CAZPZF01; family CAZPZF01; genus CAZPZF01. The sequence goes on along the minus strand of CAZPZF010000200.1, from coordinate 3,310 downwards.
TTTACTGGGCCTTGCGCTGGCCGCCCGTCCACAGGATGAAGGCGGGCTCGTACCTGCCCTGGTTCTTGAATTTATCGAAATCCTCGAACTTGATGCGCCCCTCGAGCCCCTGATAATCGGTGGCCTTGATGGCGTCTCGGATAGCCACCGGGGCGAGAGACTGCGCCCTCTCGATGGCCATTTTCACGACGGTAAGGGCGTCATACCCGAAGAGAATGGCGTAGTGCATGGAGGCGTTGAATTTTTCCTTTACCCGCCTCTCCAGCTCAGGGGGCACGCTTCCCCAGAGAGCAACCGAGTAGGTCCCCTCGACAGCGTCGGCTCCCGCGAGATTCAGAAGCTCCATCTCGCTCATCTCCTCGGAACCCACGAATTTGATGCCCGGAGTGATGCCCAGCTCACGCGCCTGCTTGAGGATCATGGCTCCCTCCGGCGTGGTTCCGACATAGAAAACGACATCGGGTTTCGCGCCGCGGACCTGGTTCAGGAAGGCCATATAGTCCGTGCTGCCCCGCTCGAAGTAGATCTCGACAACGGTCTGAACACCGATCTTGGCGAAATTCTCCTTGAATCCCTGGGCAAAGGAGCGGCCATAGTCGTCATTGACGCAGAGGAAACCGATCTTCTTGGGATTGTAGAGTCTCGCGATCTTCGGCGTGAGAAGAGGGGAAATCAGTCCCATGGACGGTCTCATCCGGAAGAAGAAATCGTGTCCGGGGCTCGTGACGGCGTCAGCCGCGCATTCGATCGTGATTCCCGGGATCTTGAATTCGTCGCACAGGGGGGCGATGCCCATGCAGCAGGAGGAGCAGTGGTCGCCGAGGATGGCGACGACCTTGTCTTCCATGGCCATCTTCCTCACGTTGGAAACCGCCTGGGTCGGTTCGCACACGCTGTCGTACCGGACGATCTCCAGTTTATAGATCTCTCCATTGACCCGGATGCCGGTCGCGTTGATATCCTCCAGGGCAAGCTGCACTCCTCGCCAGCCGTTGACGCCGAGCTCGGCCGCGGCCCCGGTGAACGGCGCGGTGTACCCGATCCGTATCACTTTACCGGTTGCCGCCTCCTCCTTTCCGCCGGCCGCCCACATCGACTGAACGGTCAGGAACAACAGGACAAGACACACGCAGAAGAGCACTTTGCTGAAATGTTTCATAGATCCCTCCTTAAAACTATTTCGCTGCAAAGCATGGTTTTCGAGAAATGTCGTGCTGAAGCGATGCGGTGCCGATGCGTTTATTCAAAGGTGCCTGACTGGTGCGGAAAGCGGCGTTACGGATGCGTGTTTTATCGGTATTCGATTTCTCTCTGCCCTTTGTACGCCGATACGTGGAAAATTATAGGAACGGTTTCTCTTTTCCGTCAAGGGAAAAACGGGGAGCATCATGGAAAACATCTTTGTCGCTTGCGTTCATCCGCGAAACCTGCGCATAATTCCCGCAATGGGATCGACGAAAACCTTTGACCGCGTTCTGTTCGGTATCATGCTCGGACTGCTCCCGCCACTCGTCCTCGGCGTTTTCGCGGTCTTCCTCTGGTTCAATCCGTGCAGGCAGAAGGGGGCGCCGGCCGCGTATATGACGGTCGGCCTTGGAAGCGGCCTCGCGCTCGACGTGTTTTTCCTGCGAAGGGCGCTCCAGAGAATCTACTCCCTTCCGAGACTTCTCGTGATCCTGGCCTTTCTCGCCTACAATGTCGGAATTTTCGGACTGTTCATGGGAGTGCCCGTTTTCAATATTCTCCTCGCCCTGCCTGCCGGCTCCTACTGGGGAAAGAGGATCCTCACGGAAAATACCGCGATGGAGCGGCGACCGCTTTTAGCGAAGAGAGCGTCCCTCTTCACCGGTATGGTAATGATCCTCGTCTGTTTCGCATCAGCGGTGATCGCCTTGAACGATCCGTACACCACTGACAATCTACGATCGATGTTTGGATTCGGGTTCGAGATAACGAGGCCGATGCTTCTCGCGCTGATCGGATTCGGCGGTTCGCTCCTCGTCTCCGGCCAGTATCTCGTGACCCGCGCGACGATCCTCGCGACTCTCCGCTGAAACACTGAAAACGGCGGAACGCTGAATCGCCATGGAGGAGGTTGAATCGATGTCAGAGGAAAGCATCTTCGTGAACGACGGTGCCTGTATCCGCAGCGTTACCGCCGAGGATACGGAACAGCTCCTCGGGCTGATCAGGGAACTGGCCGAGTATGAGCGCCGTCTGGACGAGGTCACCATCGACGCGGACACCCTCCATGAAGCCCTCTTCTCCCTCCACGCCGCGGAGGCGATCATGGGATTCTGCGACGATGAGCCTGTGGCCTATGCCCTTTTCTACCCCACTTTTTCGACGACGACCGGGCGACAGGGTCTCTATATCGAGGACATCTACGTGAAGCCAGATCACCGTGGGCAAGGGCTCGGTACCCTCATGATGAAAGCCCTTGCCTCGGCGGCGGAGGAACGAGGCTGCACCGGTATCGCGTGGTGCTGCATCTCCTGGACCGAATCGGCCAAGGAGTTCTACCGGAGAATCGGCGCACGACAGAGGGACGACTTGCGGGTGTTCCATCTGGAGGAGCGGGCCATACGTTCCCTGTACGGCATTCCACAGTAGGACGGTCGGATTCCATTGCGGGAAACAGCCGGAAAGGATAGAATCGAGAAACGGTCATGACGCTGAAGAGGATCGATTACCGGAAATACCATCCCATCGTGGAGGAGGCGGTCACCCTGTACCTCGACCTCCTCGACACGCTCCTCCCGGAGAGACAGAAGGATCTGTATCTGATCGGCTCGATCGCGGACGGCGATTTCCAGGCGGGCAGGAGCGATATCGATTTCGCGATCGTTTCCGAAACCGCGTGGGACGAGACCAGCCTCGCCATGCTCGCGGAGATCCACCGCGCGATTCCTAAGGAGATTCCAAACCCGATGCTCGACGGCGTCTACCTGACCCGCCAGGATCTGCTTAAGCATCCGGATTACGTCTCCGCTCCGTACGCCTTTGACAAGGACCTGTACCCTTCCCACGCCTCCACCGCGAATCCGATAACCTGGAGCTACCTGAAGGACAGGGCCTTGGTCGCGCGGGGCCGGGATACGCTTGACGTAACGATCTCGGAAAGCGAGGTGGTGAGGTGGTGCAAAAGGAACCTCGAGGATTACTGGCTCGGATGGATCGACAAGCTCGAGAAGAACATCCCGAGAAGCGCGTACGGCCTATCGCCATACGCGACCACCTGGGGTACGCTGGGAATCGTCAGGACCCACGCGACGATCCGTACGAAGAGGATCATATCGAAGTCCGAAGC
>CAZPZF010000199.1:1375-6358 GCA_964590705.1 uncultured Spirochaetales bacterium | reverse complement strand
CTATTCAGCCTCGTTGCGCGATGCTACCTCTTCCCCCATAAGCTTCCGGACACTAAGTAAAACTATTTATTGTATATGAGCGATCCTGGTGGAACCGGGTCAGTGATCCACGTATTTCCCCCGATGATGGCCCCCTTGCCAATCACCGTCTTTCCCCCCAGGATGGTCGCGTTCGCGTAGATGATCACATCGTCTTCGATGTCCGGATGGCGTTTTTCGCCCTTGCGCGGCTTTCCCTCACGGTCGAAGGGGGAGAGCGCTCCCAGCGTAACTCCTTGGTAAATTTTGACGTTCTTGCCGATCCTGCATGTCTCGCCGATGACCACCCCGGTTCCATGGTCGATGAAGAATCCCGGGCCGATCTTGGCTCCCGGGTGGATATCGATTCCGGTCCGGGAATGGGCTCGCTCCGTCATGATTCGGGGAATGATGGGGATCTCTTTCTCGTACAGAATATGGGCGATCCGATAGGTGGCGATCGCCTCGATGCCGGGATAGCTGAACACGATCTCGTCGAATGATGTGGCAGCGGGATCCCCCTCGTACGCCGCCTTGATATCCTGAAGCAGGATCTTTCTGACGAGGGGGAGTTTTTCCATTAGATCTACCACGGCCTCGTTTGCCCTCTCTTCACAGTTGCAGGTCTCGCAGTGCTTGTCCTTGCAGTAAAACCTGAGGACCTCTCGGGTGTGCTTGAGAAGCCCGAATGCGGCGTGCCTGAGGATATCGTCGATGAAGAAGGAGAGATCCTCCTTTTCCACTTTTGTCTTGCTGTAGGCGCCGGGAAAGAGAACAGAGAGAAAGTTATCGAGGATCTCGTAGATTTCGATACGCCCCGATAGAGAGAGGTCATCCTCCGTTTCTATATGATAAGAAGAATTGATGTTTTCAGATAGCTTCTTCACGAGCGAGTGCAGCGAGCCGTTCATCCATTTTGAGAGTTCCATTGCCCAAGAGTGGCGGATTATAGTCTATGCTGTCAAGAGATATTTACTGTTCCGATGTACAGCGAAGAGATATGGTCCCCCAATGAGATACGGGTCTTCCTCCCCCGAATCCGGCTGCCAGCCTGCCGAGAACGGGCTTTACTGCTGAAAAACCTCACCCCCCTAAGCTCTCTGGCACAGATTTTTCAATCTTCGGAACAGCGATAGAAGAAACCCAGAGCTTTTGATAACAGCAGTGCGGTTTCTTTTATTTGACAGGCCAGCCCCTCTATCCGATCTGCTGTCAAACGAGAGGCTGGGCCGGTTATGCTCACCGCGGCGGTGACCATTCCCTTTCTGTCCATTACCGGGGCAGCCACGCATCGGACCCCATGCTTGAATTCCTCGTTGTCGACCGCGTATCCGTTTTTTCTGACCGACTCGAGCGAGCCGGACAAGCACTCGGGATCCGGAATCGAGTGTTCCGTAAGACGCTGAAGCGGTTTTCCCGCTGGAAATACCTCCGTGTACTTTTCCTGAGGGAGAAACGCGACGATTGCCTTTCCAAGGGCGGTACAATGGGCCGGAAGACGGGTGCCTAGGCGGATATCCGTTTTAAGAACCTCTTTGCTTTCAATCTTGTCCACGTAGAGGATCTCCTTCATATCGGGAGAGAGGATCGCGAGATTCACCGTTTCACCGCAGGAACGGCCGAGCTTTTCCAGGAAGGGGCGGGCGGTCTTGATGAGGGAGCTCTGATCCTGGAATACGCAGCCGAGCTCGAATACGCGGATACCAAGACGGTATTTTCCTTTCGGGTTTTCTTGCCTGACGTATCCTCTTTTCTTCAGTGTCGACAGGATCTTGTAGACGGACGTGGCGTTGATCCCCAGCCGGCGGGAGAGTTCACTCACGCCGAGTTCCGTATCCGTTCCTGTGAATGATTCCAGTATATCGAGAGCCTTATCTACGGTTTTTATTTCCATCGGAATAAACAGTAGCGCTCCAGTGGACGGAGGTCAACTCGTTCACGCGAAGGCATGTGGAAACCCTGGGATCTTGCTCCACCGCTCTGTATAGAAGGTGTTCTCTGTTGCGCATCGCCATTTCTCGTGTATACTGAATGAAAGTACGCATGAGGAGCGGCGTAGGCCATGGAAAAGGAAAAACTGCCGAAGTATCTCACCGGGTATCTTCTCCTGGCTGATCCCGACCTCCGCGATCCTAATTTTTTCCATACCGCGGTCCTTCTCGTTGAGCACAACGCGGATGGCGCGTTCGGACTCGTCCTCAATCGGCCGGGTTCTGCGTCACTGGGAGAAGTGCTTCCCGAATTCGCCGATGTGCCGGATCTGTCCGCAGAAACGGGTATCCACGCCGTGTCCCTGTCTTCCCTTCCGATCTACGTGGGAGGGCCGGTTCAGCGCGAGTATCTTTTCGTTTTGCACGGGGGGCTCTCCGGGATGAAACGGGGAGAGCACGCGGCTGAAATACAGCCCGGCATCGTATATGAACCAATGACCGCCATGATGGTTCAGGAGATCCTAGAATGCTGGACCGCCCTGACGCCGGATGATCGGTCGAAATTCCGAGTCTTCGCCGGTTATTCCGGATGGGGACCGGGCCAGCTCGAGGGAGAGATGAAAACGGGCTGCTGGATCACCCTCGAGAGCGAGGCGGGATTCGTGTTTCCCGAAGATCCGGACGCAACTTGGGAGCAGGCTCTCACGGCCAAGGGTGGTCTCTATTCGATTATAGCCCGGACAGGCTTCAAGCCGTCGTTGAATTGAATGGAATCGGAGGTTGGATGAGATGAAACAATTCTGCCTCTTTCCGCTTATCGCGCTTGTCTCGATTCTCGCCGTCGGCCGCCTCGAGGCGGGAGAAAAGGCGGTTCCGTGGAGCTTCCATACGGAACTGGATCTGTATCTGGGTATGAAGGCCGGCGCCGAGTATCGGTTCTCCGATCTGTTCGGCATCAGGGGATCGGCGGGGATCTGCCTCATCAACCCCCTTGGCCATTTCGCCTACAACCTTGTCGGGGTCTTCCACCTCAGACAACCGCAGGAACCGTTCCAGTTCGACATCCACGGAGGAGTCATCTACGCGAACTTCGTCCTCCCGTCGGAGGAGAATGGATTCGCCTGCTACTGGAACCCGGGCTTCTGTCTCGCTGTCGGATTGCGGACAAGGGGAGGACACGTCTTTCGACTCAGGGGAGGAGCCGGAATCGCGTTCGGCTACGACTCTGGGGCCTGGGAGGGGCCGGATCTGATGCCGAATATCGGCATCGAGTACGCCTATTCCCGGTGGGAGTGACCTTCCCCCGGCTTGAATCCCTCCATGACGTATCTCCTGTACCCCTTATTGATCGATTTCTCCAGGAAACGCGAACAGCCAGGAATCCGCCCGAGGAGTTCCATGAGGGGCGGAAGCACGATGAGTCCGATGAGGTTCCCCGCCAGAATGAGGACGAGGACGATGATCCAGTCGGCGCCGCTGATGAGTGAGCGGGCAAGCCGGACCGCGGGCGGTATTAGTGCGGCGTAGATTCCGATTGTCCCGATCAGGAGAATTATCAGCCTGCGTACGGAGGTATTGATCGCCCGTTCCGGGCAGATATTGATGCAGCGGTTGCAGGACTGACAGGACAAGCGCCAGACGGGCCGTTTCGGTTCCTTCCCCGACATCCGAATCGCGTGCGCGGGACAGGTCCTAACGCACAGCCCGCAGCCGGTACAGTCTGAATCCGCGGCAAAGGCCTGGGAGAGAAACCTCCGTCCGGCCGCGCGGAAGAGAAAACCGACCACCCCGAGAATGGCCCCCGCTGTCCGGTGATCCTCGATCCACCCTCCCCGTTCCTCGATGATCCGTTCCGCGAAATCCTCCGCCATTCTCCTGCCCGCGCCGTTGATCGTGTTTGATTCCTGAGGTTCCGGGGGATTGGAAAACATGGTCCAGTTTTCCGTGTAACTCGCCCGTGCCGCGAGGAATACGTCGATGCCCCTCCGCCGCAGCAGCTTTCCGGCGATGTTAGCGGCGGAGAGGCCTCCTCCGCCGTCCACCGCGAGGACCGCGCCGCGAAGGGCTTTCCGCCGGTTTGTTTTATCGCCGGCTGCTCGTTTTCCCGCGGAACGCGGAAGCGCCCGGATGAAGGAGCGGACAACGGGGGGAACGTCCCACGAATAAACGGGAAAGAAGAGAATGAAGAGATCGGCGGAATCCGGATCAAAGGAGCGCGGGTCGGAATCCTCGATGTTCCGCAGGGTAACGGTATTTCCCGCGGCGGACAAGCGATTCCCTGCCGCACGCGCCGCGTCTTGCGTGTTTCCTGTTCCGGTGAAATAGAAGCCGACGATTCTCATGTTGATCCCCCTCTTCTTTCAGGGTAGGATGAAATCCGGCGCCTTCCTCGGCAATTCCTTGCCGGAGACGGCGGATCCGATTATACCATGCCGCGGGGGGCCGATGTGCGCGTTTATCCGCTCCTTTTCATTCTCCTCCTGGCCTGCGGAGACGTTCTCTTCCCCCTGCCTGGCAGAGAAGGGGATACGGTGGATATGGTCGGCGAGGCGGATGTGGGGGGTGCCATGGAGGCAGTCGGCACTTCGGCTGATGCCTTGGAGGGACCCGTGCCCGCGGCACCGGCAGGGCCGGCCGGAGCCGCATCCGAACAAAGCGATGAACCAGGGGCCGACCTCATCGTCCTCACGGGAAGGGTCGCGATCAAGGGGAACGCCCCGCATACCATGGTGGTCCTCACCACGGCTTCCGAAACGGGGAAGAAGGTCGACTACCAGCTGGTCGGTCCCTTGAGTGGCGAGATCGGGAGGAAGTACCAGAACAGGACGGTTCGGCTTCAAGGCAGGATCGTGCGCGATCCTCTCGGGCCCGGCTTCCCCGCGCAGTTCGAGGTTTTCGCGGTCGAGCAGCCTTAACATCGCCGCCTCGTGGGGGGATGATGGAGATATTTTCTTATGTGGGGTATCTTGTTCCGTATCGAGTGTCAGGAAGATTATGGGGTAACGGAAAATTTACCGTGTCCATACTCTTCCGA
>CAZPZF010000199.1:0-1365 GCA_964590705.1 uncultured Spirochaetales bacterium | reverse complement strand
GCAGGTATGGCCCGCGTCGTTTTGATAGGAGCGTTCTTTAGTGAAAAGCTACCGAGTGTCCCTTTTAGGAATCCTACCAATTGCCGCCCTCTGTCTCACGGTTTCCCTCACCGCGGGCGGATGCGTATGGTTTCCCTCAGGAACCGCCTCCATCACCTCATTCTCCTTCCTGGAGGCGGACAATCCGGACACGCTCATCGCGGACGCCATTGGCCTGATCGACGAAGCCGCCGGCACCATCACGGTCGCCGTTCCCCTGGGAACCGATGTCTCGGAATTGGTGGCCAGTTTCGAGACGGGCGAGGGGCAGTGGGTGAACGCCCGCCTGCTGCGGCAGGTGAGCGGAAAGACGAAGAACGATTTCTCCTCCCCCGTTGAATACCAGGTCTTTGACGGGCTCTTCACCGGGAATGCCTACACGGTGACGGTCAGCGCCACGGAAACCATGGCCATGGGGCTTAAAAGCGGTTCCTTCTCCTACTCCCTCGATTTCAACGGCTCGCAGAAGAACGTGTACTTCATCCTGACGAACACCAGCACTGATACGGACGCCGAGACCCCGATCGTAACCTTCTCCGGATCCAGCTCACGCGGAATCGGCTCCAAAGCGGCGTCTTTCCCGGGCGGCTCGGCAGCGACCCGGAGAGATCTGACCGCGGCGTCGATTCCCGGGGGCGGCTCGCCGGTCAAACCCCTCGCCATCCCCGATCTGCCTGCCCTGCGGGACGCCGAGCTTCCCGCCTTCGAGAGGGCCTCGGGCGGGTTCCTTCGGTCCCTGTTCCCCGCCCCGGCATCCTCAGCGCCCCTCGCGTCCGTGGTGGGAATCGATGAACCGGTCACGCTGAACGATTATAATGACCCCTATCCTTATACTAGTCCCCCTCCCGATACTATCGAAGCCACCTGCCGCGCCGCGGTTACCACCGAGACGGCGTTCGGAACTAAGACGCTCGTCATTTGGGTGGCGGATAGTTGCTGGACGGAGGGAGGGACGGCGCCCTATAAAGTCGATTCGACGATGGTCGCCGCAGTTGCCGACTCCTTCCTCAAGGCCGGACTGGAAAACGACATCTACGACTGGGTGACAGGCGTCTTCGGCGAGGAGTGGGGCGCGCACAACTACTCGAACCTGATCGCGGAAACGGACCAGATAGAGATTCTCCTCTACGACATCGACGCCGACGGCTACGATCCGACCAACGAGGAGGGGTGGACCGTCGGTTTCTTCTATCCCCGGGATAACTATACCGCGGACAGCTGGCCCTTCTCCAACCAGCGGGTCATGTTCTACATCGACTCCGTACTCCTCGCTGTGGAGGATGCCGGCGATACGGACAGTCAATGGTCCGTTTCCGACTACTGGCC
>CAZPZF010000198.1:3924-6388 GCA_964590705.1 uncultured Spirochaetales bacterium | reverse complement strand
CGGAAGGAGATGGTCGCCTTGGTGCCCCCGTTCCTCTCGTACGCGATCCGTCCGTTGATCTGGTCGACGAGGCCCATGACGAGGGTGATCCCGAGGGAATCCAGGTTCTCCGGCGTGAAGGATTCCGGAATGCCGACTCCGTCGTCTTGGACGCAGAGAAGGCACGTGCTGTCTTCCTCGCTCTTGAGACTCACCTTCACGCTGCCGGAACGACCGTCCGGGAAGGCGTGCTTGAGCGCGTTGGAGACGAGCTCGTTTACGATCATTCCCAGCAGGTTGGCTAAATCGATGTCTAATTCGATCGTGTCGATATCGAGGAGGATCTCGATCCCGGTGCCGAAGGTGTCGTAGAGAACCTCCAATTGGTTCCTAATGGACAGGAGATAGTCGTCCATGGCGATCTTGTATGAGGATTCCGATCGATAGAGCTGTTCATGGATGTAGGCCATGGAGTTGATCCGCCCCTCGCTCTCCTGGAACAGCCTCATGTCCTCTGGATCCTTGGCGTACTGGCTCTGCAGATGAAGGATGCTCGACACCATCTGGAGGTTGTTCTTGACCCTGTGGTGCATCTCCCTGAGAAGCCGCTCCTTTTCCTCGAGGGATTGCTTGACCACGAATTCCAGTTTCTTCTTCTGCGTGATATCCTCCGCGATGATCAGGGCGTTCAGAACCGCGCCGAGAGGACCGAAAATCGGGCTTATCAGCAGCCTTGTCCAATAGGAGATCCCTCCTTTCCGCTGGATATTCATCTCACGCAGCCAAGAGGTTCCGCTTTCGATCTTTGAGAAGATATCATCCCAAGGGATCTGCTCATCGGACAGGAGAATGTCGCGAACGTTCCGGTAGAGGACCTCCTCCGGAGAAATACCGTCATGCCTCAGGAAATAAGAATTGGCGTATTCGATCTCGCCGGAGAGCTTTAGGACGATGACGGCGACGGGACTCTGGTCCACCGCGTTGAAGAGCTTCTTGATCATGCTCTCCGAGCGCTTTTTATCCGTGATATCCCGAATGATGCCGACGGTTCCCCTGAAAACCTTTGAATCCTCGATATTGGCGTAGTAACCGGAGGAGCTGACGTCGCCGAAAGCGGTAAGCGAAACGTGCATCTCGTCACCGTCGAAGGACCTCCGCTGTTTCCGCTTGATCTTAAGCTCCAGGTTCCTGGTTTTCCTTTCTCCGCTCCTGCGTTCATCGAAAAGCTTCGGCGCGTCCGACCCGCCCGTGCTTTTCCCAATGAAATCCTTCAAGATCGACGCTCTGCTGACGAGGGGAAGATCCTCGGCGTCGAGGATGCTGGAAAAATGCGCCCCGATGAGCTCGTTCGGTTCGTATCCCAGCTCCCTCACGGCGTCGTTGACAAACGAAAAGTATCCGTCCTCATCGAGAGTGTAGACGATGTCCGGAATCGCCTGAAGGAGGTTTCGGTACATCTGTTCGCTCAGCGTCAGGTACTTCTGCTGCCAATCGGTGAACTGTATGGCCTTGAGCAACTTTCGCAGAACGAGCGGAGCGATGTCGAAATGGGCGTAGTCCGGCTGGGCAACGAGAAATTCGCCGCTTCCCAGAACAACGATCCGTTCCATGTTCCTCCTGTCCGCGGGATCAAGGATGAGGATGTAGGGGGCGCGGGGGAAGAGGAGGAGGTCCTCCATGAGCGTACCTTCGGCAAAAGAGGCATCCAGAATCACGACGACCAGTCCCTTCGCGCCGATGGCTCTATCCGCCTCCTCGTATGTGCTCACGGACAGGAGGTCCACGGGGTCCGCGATTCCCTTCCGCAACGAGGCGCATAATTCCGTCCGCTCTTCCGAGGTTTCAAGCGCGACTACGATGGTGTAGTTTTCCACAGGGGATCTCCTCTCAGTAGTAGTATCACCCCTCGGAGGTAAAAACACAAGCGACCGGTCATCCAAGTTGACCATTTCCGTTTTTATCGCGATTTTAAACCTGCACTGGAATCTGATCCGTGTAACCAGGGAGAAAGAAACCGGTTTTTCAATATGGAGAATGAAATGAAACTCGGAAACAAGGATACTGATATGAGAAAGAGAAACACGATTTTTGGTTTGATCGCGACCGGAATCGCGGTTGCCTGCTTCTTTGCGGGAGCCCTTTTCGCCTCCCCTTCCAGCCCTGCGGCCGGATCCGCCTCGCCCCAAGCTCAAGCACCGGCGACGGAGATCAGGGGACCCGCCACGTCAAGCGGTTCTTCCGATACCCGGCAGGAGCAACGGCCGGCCGTTTCGTTGTCGCCTCTCGAGATGCAGCAGTCCTTCAGGGAGGTCGCACAGAAAGTGCTCCCCGTCGTGGTTGAGGTGAACGTGGTCGAGGTGGTCAAACAGACGGTTCCCACTTTCCAGTCCCCCTTTGACTTCTTCTTCGGCCCGCAGCAGGGCCAGAACCAGGAACGGGAATTCCAGCGGCCGGGTCTCGGTTCCGGCGTCATCGTCCAAAGGCA
>CAZPZF010000198.1:0-3899 GCA_964590705.1 uncultured Spirochaetales bacterium | reverse complement strand
GACGTCCTCCCCAACCACCACGTTGCGGCGACCGCGTCTCAGATCACGGTCAAGCTCTATGACCAGCGTGAATTCCCCGCGGAAATCGTGGGTTCGGACGAGCGGATGGATCTGGCCCTCATCGCCTTCAAAACGACCGAGGATGTGCCCGTCGCCGTGCTCGGGGATTCCGATTCCCTGTATGTAGGGGACTGGGTCCTCGCGTTCGGCAATCCGTACGGCTTCGAATCCACGGTAACGGCCGGAATCGTCAGCGCCCTCGGCCGGAAGCCGGATCCCGGCGTATCGGTTGCCCGTTTCACCGACTACATCCAGACGGACGCGGCCATCAATCCTGGAAACTCGGGGGGACCCCTCGTGAACCTGTACGGCGAGGTGGTCGGCATCAACACCTGGATCGCCTCGCAGACGGGCGGAAACGTGGGAATCGGGTTCGCGATTCCCGTGAACAACGCGAGAAAGGCCATCTCTGATTTCATCTCGACCGGGAAGATCACCTACGGATGGCTGGGGGTCGTGATCGACGATCCCGGCGCCTACGAGAGCGGCTTCTCCGCCGAGCTGTCAATAACCGGAAGAAAGGGAGCCCTCGTCAGAAGCTTCTACAAGGAGTCTCCCGCGGAGAAGGGTGGTATCCTTCCGGGAGATCTTATCGTGGCCGTGGACGGAGCCCCGATTACGAGTTCCGACCAGCTCTCTCAGGTCATAGGGACCCTCCCCCCAGGCAAGGAGGTGCTTTTCCGCATCGTCCGCTACGGAAAGGAGATGGAACTTCGCATCAAGCTCTCCGAACGGCAGTCCGAGGAGAAGCTGCAGCAACCAGGAGATCTCTGGCCCGGTTTCTCTGTTGTCCCGATCACGGATGCGATACGGAAGGAGCTGAAACTTCCGGCGACCCTTAAGGGAGTCGTGCTCGTGGGCATCACGAGCGAGTCCCCGCCTGCCATCGCCGGACTCAAGGCCGGGGATGTCGTCATCGAGATCGGCGATACCGCGACCGATTCCCTGCTGGCCTTCTACAAGGCCCTGAACCAGAGCGGGCGAAAGGTGATGTTCACGGTCTACCGACAGGGGGCCAGGATCATAGTCGGGATGGTCAAGTGACACGATTGATCGGACAGACACGGGAGAAGGCCGGGGCGCGGAGGTAGATGAAACCCTGGTTCAACAACGCCCGGTCACGCGATAAAAAAGGCCTTTCCAGGATTTTCCGGGAAGGCCTTCTTCATTCAAGGTACGCTGATACGAGGTCTATTCCTCCTGTTCAAGGAAGGTCTCGATCCTGGCGGTCCGTCTCAGGGTATCGATATACGCAAGCAGCTTGTCGCGGAGCATCCCGTTCCTGAGGTATTCTTCTATCTGCGCTTCCATATCCTCGTACGGGATCTTCTCCTCCGGGGTTTTCTCGGTGACGACGATGAGGTGGTACCCGTAATCGGTCTTCACCACGCCGCTCATCTGGCCTGGCTCGAGGGCGAATGCCGCCTCCTCGAATTCGGGCACCATATCTCCGCGCCCGAAGAAGCCGAGATCCCCGCCTTCCGCGGCGCTCGGGCAGTCGGAAGCTTCCCTCGCCACATCCGCGAAGGCCTCGCCTTTCGCGATCCGAGCCCGGAGGGCTTCGATTTTCGTGCGGGCGGCCTGCAGATCCGCCTCCCCCGCGTCAGCCGCTACCTCGACGAGGATGTGGCTCGCCCTCACCTGTTCCGGCTGGAGGAAGTATTCAGGATTATCCTCGTAGAACTTCCGTTTTTCCGCCTCGGCCAGAGTGATCTTCGAGGCGAATTCCCGCTCGATGAAAGCCTGGATGACGAGGACCCTCCTGATGTCGGCGAGGAGTTCTTGCTCGGTCATGCCCTCCTCCAGAAGAGCGCTTGCGTAGGCTTCCTCGTCCGGGAAATTGCTCCTGATCTCCTGGAGCTTGATCGTGACGAGCGCCTCGTCCGCCTTTATTCCCTTGCCTGTTCCTGCCTGATAGATGAGCTCCTGATCGATGATGTCCTGCAGCACCTGCTGTCGGAGGAGTTCCAGATTCTCCCCCTCGACCACAATTCCCTGCATCATGTATTGGAAGCTCGCCCGGGTCACCTCGCGGTCAAGGACCTTCCTCTGTATCCGGGTTCCGTTTACGACGGCGACGACCTGCTCCTGGGCATCCGTCCCTTTGGACGCCGCGGCGCTCCTCCGCGTCGACTCGGATCCCTCTGCCTTCCCCCTGGCCCATACGGCGGGGATGACGGCGGAAAACGCGAGGATAAGGACCAATCCCCGCTTCACCATGCTATTCATTAAACGCTCCCGTTGGTTGATTACTGGCCAATGCCGGTTGTGCAAGAATACGCGCAAAAGACCCGATAGTCAAATGGCCCAGGCTCTATTTGATTTCCGCTGTCAATATGAGTATTTTCTATCCGATGGGCCCTAGGGGAGGCGCGCGCGAGGCGGCCGTACCCGAACCGTGGGACATAGTGGACATTCAGAATCTAAAGAAACAGGGGGAGCGATGAAAAGCAAGGATCTTACGCCCGTACTAGAACGCTTCGTGGAAGGTGTGAAGAACAACTTCGGAGACAACCTCGAATCCGTCATCCTGTACGGGAGCGCTGCCACGGGCGCGTACCTTCCGGGCGTTTCTGACATCAATGTGCTTGTTCTGATCCGCAGGAGCGATCCAGTCCAGGTTTTCGCTTTTGGAAAGGAGATGAGACAGCTCATCAGGAAGGAGCGGTTCACCCCGCAGATCCTCATGGTTTCCGAATTCCTCGAATCCGCGGACATCTTCCCGCTCGAATATCACGAGTTGAAAGGCGCCCGAAAGGTCCTTTACGGAGACGATACGGTCAAACGACTCGAGATCACCAAGGCGAACCTCCGCCACCAGGTTGAGGCCATCCTGCGGGGCAGCATCGCCACCTTGAGACAGATCCTCACGGCAGCCGGCGGCGACGCGAAACAGCTCTCCCTCGACCTCGTCAACTGGGGCGGGAATGTCAGGACCCTCTACCGCGGCCTTCTCCGGCTCAAGGGAGTCGATCCGAGCGGCTTAGATGACTCCGCGGTTTCCACGAAGATCGGGGAACTCTTCGGTATCGACGCTTCGCCTTTCAACCGGCTGGCAGGGCTTCGCTCCGGCCGGAAGGACGATCCCCTCGACCTTGCCGCGTCCCTTACGGCCACGCTCGTATCCCTTACCGGCATCGTCAACGCAATGGAGGAAACAGCATCATGAAACGATTCGCTGCCATCCTCCTTCTCGCAGCGCTGGGGGGTATTTCACCCCTGTGCTCCCAGACCTTTCCCAAGCCGGTCGGTTTTGTCAACGACTTCGCCGATGTTATTTCCAACGCGGATAGGGAATGGATGGAGAACGCGGCAGGAGAAATTCAAAAAAAAACCGGGATCGAGATCGCCGTGGTCACGATCCAAACGATCGCGCCCCTTACCATCGAAGAGTACGCCAATGACCTCGCCTCCCTCTGGCAGATCGGAAAGAAGGGTGAGGACCTCGGCCTTCTCATCATCCTCGCAATGGCCGAACGCAAAGTCAAGATCGAGGTTGGGTACGGGCTTGAGGGGCTTATCACGGACGGAACCGCCGGAGCAATCATCGATTCGGCAATGATCCCCAACCTTAAAGCGGGCAATTACAGTGCCGGCATGCGCAAGGGGTGCGAGGCGACAGCCGCTCTCCTTGCCAGCGAGTACGGCTTCACCATTTCGGGAATAGAGGCGGACGCCGCCGTCGCCTCCGATTCCTCAGCTGCCGGCTTTGACATCCCCTTCGAGGTCATCGTCTTCCTCATCATCTTCTTCGTTGGAGGCGGACGCTTCTTCTGGCCCCTCCTCTTCCTCTCTCGGAGGCGAGGACGCCGCGGGTTCGGGGGTGGTTTCGGCACGAC
>CAZPZF010000197.1:0-6390 GCA_964590705.1 uncultured Spirochaetales bacterium | reverse complement strand
TTGCCAGCTGGGGATGGTATTCGGGATGGCGAGCGGCGATGTCGGCGGCCGTCTTTGGAGGGGATTCGAGGTTCGCGAAGAGGTTCATCTCCAGCAGGCCGTCGCATCCGAAAAAGCCAAAGGCGACGAGTACCAACACAAGACCTCCAATCAAGGTCTTTTTCATGGGCATATCCTCCATATGGTACCTGTTTCCACGATTTTCTCTCTTAGTCTTTTCGAATCGGGGCATCACCTCGATTCCTATAAAATAATATAGATCATCAAGGGGTAAAAAACAACAATGTACCCAATATCTCATATCCATTTCCGGCATCGGACACCCCGTCCGCCATGCTTTTCTGCCTCACAGGGTCAAAGAAGCCTCCCTGTCAATGGATCGCCTCCGGTTATCACGATCGGAATGACGCTCCCCTCCGGCGAAGAGGCGCCGGGAACCGTCACTTTGAGGTAATTGCCCGTTGTTCCGGACACTCCCCGTGAGGAGGATTCGACGAGGAGCCGCTCCTCCCTACCGGTCCATCGTTTGACATACGAGGCGTGCCCGGAATCGGAGATGGCTTGAAGCCGGGTGCCCCGTTCCTCCGCGATCCGCTGAGGCACCAGGGGTCGAACCGAGTAAGCCGAAGTTCCCGGCCTCGGCGAATAGGGAAAGATATGGAGGTAGGCGAAGTCTGCGTGCAAGAGAAAGGCCATCGTCTCCCCGAATTCCTCATCTCCCTCCCCGGGAAAACCAACGATCATGTCAGCGGCGATGAACGGGTCCTCTTTCTTCTTTCTGAGCTCGGAAATGATGGAAAGTGCGGTTTGTATCGAGTAATGTCGTGCCATCCGTTGGAGGACTCGGTCGGAGCCGCTCTGTATAGGAAGATGGAAATGAGGGCATATCCGGTTTTCCCCCAGCATTTCCAGAAGATCGGGTGTAATCCGGTCCGGCTCGAGCGACGAGAGCCTAATCCGGAAGTTCCCTGGGAGTGAGAGGATGAGCGCCAGGAGATCGGCGAGCCTCCTGGAGCCGGCGCGGGAAAACGACCAATTGACCCCAGTGAGCACGATTGCACCGATTCCCTCCGCTCCGAGGGACCTCACCCGCTCGATGACCCGTTCAGCCCCGAGGCTCACCGAGTTTCCTCGAGCGAGAGGAACGCGGCAGTACGCGCAGCGATTGTCGCAGCCGTCCTGAATCTTCAGGAACGAGCGCGTGCGGAAGATCCGCTTCCCGGCAGCGTAGCGGAATGGGTCATGCACAGCCCGGCTCTCATCTGCCATGACGCGCCCGACAAACTCTTTGATCCACGAGGCAAGAAGCGGGCCGGGCTGAAGCATACCTTCCGCCGAGAGGGAATCGGGGAGGTCGTGCAGGAGACTCTTACGGTCATGGGGCAGGACGAATACGCGATCCCCCAGCCGCGCGACCTCGTCAGCCGCGACCTGCGCGTAACAGCCGGTAACGATGATCAGGGCTTCAGGGTATTCGCGAGAGATCCTCCTGACGATCCGTCTGGCCTTCTGCTCGCTCTTCGAGGTCACGGTGCAGGTATTCACGATATACAGATCGGCTTCGGTCAGAGGCGGGCAGATGGTCCATCCGCTCTGCGCAAAAGAAGAAGCGATCGATTCACTTTCGCATTGGTTGAGCTTGCATCCGAGCGTGTAGAACGCCGCCCTCACAGACTCCCGATCCGATTCTGGACTCGTTCCTTGCCGCGCTGAGCCTCCGTGTATCCTGGATTGAGCTGAAGGGCGCGGTCATAGGCCTCGAGCGCGTACCGGTAGTCTCCGGCCATTTCCCGGGCGTATCCCAGGCGGGACCACCAGCGGGCTACGTTGGGATTGTAGTACACTGCGGTGGTAAGGGCGATATCCGCATGGTTGTACTCGCCCATCCGGATATAGATCTGCCCCATATAATAGTATACATCCTCGATACGGTCCCCCGTCGGGGCAAGAACCGCGTATTCCTCGAAAAGTTTCAACGCCTCGAGGTTCTTTCCAAGATTGTAATACGCCTCTCCGGTGACTTCGATGATGCGGATATCGTTGGCCGAGATTTCAAGCCCCTTGAGCCCATAGGTGAGGCACTCCTCAAAGCGTTCGAGTTTCGCGAGGCTCCAGCAGAGTACCGCGTAGGAGTCCATGTTCCTGGGCATGGCTTCTAACTCGAGGAGACAGATCTGGATCGCCTCCTGGTATTTTCCGGCTCGATACTTCTGGAGCGCGTCCGGCTTTTCCTGCGCGGAAAGGCTGAAAGCGGCTAGTATCAGTCCGATTGAAACGAGCCTCTTCATCTCCCCACCTCTTTCGGAGATTTCATCGTGCAGATGCCGTTGAACTTGCACCCGCTTTCCATGACGATGTCCGGAGCGGTGATATCGCCTTCCAAACCTGAGGTGGAAGCGAGTTCGACCCGTGTGGTCGCAAGGACATCACCTTTCACCTTTCCCCTGATCGCGACGATGTCCGCTTCTATGGTCGCCTCGACGTGGGCGGATTCGCCGATGAACAGGTTGCCCGCTGCCCGTATGGTTCCTTTGAGGTTTCCCTTGACCATGAGGGAGTCGGTGAAGGTGACGTTCCCCACGAAATCGATGTCGTCCGCAAGGACGGTATCGATGTCGCTCTCCTCGATATTCCGAAACTGAATTTCCGCCATATCCGCTCCGTAATTCCGTATCCTATCTACGCCGGTATGAGGTGTCAAGGGGACTCGGGTCCGGGAGAAATGGACTCGAGAACTCTCCTGACCGAGGCGGAAAGCTCCTCCCGCATCTTCCATGTATACGGGTTGTAGCGTTGCAGGTCGAGAAAAAGCTGCAGCGGGTCGTTGCAGGTCTGTTCTACGATCTCGAGGAGCTTAACGTACCCCTTCGTGGCGATCTGGCTGGGTGAGAGGGAGAGCTCTCCTAAAACCCTGCCGATAAAATGGGTGATGCCCTGCGTATACGCCGCTTCACGATCGTGCTTGTCAGGCGACATGCGAACGACACGCAGGCCCATGGCCGAGAATATTCCGATCCATGATTCCGCCGATGATCCGTCCCCCCTGATCGGGGCCACCACCATCGGAAGATCGTGGATCCCGGACGGCCCCGCGGCGGAGTCCGGGCCGAACATGGGGTGGGTTGCCATGATGTCGACTCCCGCGGGGAGAAGGCTCTCCATGAGTTTGGCGGGAGCGACCTTCACGGAGCAGGTATCCATGACCAGTGCTCCGTGCCGGATGCGGGGAGCGATGGAACCGAGAACCCCCTCCAGGGACGAGATGGAGACGCAGAGGAACAGCGCGTCGCAGGAGAGAAGCTCGTCCTCGGGTACCATCCTAACCCCGCGAGGAGGCTCTCGAAGCGGTGTCCGGTTAAAACCATAGACATCGAAACGGGACGAAAGAATCGTCGCCCAGAAGGATCCGAAACGGCCCAGGCCGTATACTCCCACTTTCATCGAATGGACTCCGGCAATGCGGGATTTCCGCGCCAAAAAAGCCGCGGGCATGGGGATACAGTAGCGCAAAGCGTCAATCTGTACTACCATGGACAATGGCTTTTTATGAAGAAAGAATCGCGGTACGCGATGATCATGAAGGAGAACCATATGACATTCATCGAACGGATGTGGGCGGAAGCCCGAAAAGGATCGAAGAGACTCGTTCTTCCCGAGGGTACTGAGCCCAGGACCGTGAAGGCGGCGGCCATCCTCATGAAGGAGGGACTGGCACGGGTGGTCTATCTCTTAGGCAAACGGGCGGATGTTGCCGATGTCGCCCGCAAGGAGGGCGTAGCTCTCGATGCGGTTACGATTCTCGATCCGACGGACTCCCCATGGAGGGGAGACTTTGCGAAGGAGTACCATGAGCTGCGAAAACACAAGGGCATGACCCCGGAACAGGCGGCGGTCGATATCATCGCTCCCCTCCGGTGGGGGGCGATGATGGTGCGTCTTGGCAAGGTCGACGCGATGGTCGCGGGAGCCCTCAACACGACCGGAGACGTGCTCCTCGCCTCGTTCACGATCATCAAGACGGCACCCGGTGTGCAGAGCGCCTCCTCCTGCTTCGTCATGGCCCATCCGGACACGAAATGGGGGTGCGATGGGCACATGATCTTCTCGGACTGCGCTACGATTCCCGATCCCACGGCGGAACAGCTGGCCGAGATCGCCATCGCGTCGTCCGAGTCATGCAGGCGCTTCCTCCAAACCGAACCGATCACCGCGCTCCTCTCCTTCTCCACCAAGGGATCGGCGAGCCACCCCAACGTCGACAAGGTGACCAAGGCGCTCGCCATCGTGAAAGAGAGGCGCCCCGATCTGAACGTGGACGGCGAACTGCAGGCTGACGCCGCGCTCATCCCCTCCGTGGGAGAGAAAAAGGCGCCGGGCTCCCGCGTCGCGGGAAAGGCAAACGTCCTCATTTTTCCAGATCTTCAGGCGGGGAACATCGCCTACAAGCTCGTCCAGCGTCTTGCGGGGGCGGAAGCCTATGGCCCATTCCTGCAGGGTTTCGCCAAACCCGTAAGCGACCTCTCGCGGGGCTGCAGCGCCATGGATATCGTCAACACCGCGGCGGTGACCCTCTGTCAGGCAAAATAGGAGATGCACCGAAGCAGACCATCGTAACACCCGGCGATGCACGGCAGAGCGAAGGGAATCCCCGACCCCTTCGCTCTTTTGCATTTAGATGCATAAATATGCAGAATATTTAAAAAATACCTTCGTTATCTATTGAATCGATGTCCCATCTCCGATACCATCCCCCCATGAAAGCGGTACTGGTCGGATACGGACGTATGGGGAAAGAGACGGAAACCGTCCTGCTCCAACGAGGTCATGAGGTTGTCGGGATCATCGATCCTATTCTCGTGAAAATGACTGAAGACGCGGCGCTCCGGCTCCTCGAAAAAGCAGATGTTGCCATCGAGTTCGCAAGAGCCGAAGGGGTGATGGGGAACGCTTCCCTCTACACACGGGCCCGTGTGCCGGCGGTCGTCGGCACGACAGGATGGCAGGACAAACGGGACGCGGTCAGGGAACTCGTCGAAAAAGCCGGAACCGCCTATCTCTGGGGAAGCAACTTCTCGATCGGGGCCCATCTCTTCCTTAGGATGGTCGACCGGCTCGCGGAACTGTACGATTCGGTTCCTGGTTACGATATTCTCACCTACGAACTGCACCACAACCAGAAGGCCGACTCCCCGTCGGGAACCGCCATGGCCGTCGGATCCCACATCCTTGCCCATACCAAGAGGAAACGGAGGATCGTGACGGATCGGCTTGACCGAAAGATCGAGCCGGACGAACTCCATATCGGTTCTATGCGCGGGGGCGCAATTCCCGGAGTCCATACTGTTCTCATCGATTCGCCCGCGGACACGATCGAGCTGACTCATTCGGTTCGAAGCCGGAGCGGGCTCGCGTCGGGCAGCGTCCTCGCGGCCGAATGGATTATCGGGAAAAAAGGCTTCATCGATATCGAGTATTTCATAGACGAATTGCTCGGAAGAGCTTCGTGATTCGGAGGAGGATAGAGGATGAAATTGGAAGGCGTCTATACGGCCCTCGTGACACCTTTCGGAAAGGATGGGAGCGTCGACGAGACCAGGCTCCGTGAGTGCGTGGAGTTCCAGATCACCGAGGGGATTTCAGGTCTGCTGCCGATGGGGACGACCGGCGAATGCCCGCCCCTCTCGCATGAAGAGCACTTGCGGGTCATTGAGATCGTGATCCAGCAGTCCGCGGGAAGGGTTCCGGTCATCGCGGGAACGGGTTCCAACTGCACGCGGGAAGCGGTGGAGTTGACTCAGCGGGCCAGGAAACTGGGCGCTGACATGACCCTGCAGGTAGCTCCCTACTACAACAAGCCGAGCCAGGAAGGTTTTTACCGGCATTTCATGGAAGTCGCAGACAAGGGAGGGCTTCCCACGATCGTGTACAATATTCCCGGCAGAAGCGGAAAGAATATTGAGAACAGCACCATGCTCCGCCTTGCCGGTCATCCTCTCATCGTGGGCGTCAAAGAGGCGAGCGGAAGCATCCCCCAGGTCATGGACCTGATCGAGAAAAAACCGGAAAACTTCGCCGTGTTGTCCGGAGACGATAATCTGGGCCTTCCGATCATCGCTCTCGGCGGTACCGGAATCATCTCCGTGGCGAGCAACATCATCCCCCGCAGGATGATGGATCTCGTGAAGACCCTGCTAACCGGTAATATCGCCGCAGGGCGCGAGGAGCATTACCGTTTGCTCGCCTTCTTCCGTGCCCTCTTCATCGAGACGAATCCGATTCCCGTGAAATACGGCTGCGCTTTGAAGGGGATGATGGATGAGGTATACCGGCTTCCGATGTGTCCGATGGACGATGACAAGAAGGCCGTGTTGAAAAACGCGATGCGGCAGG
>CAZPZF010000196.1:0-6393 GCA_964590705.1 uncultured Spirochaetales bacterium | reverse complement strand
GAGGAATCCCGCGAGGAGGAGCAGCGGCCACAGCGGGAACCGCTGCGGGCCGCTTCCGGGATCCGGTTCATAGAAGTCCGCGTCCGGGGGGGCGTCGAGCCCGAAAACCCTTCCCCCCGTCATGCCAGCCACATCGCCCAGGAAGTCGAGGTCCGGGGTCATCATGAGATACTCCTCGGGGTATGGGATCGAAAGGAGGGCGGTGTCCAGAACCGTTCCGGCGGACACGATCGGCACGACATAGGTCCCGGAAGCCGGAACCGGGAACTCCGCGGCGTATCTTCCCGGAGCGATCTGCGGCAGGGGGACTGAGCTTTCCCGCCCGTCCGGCGCGAGGATTCTAGCCTCCAGGATCATGCCGTTGACGAACCCGGCGTCCGGGTCTGCCATCTCGACGGTCAGCGCCGCTGTTCCACGCGACCTCGCGATCCTCCAGGATATCCGGGTATCGCCCGCGCCCCGGGAAACCCAGCGCAGGGTCTGGGCGAATATCCGGCCGAATCCCTCCCATCTCCGCCATTCCCTGGACCAGAAGGAGGAGAGGCTCGAGGTGAAGGCCGCGCTTCTTCCCAGGCCGTACTGCATGACCGCGAGGAGTGGATTCTCCTCCACGCCGGTCAAGAGGACCTGGCTGTTCGGCTTGGCGTACGAGAGCATGAAGCCGTGAAGGGGAGGGATGTCGCCGGCCCGCAGTCCGCCGAGGATCTCGTGGGGAAGGGAGAGGCTCGGGATGAAGGTCTCCTCCACCTTGAGCCTTCGGGAAACCTTCAAGGATTCTGAAGCGAAGATGGCCGGAACGTTCCTGATGTCTTCCGTAAAGTAGCTGCGTCCCCTGCCCCAGAGGGCGATCTGCTCCATCAGGTTCCGGTCTGCGTCCGATCCGACCGCTACGGTGGAGATGGTGATTCCGTCTTCCCGGATATCTCCGCAGAGGGTCCTGAAATCGCCCTCCTCCGTGAGTCCGTCGGAAAGGATGAGGATGTGCTTCACGGCGCCCGGGGTAGCGGCCAGGACGCGGTAACCTTCCTCGAGGGCTGGGTAGAGGTTCGTGCCTCCCCCGGGTTCGATGGGAAAGAGTCCTCCTGAGATGATCGACGTGTCGGAGGCGGGGATCATCGGAACCGCCCAGAGATGACCCACGTCAAAGGCGAGGATTCCGACCAGATGCGCCGGGTTGAGGACCTCGGCAGCCGAATGCACCGCCTGCTTTGCCAGGTCGATTTTCCTCCGGCCTTCTCCCGCCGAATCTCCCATACTCCCCGACTTATCGATGATCATGAGGAGGACGAGGCTCGGGATATCGGTCGACGAGGAGATGTCCATGTCCACTGGAAGAGCCTGTTCCAACGGCGTCCGGTAGTAGCCGCCCGCCCCGAAGGACGAGTCTCCCCCGAGCGCGAGAAGACCCGTTCCACCGGATACAGCCCTGCGGAGCAGGTCCATCTTCTCTATCGAGAGGTCGTACGCGGGGATGTCGTCAAGGATCACCGCCTTGTAGGAGAGGAGCCCGAGCAGGGTTTCCGGAAAGGATTCCGGCGTGATGGAATGGAACGTGAACCCCTGCGCCGCGAGAGCCGAGAGAAGGTCCGGGGAGGACTCTCCCTCGGGGTGGACGTACAGGACGAGGGGATCCCCCTCCGCGATGACCGCCTTCCTAAAGACGTTGTTCTCCATGGTTCCGTCTTCATCGGCCTCCAGGGCGACCTCGTAGCTGTGGAAACCCGGCTCCTCCAGCTCCACGGTATAGGAGAGAAGGGCGCGGCCGCCGGGAAGCGCGAGTCTGTCCTCCCCCAGATACTCGCCGTCCAGGAAGAAGATCGCTCTCGCGGCCGCCGGTTCGAGGCTTTCCGCCTCGATGGTGATCGTGAAAGGCTCGCCCGCGGAGACGCGCGCCGGCATGGTCATGGATCGGGCCGTGACCTCGTTCTGTCCATGCTCCGTGTTGAGGGGGACGACCGATACGGGAAGAGCGGGCACACCCCGGAGGAGATCCCTG
Organism: uncultured Spirochaetales bacterium; assembly: GCA_964590705.1. Classification (GTDB taxonomy): domain Bacteria; phylum Spirochaetota; class Spirochaetia; order CAZPZF01; family CAZPZF01; genus CAZPZF01. The sequence continues at coordinate 4,397 of CAZPZF010000196.1, read as the reverse complement.
AGCGACCCCCTGTTTTCGTTGCCGTCGGACAGGAGGACGATCCTGCGGTCTCCCTGGGACGGAAGGAGGGAGAGGGCCTGCCTGAACGCGCTTTCCATGTCCGTGGCGTTGCTGTCCGGGAGAGATCGAATCGGGAAGCGGACCGCCCCTGCTTCCGGAGCCGCGGCGACTAGGGGCGTGGAACCGAAGAGCACGAGGCCCGCGCTGTCGTCTTTGCCCATGTGCCGGGCCGCCTCTTCCGCCCAGCGGACGGCGGTGTCCCGTTCCATCGTGGGAACGCTTCCGGATGAATCCACAAGGAACATGAGGGAGAGGGAGTTGCCCTTTCCCCTGATCGTCGGTTCTGCCAGAGAGACGAGGACCGCGGCGACGGCCGCCGCCAGCATCACGGTGATGTACGCTGGCCGAAGAAGGGGGAGTCCCCGTTTTTTCTTGTCAAAGAGAAGATCCGCTGCCGCGGCTGCGAGAAGGAGCACGGCGAACAGTTTCCAGGTCCTCCTACCACCCTGTCCTGTGGCTTCCCCTCGAGCCGCTTGCCCGATTGCGGCCGAAGATCCGGACCCGCCCGCGGAGGTCTCGCCTTTCCGGGCTTCGTCGGCCGAACCGATCCGCGCGCGCGGCGAAATATCGGTCTCCTCCGCCGCAGCCACATTCACCGCGAACAGCTCCCGCGTTCCGCCGTGCTCGAGCGTGTGGAGACCCGGCGACCGGGAGAGGAAGGAGAAGAGGCCGTTCAGGGGCGATATAGGCAAGGATGCTCCCTCCGGGGTCGTCAGGATCCCCGCATCCGCTCCCGCGTGGGCCTCGGACGTTATCCGGGTACCGGCGCGGCCAGCATGGTATGGTTCCCCGGTCGATCCCGGAACGAGCCACTCCACGATGTTGCCGACCAGGATCGGGAATGCTGTTTGGAGAGACAGGTTGGAGTAGGCGAGGGGAAAGGTAAACAGCGCCGCCTTGGTTTTCCCGTCGTCGTACGCGTAGAGAAGGGGGGGCTCCCCGCCGAGCACAGGGACCATCCTTCCTCCGTATCTCGTTTCCAGGCATCGGTACACGGAAAAAGAACGGGGGTCGACCGATCTGAGAAAGGGGTGTTCGGGAATCCACGAGTCGAGGCGAGGAAAATCCACCCTCTCCTCGGCCTGGAGGGGGAGGTGTTTCGGAAGGTATCCCAGGAAAAGGTAGTTCCCCGGCGGAAGGCTGTCCGGAGGGGAAGAATCGAAGATGACGAGATCCCATGCTGCCGATTCATACTCGGGCTCGATTACGACGGAGAGGGAGGGGAAAACCGACAGGAGGGTCTCCAGGTGGTAGTTTCCCTCGGATACGAGGAGGACGCGCGAACGTTCCCTGTTCCGCAAAGCTACGCGGGCCGTGTCGTCCGCGGGAAGGGGGTCTCCCCCATCGAACGCGCAGACCACCTCGGCGTATCCCGAGGGAATCGATATGGTCGTGGTTTTCTCTTCTCCGGCCGCGAGCGTCATGGCGAACCGGGACAGCATGACCCCGTCTCCCGACACGACGATTTCCCTCTCCCACGCGGCGCGGCCCGCGTTCAGGACGGAGAGGAGGATGTCCACGGTTCCCGGCGCAGCGGGCGACTCGCGGGCGGCGATCCGGGTGATGCCCGCGTTGTCCTGGCGCGAGCCGACCTGGATGAACCTGACTCCGCGCTCCCGGAAGTCTCGGTTTTCCGGCAGGTCAAAGGCGCCGTCGCTGACAAGCGCGACTTCCGGGGGCGCCCCTCCCGTGGAGAGAGCGAACGCGGCCTCAAGCGCCGCCTCCATGTCGCCCGCGGCGAGAGTCGGTTCTACCGAAGCGATCGCGGAGAGGAGATCCCGCCTCTCGCGAGTGAAGGGAACCGCCAGTTCCGGAGTTCCGCCGGCGAGTATGAGGGCGGTTCCACCCCGCCGGGGGGCGCGCGCGAGCCGTGTCGCTTCCTTCCTCGCCGCGTTGAACCTGGTCTCCCGCCCCTCCTTCACGGTCATGCTGGCGCTTAGGTCCAGGACGATGACGAGGGAATCCCGCGAGCTTGCGGCCGGGAGGTCGAGTGAGGGATCGGAAAGGGCCGCGGCCGCGCATAGAACGGCGAGGATCTGGAGGATGAGGTTGACGTTCTCCCGGATCCTTCGTCTAAAGGTGGAGGGATTCTTCCGGAGGACGATACGCCAGAGGAATAGGGATGAAACAGTCTCGAGCTTTCTCTGACGGCGTATCATATGGAGGATGACGATGAGCGGTATGAACAGGAGGATGTACAATGCCTGCGGGTTCTGGATGTTCATCGCGCGCGTTCCCTCCCCGGCTCCTCACCGTTTGCCAAAATGCCGCCCCTGCCTCAGGTACCTGAGGATGAGATCCTCGAAGGGGATCTCCGATGAAACCCTGACATACTCGATGCCGCGCGAGAGCGCGAACGTCTCTATCCCCGAGAAGTGTCCGGTAAGCGCCGCCCGGTACTGGGCCGCGATCTCCCTGTCCACGGTGAGGAGCATCCTCTCTCCAGTCTCCCGGTCTTCCAGTCTGACCGGTCCCCGGAGGGAGGGACTGAGTTCTTCGTCGCTCGTGATGTGGAGGAGGATGATCTCGAAGCGGGCGTACAGGAGCGAGAGGAGCCCCTGCGTGTATCCCCCAGGATCCAGAAGGTCGCTGAACACGACGGCGATGCCCGCCCGCCTCGTCGAGCGTGAGAACTGGGAGAGGGATCTGTTGAAATCGGTCGTTCCGCTCCCCTCCAGGCCGGCCAGGAACCTGAACAGCGGGAGGATCTCGCTCACTCCTTTCTGGGGTTTCCGCATCTCCCGCAGGGAATCGCCGAAGGACGCGACTCCGACACGGTCCTGCCCCGTTCCGGCGATGTACGCGAGAGCCGCAGCCGCCTGTACGGCGAACCCGAGTTTCTCCGGGTTCCCCGTCTTCATCGAGGCGCTCGTGTCAATGAGGAGGTAGACGGTACGGTCCTCCTCCGCCGTGAAGAGCTTGACCATGAGCCTGCCGAGTCTGGCCCACACGCTCCAGTCGATGGTCCGCAGGTCGTCTCCCGGGCTGTAAGAGCGGTGATCGTGGAACTCCAGGCTCGATCCTTTCCGGTAGGTTCGCTGGAATCCGTGGCTCTGCCCCCGTCTTATCCTCTTCGCGATGGGGGCGAGTTGTTCGAGTTTCGCGAGGAATTCCTCGCTGAACAGGATCGATTCGGCCCGTGATCCTTCCTTCAATACCCTGCCTCCTCCGCCGCCCCTGTGATTCCCCTCATTCCTGTTCGGGAAGGCTTTCGAGTATCTTCCCGATGATGTCGTCGGTGGTCACCCCTTCGGCTTCCCCTTCGAAGCTGAGGATCAGCCGATGCCTGAGCGCGGGCAGCGCGGCCGCCCTGATGTCGTCAAAGGAGACATGAATCCGGCCGTCGAGAAGAGCCAGGACTTTTCCCCCCAGAATCAGGCTCTGAGCTCCCCGCGGACTCGCCCCGTACCTGATATGGGTCTGCCAGGAATCTCTCTTGGCCTGGCTTTTCGGCGGGTGGGTCGCGTAGACCATCCTCACCGCGTAGTCCCTTACCGCCGCGGAAACGGGGATCGCCTTGATCGCCGCTTGGTACGTGATGATCTCCTCCTTGCCAAGTTTAGGGGAAAGGTCGGGTTCTTCCGTTCCCGTGGTGATCTCGAGGATCCGGTGCATCTCCGTGGGTATCGGATACGGGACAACGATCTTGTAGAAGATGCGGTCGAGCTGAGCCTCGGGCAGGGGATAGGTCCCCTCCATCTCGATCGGGTTCTGCGTCGCCAGCACCATGAACGGTCGTTCCAACGGGTATCGGTTTCCGCCCACGGTCACCGTTCCCTCCTGCATGGCCTCGAGGAGGGCTGACTGGGTCTTGGGCGTGGCCCGGTTGATCTCATCGGCCAGCAGGATCTGCGTGAAGACCGGGCCTCTCCTGAACCTGATGTCATATCCCTCTCCAGACTCACTGCGGAAGATCATATCGGTCCCGATGATGTCGGTCGGCATGAGATCCGGAGTGAGCTGGATCCTCGACGCGTCGAGGGAGAGCGCGCGGCCAAGAGTCTTCACCAGGTAGGTTTTTCCGAGGCCGGGGACCCCCTCGATGAGGGCATGTCCCGCGCAGAGAAGGCAGATGATGACCTGGGTGATCACTTCCTCCTGCCCGACGATCGCCTTCATCACCTCTTCCTTCACGGAGAGGATCCCCTTTCTCATATCCTCCAGGCTCCGTTCGTCGATCTCGATTTTTCCCATGCTGCAAATCCTCCGTTTTATTCCGCGCTTCTCACGGCTGCTCCTCGCCGAGCGCGGCGAAGTAGTCCCGTATGATGTTCCGAAGAGAGTCGGGCATCTCCATCATGAGGATCGGTTTTTCCTTGACCCGCCCGTACTCCCCC
>CAZPZF010000195.1:0-6420 GCA_964590705.1 uncultured Spirochaetales bacterium | reverse complement strand
CTTCTATCCACTCGGGTGATGTTTCCCCCTCCGTCGCGCCGAGGTCTCCGAGATCTCCCAAGTCCCCCAGATCTCCGAGATCGCCCAACTCCTCTCCGTCACCGGAATCCACCTGTTCGAAAGCCTCGGCCCCGCCCTCCTCGGAAAAAGAAAACTCCTCTTCGGAAACAGGAGCTTCGAACGGTTCCCCTCTGGACTCCTCAATAATACCGAACTCATCGAAAGCGCCGGCCTCTTCGTCAGCGGCGGATTCTTCGGCAAAAGCGGGTTCTTCGGGAGCAATTTCACGTTCACCTGACAGGGGCTCCTCCTCCAGGCTCAGCGCATCCTCGGGGAGCTTGTCGGAAAAACCTTCAGGAAGGGTATCGAACACAGGGGTGCCCTCATCGAGGGAAGGCGCTTCCTCTTCTGGGGGCTCGCCTCCCAGCGAGAGGGACTGGGAGTCATCGGACAGTCCGCCCAGGAGTTCGGCGAGATCGTCGGGGAGTCCCTGTTCGGGGGGCGCGACATCCTGGATCCGCTCGCCCTTCGCCGCGCGGATTTCGGGTTCGTGTCCCAGAGAATTCAATTCTGCCTTGAAGCGCTCGACTTCCTGTATCGTGGGCATACTGTTATCTTATCCGATTTTCGGTTTTCCCAGGCAGATATCTTAGCCGGTATTGCACTTTTCCGCCATATGCCATTAAGAATCGGCGCTCGCCGTCCGATCACTAGGTCAAGAACGACTCATGAACAGAAGAACGACGTCGCGCATCTGCCTCATCCTCCTCGTCGTCACCGTCTGTAGCCGGGCCTGGGCCTCGGACGATGCCATGGATGTGAACATCTCCCTTCACCTCCGCGTCGGAGAGCTGCGAAGGGCCGTGCAGCCCGAGATACACGGGAACGACATCCTCTTCACCTACTGGGCTCCCCACATGATCCGTTTCGTGGGAATCGCGTTCGGGAAGGAGGAGTATTCGGTCATCCACCCATTCTCCCGGAATTCACAAGGCGTATTCGTGTTCGCCCTCCCGAGGAACACGACCGATTCGGAGATCGAGTACCGACTGGTGGTCGACGGCCTGTGGATGAGCGATCCGACGAATCCGTCCTATCGGCTCGACGCATATGGACAGAAGATATCCATCCTTAGGGTTCCGCCCCTCGATGACCGCTACGATCCCACTCCGAGGTTCCACAGGGACGGGAGGATCACCTTCCTCTACTACGGTCCTCCGGGGAGGATGGTCTCCCTCGCCGGTTCCTTCAACGGCTGGGATCCCTTCATGTACCGTCTCACCGAAACCACTCCCGGAACCTATACAATTACCTTGACGCTTCCGCCCGGGGACTACTACTACTGTTTTGTATCAGACGGCCTCAGGATACCGGATCCGCAGAACCCGCTGAAGGGCTTCCTCCCCGGCGGGGTAGTCGTGAGCGCGGTAAGCGTCGCCGTGCAGTCGAATTGACCGCCACCGTTGGAAATCCCCCGCACCCGGTATTCCGCGCACCATCCACTAGATCTGTTCCCGCACAGCTCGTATCCCGAGGAACCCTTCCAGAGCCGCAGCCAAGGGAAGGATCTCGTGTATGTCTGAACTATCCGCTACGGCGACTTTGCCCGCCTCGCCGCTGAGCACGAGGCTGTGAAAGCCGGTCCTGATATCGTGGAACCGCCGGAGCATAGCCGTATTCCCCCTCCTATTCCCGCCGCTTACGGCGAGGCTGAGATCGAGAATCCGGAGTTCCCATTGCGAAGAGGAAAAATCGACTCGTCTCGTCAGAATCGGAATCCCGCCGAACACCACTCTCTTCAGCACAGTCTTGGAAGCCTTTCGAACGACCACCTGATCGCTCCATCCGGCGACTCCTAGACAGAGAATCATGAGCACGCACATAAAGACAGTACCACCCGCCCGCGGCGGGGAAAAATCGGAGCGGAAGTCGACGTTAAGGATAAAGGACGCGAGGAATACCAGGAAGCAGCCGAAATAGAGCAGACGCCGGCCGGCGGTGGTCGCGATCACGATGCTGTCCCCGTCCATCCGGACCACCCGGCGGGAGGCCCTCATCGGTATCATGGTTTTTCCGGGTACGGGTTATGGCAGGCGAAGGGATGCCCCGCTCTCTCCTCGATGAACCGCGGCCGCTCCTGCCTGCAGATATCGAGGCAGCGGGGGCACCGGGGATGGAAAGTGCAGCCCGAAGGCGGGTTCACCGGGCTCGGAACATCCCCCTCGAGGATCATGCCCCCCTGCTTGATATCGGGATCGGCCACAGGGACCGAGGAGAGGAGAGAGATCGTGTACGGGTGCCTTGGCCTGGCGTACAACTCCTGGGAACTGCCCATTTCCACGATCCTGCCGAGGTACATCACGGCCACCCGGTCGGAGATGTACTGAACGACGGAGAGATCGTGCGCGATGAATATATAGGTGAGGTCGAAATCGTACTGGAGCGAGATGAGGAGGTTGAGCACCTGCGCCTGGATCGAGACGTCCAGGGCGGAGACAGGTTCGTCGCAGACGATGAGGGAAGGCCCCACGGCAAGGGCTCTGGCGATCCCGATCCGCTGCCTCTGGCCTCCCGAGAACTCGTGAGGATATCGGTTCGCGGAAGCTTTGGGAAGTCCGACCTTGTCGAGGAGGTCGTGGACAAGCCCGTCCATCTCTCTCGCCGAATGGGTTCCGAATTCACGAGGCCCTTCGGAGATGAGATCCCGCACGAGCATCCTCGGATTGAGGGAGGCCCACGGATCCTGAAAGACCATCTGGAGATACTTGCGGTTCTTCTTCAACAGGGCGGGCGGCATGGAGCAGATGTCCTGCGCCATGGCCAGCTGGTCAGCCTCCTCCTTCAGGGCTTCGGCCTTCCTGACAAGAGGCGCGGCTTCCTTCTTCGCCGCTGCCTTTCCCCCGGTCGCGTCCCCGCCTCTCTCGAGGGCACCCAGGCGAAGCTCCGTGAGGCGCAGAAGGATCTCTTCCCGCTCGTTGTCCAGGGCGAGCACCTTGTTTACGACATCCTCGGTAGGCCGGAGGAACACGCGTCCGCCATCCGCCTCGTACACCCTGAGGATCGTCCTGCCCACGGTCGTTTTCCCACAGCCGGATTCGCCGACCAACCCGAGGGTTTCACCTCGTTTTACCTCCAGCGATACTCCATCGATCGCCTTCAGGAGGAGTTTCTTGTTCGAGAATGCGCTCGCCTTTATCGGGAATATCTTCTTCAGATTGTGCACTTTGAGCAGCAGATCATCCACGATTCTTCCCCTCCCCCCGCACCGCTTCGCTGTACAGGAAACACCGCACCTGATGGCCCTTCTCGATCTCGACCAGTTCCGGTTCATGCTCATTGCACCGGTCCATCGCCATGTCACAGCGCGGCGCGAACCTGCACCCCTTGGGGAAGAGCCTCTGGTCTGGCAGGCTTCCCGGAATCGCCTTGAGGAGCCTTCTCGATCCGTCGGGGTTCTTCTTCAGTTCGCCCAGCGCGGGAATCGAGGAGAGGAGACCCTTGGTGTAGGGGTGCATCCCCTTCTTGAATATGGTGCGGCCGTCGGACGCTTCTACGACGACTCCCCCGTACATGTCCATAACCCGGTCGGTGAATCCCGCGATGACGGCGAGATCGTGGGTAATGAAGATGATGGCCGTGTCCCTGCGCTCCTTGAGGTCACGCATGAGTCTGAGGATCTGGGCCTGGATCGTGACGTCCAGCGCCGTGGTGGGTTCGTCCGCGATGAGAATGGCGGGGTCGCAGGCCATTGCCATGGCGATCATAACCCGTTGACGGAGTCCCCCCGAGAGTTGGAAGGGATACTCCTTGACGCGGTCATCCGGGTCGGAGATTCCGACCATGTCGAGGAGGCGCACGCTCTCCTTCACGGCGTCTTCCTTTCCCATTCCCCGGTGGAGCTTCAGAACCTCGGAGATCTGGTATCCTACGGTGAAGACCGGGTTGAGCGATGTCATGGGTTCCTGGAAGATCATGGAGATCCGATCCCCACGGATGCTCCGCATCTTCTCCTCGGGAACGGCGAGGATCTCCTCGCCGTTGAACATGATGGAACCGGACTCGATTCGTCCCGGAGGATCGGGGATAAGGCGCATGATGGACATCGACGTGATCGATTTCCCGCAGCCAGACTCGCCGACGATTCCCAGGGTCTCTCCCCTATCCAGGGAGAAGTCGACTCCGTCGACTGCCTTCACGACATGGTCGTGCATATGGAAATATGTCCGAAGGTCCTTCACGGTAAGAAGTTTTTCCATGTGATACCTCTAATGTTTGCTTCTGGGATCCACGGCGTCCCTGATGCCGTCTCCGAAGAAGTTCCAGGCCATGATCGCGATGAAGATCGCGAACCCGGGTATCAGGACCCACGGGAAGTCGTGCATCACCCTGAAGTTCCTCGCCACGGAGAGCATGAGCCCCCAGCTCGACTGCGGCTCGGTGATCCCCAAGCCGAGGAGGCTCAGCGCGGATTCGCCCAGGATGTACCCGGGGATGGTCAGGCTCGCCTGGATGATGACGAAGGAGAGGGGGTTCGGAAGGATGTGCTTCGTAATGCTGCCGAAATGGGATAGGCCCATGATCTTGGCCGATAGGACGTAATCCTCATTCTTCAGCGAGAGAACCATCCCCCGGATGATCCGGGCCAGTGAGGCCCATCCTACCAGCCCCAGAATCGCGATAATGAGGAGGTACACCTGCACCGAGTTGAGATTGGGCGGGAACACGGCGCGGAGGATGAAGAGGAGGTATATGCTGGGAAACGACATCATCAGTTCCGAAAACCGCATCATGACCGTATCGATCACGCCTCCGAAGTATCCCGCTATTCCGCCGAAGAGGAGGCCGATCGTGAAGGTGATGATCGCGCCCAGGATGCCGACCGAGAGGGAGATACGGGAGCCGTACAGGAGCCTGGAGAGGATATCCCTGCCGAACTGATCGGTGCCTAGGAAGAAGTACCCGCCGGTCGGACTTCCCAAGAAGTGGATGTGGGTTTCAAAGAGACCCCAGAAACGGTACGGGATACCCTTGAAGAAGAAGCGGAGAAAGTTCTTGTTCCCCTTCACGAGGTAGAGCTGGATGGGGCATTCCTCGCCAAGGATCGTCGTGGTACCAAGGGGAACGAGCACCACGATGTCCTTTTCAGGATTCCGCTCCAGCGCATCGATCTCGGAGGCGAGCAGGAGCATCGGTTCCTCCATCATCGAGAAGCCGTAATGGCTGGCGACCTCCTCGAGGATCGCCTGCTTGCGGAGTGCGGGATCCTTGTTGATTACGACCTGCCGGAGCTCGGGTCTTCCGGACTTCGGCTCGATCGAGATCGCCCGGAGCGTGTATTCGGGAACCACCCCGTACTTCTTCGAGGCGACATCCACCAGCCATTTCTCGTACACGAAAGGCCTGAAGATCCGTTTCCCGCCGGTGTCGTACATCCAATTGATCCTGGTGGGCGCCTGGTAGGACTTCCCCTTGTCCGACCACTTGAGGTCATAGGGGGATAGGAATTCGGCGAACAGGGCCATGAGGTAGAGGATGGCGAGGATGATTCCCCCGGCCTTGCCGAGGGAATGTTTCTTAAACCGACGTACGTACACCTTCCAGAGGGACTGTCCGGCCGAGATGAGCCCTTCGCGAGATTCTATGGAATCGTTTTCAACGGCAACATTCTGTTTTTTTTTCATCAACTTATCCTCACCCGGGGGTCGACAATGGCGAGCAGGATATCCGCAACCAGGTTTCCTATGACGAGGAGGGCGACACCGTAGATAAGGCTGCCGATAACCAGGTAGAGGTCTTGGCTGAGGATCGCCTTGAGGATGAGGTTCCCGAGCCCCGGCCACGCGCAGACGACCTCGACGAGCGCTGCACCGCCCAGGATGTCCCCGATTTGGAAACCGAAGAGGGTGATCATGGGGTTGATCCCATTTCTAAGGGCGTGTTTGTAGACCACGGTCCGTTCCGTAAGCCCCTTGGCCCGCGCCGTGGTTATGTACTGCATGCTGAGGATCTCGAGCATATTGGCGCGCATGACCCTGACGAGACTCGCAGTGATGGAGGTGCTGAGAACGATGACAGGGATGGCGGCGTGCTTCACCAGGTCCCAGAATTTTTGTATGGCGTTCATGGAATCGACATCGACACTGTACATTCCCCCGATGGGGAGCCAATTGCCCGTGGTCGAGACGAGGTAAAGGAGGAGGAATGCCAGGAAGTAATTAGGTATGGAGAGACCGAAAAAAGCGAAGACGGAGATGACTTGGTCCTTGAAACTGTACTGTTTGGTCGCCGCGACGATCCCCGCGGGTATCGAGAAGCCCCAGGCAAAGACGATGGTAGCCACCGCTAGGATGAGGGTGGTTCCGGCCCGCTGGCTCACAAGGGTGAAGACCGGCGCCTTGAACATCTGGGAAAACCCGAAGT
>CAZPZF010000194.1:0-6451 GCA_964590705.1 uncultured Spirochaetales bacterium | reverse complement strand
GTCTGGCGCGGCGCGTGCTGATTGCCACCTATCTGCGCAGCGGACAACCGGACAAGGCGCTGGGTGTCCTGCAGCCGATTCTCGCCAAGATCGAGAAGAACTCGAACCTGCTGGCCTTGGCCGGTGAGGTGTTCATGCAGAACGGCTTCGGGTGCGATCTCTTCAGTCGAAATCCCCCAATCGCCCGCCCTGCCCTCGATGAATCGATCCACGCTTCGCGTACCGTGAAGTCTCACGGGGCCTTCGGCACCAGGGAGCGTCGAGACAGCCCCAGGTCCGCACCCGATGTAGGGATCCATCCGCCAGTATCCGAGATTGTGTCGTGACTCCTTTCCAGGCAGGGAGAAATTGGAGACCTCGTAGTTTCGGTAGCCGCGAGCGGCGAGAAATCGAACCGCCAGATCCCGCTGTTCTGAAACCTCCTCCTCGGAGCAGGGAATGACGGTCCCCTCACTGACCCGCTTCCAGAGCTTGGTTCCTCTCTCGATCGAGAGCACGTATACGGAAAGATGCTGCGATCTAAGGGCCGACAACCGATCGAGGTCGGACTCGAGTTCTCCTATGCTTTCTCCAGGGATTCCGCAGAGGAGATCGAAAGAGCTGTCCCCGTTCCAGTATCGCGCGAGCACGGCAAGACCCGTTGCGATGGATTCCGGTGCGCATGAGCGGCCGATCGTTTCGAGCAGTTTTCCGTGAAAGCTCTGAATCCCGATAGAGATACGGGTGACACCGCTTGCCGCGCACAATGCGAGGAAGGAGGGGCAGAGCGTCTCCGGATTCGCCTCGACCGTGAATTCCCTCTGTCCGGGGCTGATGGCCGCGAGGAAGAGCAGGAAAGGCTCCAAAAGACTCGCGGGGATGACCGAGGGGGTGCCGCCGCCGACATAAACCGTTTCAACGGGGGGCGTGCCGAGGCTTTCCAGGAGGTAATCCGCTTGTCGTCTGATCTGATCGAGCACTGCGGCCGCGCGCGCGTCGCCCGGATACGGTTCAGAGAGAAAGTCGCAGTAGCCGCATTTCCTGCTGCAGAAGGGGATATGGACGTAGAGCCGAACGGGAGCGGAGATCATCCGCAGGGGCGTCATGGGCGGATCAGCGGATCCGGAGCTTGGGCCAGTAGGAGAGAACGATCTTGCCCCGTATCCGTTCGAAGCCCACCGGTCCCCAGTACCGTGAATCCTGGGATGCGGAACGGTTATCGCCCAGAAGGAAGTACTCGTTGTCTCCCAGGGTCTGTTCGGGATACGAGCCGAGGGATTGCTCCTCCAGAGGTCCCGCGGCCTCTTCGGGAAGCTCGATCGTATACTCCTTCTTGAGCAGTTCGAACTCCCTGATGAAATCCGCCTCTCCCCGCGGTTTGATATACGCGACATTGTTCCTCATGAGGACCGTGTCTCCGGGCAGGGCGATGAGCCGTTTGAGGATGAGGGAGCTTTCATGGGTCTCTTCGGCTTCCGCGGAGATCCGGACCTGCTGAAGGGTGAAGAACCGCACGACGGGATCGAGGGCCCGGATATACCATGGCGGCGGCGAATAATATCCCGGTTGGGCGATGACGATGTCTCCTCGTTTCGGCTCGCCGAAACTGAGGATCCTAATATCGGTGAACGGGACGAAAACCCCATACACGAGGGGAAGGCACACGACCCGCTCTCGTTCCTGGATCATGGGAATCATCGAGGCTGATCGGATACTGTACGGGGTAACAATGAAATGGGTGAGCGCCAGGAACACGATGAAGAGGAACAGGATGAACCGGAAAAACCCGCGCACCCGTTTCCTCCGGACCTGGTGTATATCGTATGAGAGAAAGTGTTTGGATTTTCCTCTTGACATCTCGCCATCCTATCCGCTTTGCGCGGCTTTTAGTTGATCCTGCCGAATCTTCCGAGAGGCCAGTACTTGAAAGCCCCCTTTCCGAGGACCTTTTTCACCTGGACAGGACCGAAATAGCGGGCGTCGCGTGAGTTGTCCCTGTTGTCTCCCAGGGGGAAGACCCAGCCTTCGGGGATGTACCACCCCATCTCCGATTTCCACCAGCCGTTCCGGTACTTCGTCTCGGACGGATAGATCTCGTGCATGGCCGCGTTCCGAAACTGTGTCCATGTGTACTGATCGGAGGCGCCGCCTGCACGGGCATCTGCTCCGAACCTTCCTCCCTGGTCGATCCCGCTTTGTTGATACGCGTCGGCGTACGCGGAACGTCGTATCTGCGCGTACGCCGTATCCGGGATGAGCCGTCTGGTATGGTCGATCTTTCCGGACCATGACAGGAGTTCCGATTCGGCGATCCAGACTTCCGCTCCCGGCGGCTTGAACTGGAGGTTCCCGTTCGAAAAACGGAGACGGTCTCCGCCGATGCCCGCGGTACGCTTGATGAGGAAGTGCACTCTCGGATTGCCCATCTCGTCTCTGTCAATATCCACGAGAGAGAAGGTGATCATATAGAGGATCCGCTGGAGGAGATCGAATGCGGTTCCGCGGGAGAGATACGTGGGATTCTCGAAGGTGATCACGTCGCCGCGGATCGGCTCGCGGAGACCGGGGAGCTTGCCGATGCCGGGGAGAAGTTCGGGTCCGTACACCAGCTTGTTGACGAAGATGCGGTCCTTGATCAGGAGGGTCGTTTCCATGGAACCGGAGGGAATCTGGTATGCCTGAAAGAGGAACTGGTTGATGAGGAGGACCCAGAAGGCGGCCTCGAGTATGGCCTGAATCCAGTCGAGAATCGGATTCTTCCTTTTCTGCTTTTCCCTGCGCCTTTCGTGCCGTATTCTTCTGCGGGTAAGGAATCCTTCGGTCGCGGTCTCAACGGTCGAAAGCCATCGTTCCATTTCCGTGCGTCTATCTCCCGATTGTGCGGAACAGTACCACGGATCCCCCGTCGTTGACAAGTGATAGAGCTCTTCCTATAATGCAGCGGACATGGGTAGAAGGAAACCACTCCCTCAGGATACCAGGGATAACGAATATGCCGTGCATCTCAAGCCGATATTCGGAATCAGGCCGGGTGTATACCTGACTGTTCTGTACGCGTTCATGGCTGGCGCCGTCCTCTTTTCCCTCCTGATTCTTCCCGGTATCGTACGGAATGGCTCCCTCGTTTCCTTTGTCACGTACCCGGAAGAAGCGGTCGTGGAGATCGAAGGCGTCTATGTCGGATCGACTCCCTGCACGGTCTTTGTGAAGAGAGGGACACGCGCAGCGGTTATTTCAAAAGCCTACTATGAAGCGGTTCCTGTCACCCTGAAGATCCGTGGACGGCTCTTCCTCTCCCTCTTTTCCCCGCGGCGGGAAACCGTTTCGCGCGCCTTGACATTCGCGAACCCCATTGCCGCCGCGCAAGAATTGGTCGGTGATTACGCGAAATGGGCCATGGCCCTTCCGCACACCGCGAACTACCAGATGCCCGCCCTCGCTCGGCAAACCATCGGAGCACTCGCCGCCCAAAACGCCCTCTCTCCCGAGCAATTGTATGATATTTTAATCAACCTCATCCCATATATGACGTCAGAATCCACGCTATCCGATCTTTCCGCGGCGGCTTGCCTCTCCGCGGGTAACGGGAATCCCCTCTCCCCGCTCGGGTATTTCGAAGTCCTTACGGAATTCCTCCGTATCCAGGACTCCCTACCGGCTCTTCCCCTCCTCCTTCACGATCTCATGGCAGCGGGAAGCTCCGGCTCGCCGTTCTCAACGGAGACGATATCCGCCTATCGAAAAGCAGCCTCGGCCGGCCTGGTAACGGGTATGGATCTTAGTCCGGCGGCGCTGAGCGCGGCCGGAGCCTCCTTCGATCATGGATCGGCCATCCACGTTCAGGGGGTTTCCTTCGTCCCTGTCGATGCGGGCCGGATCGAACGGCAGGCGGGAACGAGTGAAGAAACAAGGATCGCCTGGACAACGGAAATCCCTCGGTTCGCTATCGCGGACAGGGAAATCACCAACGGCCTTTTCCTGCGTTTTACGGAAGAGAATCCGAAATGGTCAGCGGCCAATCGGGAAGAACTCGTGAAAAGGGGCCTCGTCACCGACGAATACCTCAGCGCGCTGACCCCGGACGCGGATCCTGAACTCCCGGTAACCTACGTCTCCTGGTACGCGGCCCGTGCCTTCTGCGATTGGCTTTCCAGCCGGCTTGGAGCGTCCATGCCGGGAACCGTCATACGACTCCCCTCTGAAGACGAATTCACTCTTGCTGCGCTCCGCTACCCGGGAACGGAATCTGTATTCGGGAGAAAAGCGGGACCGGAATCCGTACGCGATCGCAGGCGTCTCTTTGGAGGTGCGCATGACCTCTTGGGAAACGTCTGGGAATGGTCTGATGCGTGGTTCGCCCCCTCGATGGATTACGTGGCGCCTCTTTCCGGAACGGACCCTGGATATCCCCAGGAACTGCTGACCTGGCTCAGCATGGGCGACACAATCCCTGCCGCGGAATGCGTGGTCAAGGGAGGCGGCTGGGCGAACACGGCGCGGGAGATCACCGCGCTGACGCGCGGCTCCCAGCCTCCCTCCTGGTGTACCCCGTTTCTCGGGTTCAGGCCCGTGCTTTCAAGGACTCCGTGATGGCTCACGAAGGGATCAAGATCCTCGCGGAAAACAGGAAGGCGCGGTTTGACTATACGATCCTCGAATCACTCGAATGCGGAATGGTCCTGGAGGGAAGCGAAGTAAAGTCGCTCAAGTCGGGAAGGTTTTCCTTTTCCGACTCGTACGCGAAGATCCGCGACGGAAAACTGATTCTCGTCGGTTTTCACATCACTCCCTATCCCTTCGGCAGCCTCTTCAACCACGATCCGGACCGGGAACGCCCGCTTCTCGCACATAAGAAGGAGATCGCCAAGCTCAGGCGGAAGACAGATGAGAAAGGGTTCACCCTGATCCCCCTACGGGTCTATCTGAAAAAGGGATACGTGAAGATCGAAATAGGGGTTTGTCAGGGTAAGAAGCTGTACGATAAAAGGGAAAGCATCAAGGAGCGGGATCAGAGGCGGGACGCCCAGAGGGAATCGCGCCGCTTCTGAGTCCGGGGGAGTTCCGATGGTGAAGGGCCTTGCGCTCATATTCCTGTTCCAGCTTACCGGCGAGACGATCGTCGCCCTCACTGGAATTCCACTGCCGGGCAACGTGATCGGCATGATCCTCCTCTTCTGCGCTCTCCTTCTTCGTATCGTTTCTCTTGATAGCGTTGAAAAACCCGCTGACGTGCTCATCGGAAGCCTTGGCCTCTTCTTCATCCCTCCCGGGGTCGGATTGATCGAACAACTGCCGCTCCTCAGGAGGTTCTGGCCCGCCTTTGCCGTCGCCGCGACAGCGGGTACCGTACTCACCGCCCTCGCGGCGGGAATCAACTTCAGATCGGTTTCCCGAAAACGGGGAAGGACGGGGGATGGAAACAGCGCGTGAAGGGATAGCCGGTCTCGCTGGCTCGTCTCTCCCCTGGATCGCTTTGACCGTGGCCGTGTACGCCGCGGCGTCGGCTTTGTACCGGAGATTACGGACTCCACTCCTCCATCCAGTTCTTTTCTCGACTCTCTTCGTCATCCTCATCCTCGCCGCCGGGAAGATCCCTTTCGCGGTCTACAATGAGGGAGGAAAAATCGTCAGTTTTTTTCTCGGCCCCTCCGTTGTCGCTCTCGCGGTTCCCCTCTATCGAGAGAGGCATAGAATCCTCAGGAACATCAAGGCGATCGGGATCACCGTTCCCCTTGGCGCGCTCATCGGGCTTGTAAGTTCGGTCATGCCCGCGATCATCGCCGGCGCGCCCCCTGACGTGATCGTTTCCCTGGCGCCGCGGTCGATCACCACGCCCATCGCCATTGAGGTTTCCAAGACGACTGGCGGCATTCCGAGCCTCACCGCCGCAATCGTCGTGTTGACCGGAATCTCAGGGGCGGTCATTGGACCGTTCGTTCTCCGGGGATTGGGAATGGCCGAATCAGCGGTTTTCGGTTTCGCAATGGGGTTCTCCGCGCACGGGATAGGCACCGCCCGCGCGTTCGAATTCGACGAGACCAGCGGCGCCTTCTCGAGCCTCGCTCTCTGCCTCAACGGGGTCATGACCGCGGTCCTTACGCCGCCATTCATCCTCCTCCTCGGTGCGATGGGAATCCTACCCGCGGTTCCTTGATTATTCCACGGGAAAAGAGTATCTTAAGCGAAGAACGAGAACAGGGGGTGTAAGGGTTTCGACTGAGGGATTGCATTGTCCTGGATTGCAGGCGGAGTCGCCGCGCTCCTCAAAACGGCACGACAATTAACTGCCAACGATAACGTTGACTACGCATTGGCAGCGTAATTACGCAGCCAACGGGTACCCGGTATGCCTCCCCGAAGACCGGTGCTGCCTGGAATAAACCGGGGATCACTCCCTGCCGACATCCGGTAGGTAGAGAGAACATCAAACCGGAATCTGGAAGGTAACGGTCCGCCTTTATACCTTGTATCT
>CAZPZF010000193.1:0-6546 GCA_964590705.1 uncultured Spirochaetales bacterium | reverse complement strand
CGCGTACCGGGAAAAGGGATGGCCCGAGGAGAAGAACAGGTGTCTTCGCGCGATTTTCGCGAGGAGGGGGGGGGAGGCGAGGTCGAGGACCAGGGGGATATCGTCCGGAAAGCCGCTCAGGAAATGGTGGTAGGTAATATGCTGGCAGTCGATGGATATCACGATGTCGGGGCGTATCCCCATCTTCATGAGCGCGGCATAGGACGTGTCTGTGGCGATCAATGTCGCGTCCTTCCTCATCCGTATGAGAGTCGGGATCTGTTACTCCAGTGAAGGCCCCGCCGCGGGGAGGCGGGCTTTGCTGTTGGGAGTGAGGATGGTCGTCGTTTCCTGCGCGGCTTCCAGATTCGCCGCGGTGTTCTTGAACCACTTCTTACCGAAGTGCACCTGGACGGTATAGTCGTCTGAGAGAAGGCCTATCGTGGTCCGTATCCAGTCGGTCACCTCGGAGAAGTACTCCAGGTCTATATCCATCCTCGGTCTGAGAGGAATCGTTTTCAGGTCGCCCGTCAGAGCCGGTACATAGGTGGAGAGGAGACATTCCCGTAATTCCTCCATACCGGGATCGATAAGGAATTCGACCCTGCGGTCGAGGATAAGATGGTACAGATCAATGGAAGCGATGACTGATTTGAACAGGGAGAGATCCTTCTCGATGATCAAGATCCGGTTGACATCGGGAGACCGGAGGAAAGGGAGGATGTGGTACGCTCCGCCGAGCCCGAGGAAGACGAGGTAGCCGCTCCGCTGGTAGATCGAAAGGAGGCGCTCCCCTTCCCGGTCCGGGTCTATCTGGGAGTGGAGGAAGACCTTCCTGCCTTCAACCGCGATGAACGGAACCGGCTTGCCGGATCGTGACTGCTGGATTCCGAGCCTGTCCGATTTATCGGTTCTCCCGATCCGCATGCAGAGGACCGGATCCCTCGTGGAAAGGGCGAGTAGATTGCGTTCGAGTACACTCTGCGGGCTAGGCATGTTCGATTCTTTCCCTGCTTTTCCTGAAGAAGTCTGCGCACGAACAGACGATCCGGCTCCATACCGCTCCGCTGTTGCTTTTCCCCTCTTCCCGAAGCGATTTCCTGTATTCGAGGACCCCGCGGGTCTCCACGAGCCAGATCAATTCGAACGAGTCTGGGCAGCGGTTCTCGAAGAAGCCCCAGCCGGGCTCGTCCTCTTCCCCGATCGCGCGAAGGGTGGAGTCGATTCGGGAAATGACGGAGACCACATGAGCCGATCTCTCCCGGGCGGGACCGAGCCGGATGGCCCCGTCGAGAGGAAGGGGAACCGGTTTTTCAAAGCCGGAAAGGACCCGCTCGATGCCATCCATGCCGACAGGAGCGAGTCCCTCGATGGGAACGGGAGACGGATCGACGCGGAAGACCGCGTTGCCTCCGGCGACCGTAGTTCCGGCTGACGAAAACCAGGCGGAGTAGATCTCGATGGTAACCGAATCCATAAAAACGGTACCCGGCACAGGACTCGTCCGATCCCGCGATTGACGGAAGGAGAGCGAATAGGAGGGGGCGATCCGTCCCGCTGCCATATCCCTGAGCCAGTCAAACGTGTGCGGTCGGGCGTGGGAGAGGATGTCGTATTCCCCCATATCGAGGCCTGCCAGCAGAATCGGCCCGGCTGTCAGCTTTGCCGCCAGGAGGAGAGCGGTTCCCGCTACCGTGCCGTTCTGCGGAATTCCCACGGCGGGTAAGGCGAGCGACTCGATGAAGATCCGTTCCGGGAGAGTGCCCTGATGGATGAGAAGAACCGGCGAATTCCACCTGCCGATTCCCCTGCATCCGGTAAGCGGCATCGCTATCGGTACACGATCGAAATCGGAGGGATCGAGATGGAAGGATGCGTACCCTCCGGGATCGGTGCTCACGACGAGATCGGGAACGAGCCCATGCGCGGCGAGAAATTTTAAGGATGAGGCGAGCGCGATCAGGAAGAAGAGACAGCGCAGCTTTTTCAGGGGGGCGACATCTCGGGAGAGGGTTGGTCCGGGAGCGGCGATGATCACGGGGAAAACGCCTCGATGGAAAGGAGGAAGGACGGATCCGATCTCGACGACATTCGCGAACGTGTTTCTCCACCAGATTCTGCCAAAGGCCGATGTCGTGGCGACGTTGCCGTTCAGGACACGAAGAACCGAGCGAACACGCCGTGCGACGTTCATCCCGGTTTCCGGGGCCGCGTCGAACGAGGGTTTCCATTCGAGATAGGCGAGTCCCTCGATGTCGTGATCGGCGAGGACGCGGAAGAGGAAAGAGTCGAGGGGCTCGGGACTCGAAGGGTGCCATTCGAGGCCTTTCTTTTCTTCCTGCCTTTCGAAGAAGAAATCATGCAGGTGGATGGAGATGACGCGGGAGCGGCTTTCGCGGGCGGCGATCGCCCTGTTGATATAGCAGAGACCTGGCCCCGCGACGATGTACACAGGCGCTCTCTCTGGACAACGGAGCCCGAGAAAACGTTCAGCTTCCCGCATCGGATCGTGCGAGGAGTGTATCTGCTTCCCGTCGATGACCGCGTACGGAAGGCCTGACACGGACGTGCGGATCTCCGTCATCCGTCATCCCCGACGCCGTACATGCCGCCTCTCATCGTTCATCGGAGGGAAGGGGGAAGCAACTCGTCGAGAGTCCTTCCGTTTTCCGGGAAGGATTTCCCTGACAGGATGCCTAGCTCCGGTGCCGCTGGGATCTGGAAGAACTCCTTGAGCGCCATGGAGATCTGGTGGACGATGAGGTTGTAATCGTGAATCGACGGGCTTTCGATCAGAAGGAGAAGCCGGTATCCTCCGGTCGCGATCAGCTTTCCGGTCTGCGCGAGCATAGAAGCCACGACTTTCTCGATGTCCCTGAAGATCCGCAAGGAATCGACCCGCTCTTACGGTCTTCCCAAAATCAAGAAAGAGAACGACGGCTTTGTGGCCTTTCGAGGAAACGCCGTCTAGGAATTTCCGCGCTTCTTCCTTGCAGGATTCAGGATCGAGGAAGGCCTCCTGCGTCAGCTCCTTGAAGCGCTCGTTCCTGAGCATATGGAAGATTTCTCCCGCGGCCTCGGAAAGCGCAAGGCTGATCCGCACGACCGTCTCCTCGGGAAGGCCGAGAACAGGGGATTCGCCGATCAGGAGCAGGCCGAGGGTATCGTGGGAGCGGGTAATCGGAAGGATGGCGACTGCCTCAAGAACCGAGAATTCCCGGAACGAGAGGAAGGGGCGCAGCGGAGAAAGGTTTTCACGGCTTCTGAGGACCGCGCTTCGGCCTTCGGGACAAAGGGAGAGAAAGGTGTCCCGTGGAATGCGGAGTCGGCGCGAGCTCGTCGTGTCGAATCCGGTTAGGGCCCAAGGCGCGAAAAAACCTCCCTCGGCTTCGTAGAGCAGGAGCGCGCCTTTGGTCAGCGCAAGCTGTTCTCGGCAGACCGAGAAAAGATCGAGGGGATATTCGAGCCCCTTTCCGATGTTATTCAGAGTATTCTTGAAATCCGTTTCGTTAAAAGAGAAGGGGGGTGCGGAAGCATCGGCCTCCCTCGTCGAACTCAGCAGTTCGTCTTCAAGGAAGAGTTTTTTTTTTCCGCCGTTTCGCCGCCCGGTTTCGGACGGCTGGAGGAGACGGAGAGGGCCTTCCGGAGAAGACCCTTGTTTGTTTCTCTCGTCTTGATCGCCTTTTGTAACAAGCCCATTATGTGGTAAGCCCCAGTTCTTCAAAGAGTTTTTTATAGACTTCAAAATGCTCGGATTCTGCGAATTCCTGTATCTTGTCCTCGGGAAGGGATTCGAGAAGCTGGTCCATGTAGGCAAGAACAGATCGGATCTCTTCCTTCAGTACGTTCGGGATGGCGCTGATGGCTTCCAGGTCAGGCGGGGTTTTCTTTCCTGCGGCCCTGGGCTCAGCGGGCTCTTCCTCCGCTGGGGGAACCACTATCTCGATCTCCTGCACATTGTCGAGGATGGTTTCTTCCTCCTCCGTTTCAGCCAGGGCGCTGATATCTTCGGGGAGTTCAGTCAAGTCGAGTTCTTCCTCGGCGATCTCCTCTTCGAGAGACTCTCCCGATGCGATTTGGTCTATGTCCGCGGATATCTCCTCCTCGAGGGCCGTAAGATCCTCGGTCAAGGGTTCCTCCGAGAGAGAAGAGGCCGGTTCCTCTTCTATGTCCTCTATTTCGGGAAGTTCGAGGGAAATCTCGGACTCCTCAAGCGCGATTTCCTCCTCGGCTTCGGCGGGTTCGTCAAGAGAGAGTTCCTCTTCAGGAATGTCGATTTCTATTTCGTCGAGGATATCCTCTTCAGCTTCCGGTTTTGCGCTTTCTATGACGGGAACCCGAGCTTCCTCTGTGGAAATGATATCGCCCCGTTCCGTGGGTATCTCTTCCGCAATCTCAAGGGAGGAGTCCTGTGGTTGAAGGAGAAGATCGCCCTCCTCCGCGAGGGTCGTTCCCTCTCCCGTTTCCTCAGTGATATCGGCCGTATTGAGAATGTTGTCCAATTCATCGCCGGTGAGAGCGATCGTCTCGTCTTCATCCTCTTCGAAGAAACCGGCGGGCCTTGTCTCGGACGGAGTTTCGGGTTCCGGTTTTTCGACTGCCACCGCCGGCAGTTTCAATCCTGAAAGCTCGTTCTTCAAAGCGGTCAGTTCCTGTCGGATGGAGAGGAGCTCCTCTTCGATCTTGAGCAGGATCGACGTGGTCTGGGATTCGGCGATTCCCCGCGGCTGAGAGGCTGAAGGGGAGGCGGACACTGTCTCGCCCACCTCTTCCGTGAAAGCTTCGATGTCGGAGAATTCCTCCTCGGGAATCTCGATATCGAGGGCTTGCTCGGCGGGCTCTTCTTCGCCTTTTGCGGGAACCTCTGCCTGTTTCTTGCCGGCCTCGAGGAACGAGTCTCCCACGGTCTCGATTTCCAATTCCGGCAATTCCTCTCCGAAATCCGACTGTTCGATATCGGAGATATCGATTTCCTCGATCTCATCGGCAAGCGGCAGGGAATTGTCTGAAATTGGGGTTTCTTCCATCGTGATTTCCTCTTCGGTTTCCAGCTGCTCAGGTTCTCCTTGGAGATCCGGAGTTTCCAGGTCTTTTATCTCGCCGATTTCCAGCTGCGCTGAGGCTTCGGCGTTTTCCTCGCCCGGAAGGGATTCGACATCGTCGAGAACCATGGTATCCTCGAGTTCGTCTATTTCGGGAAGCTCGAGATCTACGGCTTCTTCCTTCTTGACCGCCTCTTCCTCTTCGAGTTCGAGATCGATGTCGATTTCCGGCAAGTCGGTTTCCTCTTCCAGCTTCTCCTCGAATTCCGTGATGTCGGTATCGTTCAGGGCAGAGAGGTCTACATCGTCAAGTTCGTCGGGCAGGCCGAAATCCTCGCTCATATCCTGGCTTCCCGCTTCCTCTGTTTCGAGTGAACCAAGAAGCTCCTCTTCCTCGTCGGACAGAAGCGAAGACCCGCCTGTGTCCTCGTTTTCGAGATCCTGAAGGGAGAAGTCCTGAGGTGCCTCCACCTCCTCTCCTTCCAGGATATCTTCGGGTCCCGCTTTTACCCAGACACCGTACTGCTCCAGCTCGTCATCGTCGATCTCTGGTTTCCCGAGCGTTTGAGGTCGGAAGGAGGCATCCTTAGGGTTCAACTCAGCCATTCCTTACTCCTGTGGAGATTACGATACTGTAATTGTCGGTAATCTCCGAATTACTTTTGACAGTTTTATTATAGGGAACGAGTGGAAAAAATGGTAGCCCTCAATCGCCCATCTCCCATTTTTCTGTCAAGATAATGGGAGCACAGGCCGTAATAACAAATATGAAGATTCTCCTCCGCCTCGCACTCTCGGCGTACGTCGCCTTCATGATCAACATGCTTCTCACTCTTGTCTTCGGGCCCACCGGGATCGTGGCGGTCAGGGATCTGAATCAGTACAGGAAGAGGCTTGAGTCCAATATCGGACAACTTTCAGTGATCCATACGAACCTGAATGCCCAGCTCGAGCGCCTCGTTTCCGACAAGGAAACGATCGCGCTCCTCGCCCGTCAACTCGGGTATTTCGAGGAGAACGAGGGCTCCATCCGCATCCCCGGGTATCGCGCCGGGCGGAATTCCTATGTAATCGGCAGCATCGTGTTCCGGTCAAAGAGGGATACCGGGGCCCGCGAGGTGATCCGGATCGCCGCGCTGGGGCTTGGAGCACTCACCTTTGTTTGTAGCGGTCTGCTGCGCAGGAGGCTCGGTGACCTTCTCTAAGGGGGATGCCGCTGCCCCGGCGGCGGTGGGATCACTCCTATCGTCGGGAAAGGTCGGCATCTTTCCTTCCGACACCATCTACGGAATCTTCGGAAGGGTTCCTGAAACCGAAGAGCGCATCAAGCGTATCAAGGGGAGGGGAGAGGACAAACATCTCCTTATCCTCCTGGCCGAGGTGGAAGAGGTTCTGCGGATGAGCGATACCCGGATCGATCCACGGCTGCTTTCCCTCTGGCCGGGCCCCCTCACCCTCATCGTATCCCGAAGAGGCGGAGGAACGGTCGGTGTCCGTGTTCCGGGAGACGGCTTTGTCCGTTCTG
>CAZPZF010000192.1:2587-6554 GCA_964590705.1 uncultured Spirochaetales bacterium | reverse complement strand
GACAGCGGGGGTATCCCCTCCGTATGTCCCACGCACGTGTATTCGCCTAGATCGCGAAGCTCTTTAAGCAGGAGGATCGGTTTTGTTCCCGTGAGGAAGATATCGCTGTGCGGGGTGAAGGATACCCGGAAGGTGGTTTCCTCTTTTCGGCGTGATTCCGCCTCTTTCTTCTTTTCCGCCGGTCCTGAAGGTCTTTCCGTTTTCGAAGCTCCCGGAAGAAGTGTTTTAAGCTCCTCGATCAGGCCGGCCTTTTCAGCCTCGAACGCGGGATCCTGTTCGCCTCCTTCCGAATCAAGCATGGCAAGAACCGTATCCCGCGCGCGTAGAGTGAGGTCGATGAGCTTCTTGGATACGGATATCTTACCTTCCCTGAGGAAGGTAAGGATGTTTTCCACCTCATGCGTGAAGGAAGCGATGCTTTCGAACCCGAACATACCCGCCGACCCCTTGATTGTATGCATCACGCGGTAGACGTTGTTGATCTTTTCCTTGTCCGTTGGGTCTTCCTCTAAAACAAGCAGACGCTGCTCGAGCTGCCCGAGCAGTTCGTAGCTTTCTTCCTTAAAAGTGTCGACGAATTTATCCATCATGGCGATTCACTCTCCCTTAGATGCGCGAATTCAGTCAAAATCGTAGAGAAAGCGTTCCAACTCCTCACCGCTCTCCGCAGTCGCGGAACAGAAACCACCGACAAGGAGGTTCTCGCGCAGATCCGCAGGCACTCGGCCCGTTAAGTGAAGGCTCCCGCCCCGCGCCTTCGCTTCTCGTTTCGCCGCGTAGAGGAACTGTATGAATGCAAGATCCGTGGTTTCAATTTGGGAGAAATCGCACAGGACATGGGAGTTCCTGCCGAGGGCTTCGAGCATCGCCTCCTTCAACTCCCCTATCCTCTCGATCGTGCATGTGCGGTCGAAACAGACCGCAGCCGCTTCTTCATTGGATTGTGCCATTATCCGCTCCTATTAGTGCTCTGCTAATCTGGCGCTCGGTCACTACGTATTATACTACAAGGGTTTGAGAATGCAATCGAAGGCTGGTTAAATAGAATCAGATGAAATAGTCGGCATTTAGATACGCTGCGAGCTGTACCGCCGTTTCGATGAACCCGGCTTTCCTCTTCTTTACATGGATCTGAATTGCCACGTATCCCTCTTCTTCGTCAACGAGCCAGTTCAGGATGGTCATCGGGTCGTTTTCCGATAGCCCGATTTCGTCGGCGATTGTGCCTGCGAAGATCCTTCGAACAGAGTAGGTTCTCTTCGACGTTCCGTACCCCGCGGGTGATAGCGCCATCCCAAAGAGAGGCACCAACACATTATCCCTGCTGTCTGTTTCAAGCGCCTGAAGGATCGGATTGTCCGGCCGTTTCTCGACCATTACGAGGGTTGTAGCTGACTTTCCCTCTCTACTGTACGTGATCCGTGCGAGCGTACCAACGGAAATGCCGAGCACGATACGCTGAGCGTCCCTGAGGGTCGAGACGGGGATTCCATCGATTTCGGTAATGATATCCCCCATCTCCAGCCCTGTTCTTCTCCGTAGATCTCCCGGCATCCGATACATGATTTCAAGACCGCCGGTGGTTTCGTTCATGGCGAAACCGAGCCAGCTGTGCTCTACCTGTCCTCCCCGATAGAGATCGGGGAGCAGGGGGATGAACCACTCCGCCGGAATGGCGAAGTTTATTCCCTCGAACTGCTCTATTCCGGCGAATACGATTCCGACGATTTTCCCTTCACGGTCGAAAAGCGGTCCTCCGCTGTTTCCCTGATTTATCGGGACATCCACCTGGATCGTGTCGCCGAGCGGAAGCAGTCTCCTCCCGGTCGCCGAGATGATTCCGGACGTTACCGTGCTTTCAAGTCCGAGGGGAGACCCGATCGCGTATATCTGCACGCCTGGAGCTATCAGGCTTCCCCGCGAGAGGGAGAAGAGGTTCGGCGGCGTTAGTTCTGCCTTCAGGAGCGCGATATCGAAAACAGGATCGTAACCCACTACCCTCGCAGGAATCCTCACCTGCATGCTTCCCGGGAGTCTGATGAACAAGCGGGAAAATCCCTCGTACTTCGGGTCCACCTCGGTTGCGATCACGTGGTAGTTCGTTAGGAGGTAGCCCCTTTGGTCGATGAAGAATCCGCTTCCGATGACTTGATCGGGAAGGCCTACGCCGCCTTCTATCCGTATTCCCCTGTTGACCCAGACAGTCGCCATACCGGAAAGCTTGATGGCCGGGCCCTCGCGTTTCCTGACCATCTCCGTATATGTATCCTGGATATCCATTCCCTGGGCTTTCATGGTTTCGAGGATCCGTTCCAGAGTGGAAAACCATTGCTCCGCGGCCGCCAGCTCGGCGTATCTAGTCAGGAAAGAGGGATCGGTGACTCCGGATTCAAGCGCCTCTTCGAACAACACCAGGGCAGGGATCATGTTCCCGGCCTGGCGTTGTTTCTCCGCCGCTGAAAGAAGGTAGTCCTTTCTTTCCATCCCTTCGGGCTGTAATCGGTATCCGGCCGCTGAAGCGGTCCGGGAATAGGAATACGCTTTCAGGTAATCCTGTTCGATTCGACTCTTTAGATAGAGATCGTTCAACAGTTTTTCGCCTCGCGTCCGATAGCCGGAAAGAGCCTCCGCCATATCTTCCTCTGTCGAGTTATTGATGAGGAGCAAGGCGGTTGCCGGGTCAGCGGAGAGGAAGGCCTTGTCGATCTCCCGGAGCAGGTATTCGAGCGTGTATGGGACATCCCCTGTTCCGGAGACTGGGGTCGACGCGCATGAGGATATTTCGATGAGCAATGCCGCCAGGATGAGGAGTAGGACTGTCCTTCGCTTCATTCAAGTTCCTCGATGAAACGTTTGTCTCCCACGGAAACCACAAAGAACCTCCTCCCGTTAGCCGCAAAGGGGCCGGTATATCCATCGGGAAAGCCGATTCCTCTGCGCGGAGGCGAGCCGATCCAAAAGGCTCCGCTCTCCTCGTCTTTAAATACCTGAATCTCGATTCCGTTACGAAAAATCCGCTCCAGTTCACCTCTTCGATACACGAGGCGGGTGTTCAATCCTTCGTTCTGCCCCCTGGAATAGGCTATCGTCGAAACCCCTTCGGCGTCGGTATAGGATGAGCAATCAGGCACCCAGTCCTCGTTGAAATCCCACAGCCTGAGGGAGGTCCCGGATCCGAATGTCTCGCTGTATTCGGGAACGCCGTTCCCGTCCTCGTCGAAGGCTCGTGAAACACCGCCGTTCCCATCGGGCACCTCGATGAGATCAATACGTCGATCCCCATCCGTGTCTCTGCGCAGCAGCACCGATAATCCATCCAAGTCGATCCTCTCGCTCCCGAAACGGCCGTCCGCCTTACGGTCCGATTCCAGTCTCGCGTAGCCGGAGAGCAACCGCTCCCAGCGTTCGAAAGGGTATTGAGGACTGTTCCTGAGGTATCGGTCTACCTGGTTGGCATGGGCAAGGAAGAGAGTGCTGGAAGGTTCCTCTGCAAGCATGGGCTCGAAAGGAGCGGTAAAGAGATTCCCACCGAAACGCCCAACGGGGAGCATATACTTCCCCTTTGGAAAACGGTACAGCTCCATACGGTCGGTCGTATAGATATCACCGCATATCACCTCGGGATAGGAGTCATAAAACAGCTGATAGACGGAACCTCCGTATCTGAAGAGAGATTCGCGGGGTATTCCCTCTTCGAAGCTCCCCTCATATTCGGCCAACCCATCCTGGTTCCTGTCTACCACGATCGCCTCGATGTTGCCATTTCTAAAAGTGAGGAGTTCTTCCCAGATCTGGTCGCGATTTGCGTCCAGCGCGAGTGTTCCGGTATACGAGCGCAGCCGCCAGACGAGGTATCCGATCAGCCTTTCATCCCCGAGGAGCAGGGCGAGCTCGATGAGGATCCTTTTCTGCATGGCGTCCGGAAAGGCCAGGAAGTGATCGATATCGAAATAACCGATCTCCGGTA
>CAZPZF010000192.1:1961-2577 GCA_964590705.1 uncultured Spirochaetales bacterium | reverse complement strand
AGGATCGTCGGGAATGCCGGGGCGGTTCTCCGCTTTCCAGCGGAGAACCGTCTGAAGATATTCCGGATCGATACGGATGAGAAAGGAAACTAGAGGCACCGAATCGGGGAATAAACGGATAGCGTTTCTCAGGCATGATATCGCGTCAGCTCTCTTCCCCGAACGCATGAGGCTGCGGGCCTTGAGGAGAAGCAGACGTTCTCCAAGGGGATAATCCGCCGGCAGGCGGGCAAGGAAGTTCAAGGCCTCGTCATGGAGGCCGATCCGATCAAGAAGTGCCGCTGTCTCCTCCACACAGCGCTCCGTGCTGAAAATCATAAGACGGCCGATAGAGAGAGCGGAGATCCAAGGAATCAGGCTGTCGTACACCGAAGCGCCTGTATCAACGGCAAGAAGGCCCCTGAGGAAGAGAGCGTCAGGGTTGTCAGGAGCGAACTGCAGGGCTATGTCGAGCAGGGCGTCCGCGTCTGACATCCGCTCGTTCTGATACGCATCAACGGCGTAGCGGAGATAGAGAGAGGATATGCTCAGGTCCAGGTTTCCGACTTCGGGGTATACGGAGGGTTTGATCCCGGCTAGGCAGAGAAACGCCATGCAGATGAACGCGAGAATTCTC
>CAZPZF010000192.1:0-1951 GCA_964590705.1 uncultured Spirochaetales bacterium | reverse complement strand
ATCTCGACGGATGTCGCTTACCGGTATCTCTCGGCATGGAACGGCGTTCCTTAAATATTCTCCTTCTTTCTCGCGGGAAACCCAAGAAGTTCCCTGATTTCATCATCGTCAAGAGATTCTTTCTGGATGAGTTCTGCCGCGAGGGTCTCGAGCTGACCCTTGTGTTCCCGCAGAATCTGTTCCACCTCGTTCATGCACGTTCCAAGGATGTTCCTGATCTCCTGATCGATCTTCTGCGCGGTTTCCTCAGAGTAATCCTTGTGCCTCGCGATCTCCTTGCCAAGGAAGATGGGTTCGTCCTCCTGCCCGTATGCGACAGGTCCGAGCACTTCGCTCATCCCCCATTCGCACACCATCCGCCGCGCGAGATCGGTCGCCTGGTCGAGGTCGTTCTTCGTGCCCGTCGTCGTTTCGTTGTAGAAGATCTTCTCGGCTACATATCCGCCCATGGCTATCTTGATCCGATCCATGAGCCAGCTGCGGTTCTTTGAGAAACTGTCCGTTTCCGGAAGGGATAGAGCGAGCCCAAGGGCTCGTCCATGGGGGATCACGGTTACTTTATGGAGAGGGTCGACATTCTTGAGATAGTAGTGGAGCAATGCATGCCCGGATTCATGGTAGGCCGTCGCCTTTTTTTCATCGGCTGAGATCACCCGGGACTTTCGCGCGATTCCAAGGAGGATCTTGTCCCGCGCTTCTTCGAAGTCGCACATGAGAACGGAATCCCGATTGTTTCGGGCCGCGAACAGCGCCGCCTCGTTCACGAGATTTGCCAGATCGGCGCCTGATGTACCCGGGGTCGCACGGGCAAGCCGTTTCAGATCTACCTCTTTGTCAAGCGGTATTTTACGTGAATGGATTGCAAGAATGTCCTCACGTTCCTTGATATCAGGCATATCGACCACGACCTGCCGGTCGAACCTTCCCGGCCTGAGCAGAGCGGGATCGAGAACGTCGGGCCGGTTCGTAGCCGCAAGGATGATGACCCCGTCTTTCGTGTCGA
This sequence comes from uncultured Spirochaetales bacterium, assembly GCA_964590705.1. Taxonomy (GTDB): domain Bacteria; phylum Spirochaetota; class Spirochaetia; order CAZPZF01; family CAZPZF01; genus CAZPZF01. The sequence continues at coordinate 948 of CAZPZF010000192.1, read as the reverse complement.
AACCGTCCATCTCGACGAGCATCTGGTTCAGTGTCTGCTCTCGTTCGTCATGTCCGCCTCCGTACCCGGCCCCACGGGTCCTTCCGACGGCGTCGAGTTCGTCGATGAAGAGGATACAGGGAGCGTTTCGCCTTCCCTGTTCGAACAGATCCCTGACTCGGCTCGCGCCGACTCCGACGAACATCTCCACGAAATCCGAACCGGACATATGGAAAAAGGAAACACCCGCTTCACCGGCCACCGCTTTGGCGAGGAGCGTCTTTCCCGTCCCCGGCATTCCGACCAGGAGAACCCCCTTCGGAATCTTCGCGCCGATCTTGACGAACTTACCCGGATTCTTGAGAAAGTCGACCACCTCCTCCAATTCGTATTTCGCCTCAACCTGCCCTGCGACATCCTCAAAGGTTATCCGTTTGCCCGTGTCGAGATACCGTTTCGCGCGGCTCCTGCCGAAACTGAAGGCCTTGTTATTCCCGCCCTGTACCTGTCGGAACATGAACCAGATGAAGAGGAAACCAACAACCCACGGCAGGAATTCGAGAACCACGCGGAAGGGAGACATGCTCTTTGCCCCTCCCTTCACGGTCACTCCCTTGTCCCGCAGAAGAGGCATCAAGTCGTCATCGTAGTAGGGAATCGAGGTCTTGAACGCTGTCTCCTCGGATCCGCTTCCCTTGAATGTACCCTGAATCTCGTTGAAGTCCAGGATCTTAACAGAGTCCACCCTCCCCTCCTCGAGATAGGTCAGGAAGACCGAATACGGAATCTCCATTGCGGTTCCAGACTGGTTAATCGTGAACATGAGGATGAACATCACGATGAGGGACAACAGGAAGAACAGAGCGAATCTGTTGTTGTTGAAGTTGAATTTCATGTTCGGTTCTTTATTACCGTTGGGCTTATTGTCTTCGTTATTGTTTTGCATGCCTACCATTTCTCTCCAAGGGT
>CAZPZF010000191.1:0-6586 GCA_964590705.1 uncultured Spirochaetales bacterium | reverse complement strand
CTCTCCGGCCGCGTTCGATAAGGAGCGTTCCGGTTCAGCCGGGGTCGAACAGGTGATCCGGCCGACAGGGCTCCTCGACCCGAGGATCATCGTCAGGCCCACGACCGGCCAGATCGAGGATCTGTACGGGGAGATCCGCGCGCGCATCGAGGCGGGAGAGAGAACCCTGGTGACCACCCTCACCAAGAAGATGGCGGAGGATCTGGCCGACTACTTCTCCGGCCTCTCCCTCAAGGTGCGCTACCTCCACTCGGAGATCGAGACCATCGAGCGGGTGGAGATCCTCCGCGACCTGCGGCTGGGGAACTTCGACGTGCTCGTCGGCATCAACCTCCTGCGCGAGGGGCTCGATCTTCCGGAGGTTTCCCTCATCGCGATTCTCGACGCGGACAAGATCGGGTTTCTTCGCTCCGCCACCTCCCTGATCCAGATCATCGGGCGGGCGGCGCGCAACGTGCACGGCACGGTGATCATGTACGCGGACCGCGTGAGCGCGGCCATGGAAGAGGCCATCACGGAAACCGAAAGGCGCCGCGCCATCCAGGAAGACTACAACCGCGAGCACGGAATCACCCCGGTGACCATCCGGAAGGCGATCCAGGAGATCCTCGTGCGGAAACAGGAGGAGAAGCACCGGAACGAGGAACTGTCGGTGAATGTCCTGAAACAGGGGTACAATCTCCTCATTCCGCAGCAGCGCAGCGCCTATGTCAAAAGGCTCGAGGAGATGATGTTCGAGCATGCCAAAAACCTCGAATTCGAGGAGGCGGCCGTCATCAGGGACGAGATCGAACGCATCAAGAAGGGGTGAACGGATAAAAAGAGACCGCTATTGAATTGGCCCCTGACCGCTACTATCATTTAAATCGCTGTTCACGCGGGGCTGGTCGGGAGGCTGATGTGGTCTACAAAACTCCGGAGCATCTTGTCAAATATATCGTGAATCCGGGCGGGCGTTACGCCGCGGACAAGCCCGTGCTCATTCAGACGCTGCTCGGCTCCTGCGTCGCAGCGTGTCTGTACGACCCAGAGAGCGGAGTGGCTGGGCTCAATCACTTCCTTCTCGCAGCGCCCCGCTATTCGCGGACCATGCCCCTCACTCACACGGACGCGGGGCGGTACGGGATCATGGCCATGGAGCTCCTCATCAACGACATGATTCACCTCGGCGCAGACAGGCGCAGGATGATGGCCAAGGTTTTCGGGGGAGCTACCGTGATCGGCCCCGGCAGCGCGACCCGGGATAATTTCTTATGTGTCCACGAGGTCAACCAGCGTTTCATCCGCGAGTACCTGAAGACGGAGAACATCCCCATTGTCTCCGAGGATTTGGGAGGCGAGCGGGGCAGGGTAGTCTACTTCCATACCGACACCTTCAAGGTCATGCGCAGGTTCATCCAGTCCTCCGCCCTCGTCAAGATAGAGGAAAAGGAGCGCACGTACTGGAAGACCCGCGTCGAGAAGCCCGAAGAGGGAGAAGTCACCCTGTTCTAAGGGGATAGCGGCCGATTATCGGCCCCCCCCAGCCGGCCCGCCGCGCGCTTGATGCGGGGCATCGATCGGTGTGATACTCTTTCCTTGAACGCGATACGATCGTTCAAGGAGACTGCCATGCGCTACCCCTACAATCTCTGCCTTCCCGGCCTCCGGATCGAGCCCCTCTTCCGCCTCCAAGGCCCTCCCTGCCTGATCGACCTCTCCGGGTCGAGCGTATTCCTCGCGGGTCTCGACCCGCACGACAGAGCCGCCGTGCAGCGGAAGATCGAGGGGGTCATGAGGGGCGGGTATGCCTGGGGATTATCGCCGTATCTCGAGAGGAGGGAAACGATCCTCGATATCTGCCCCCAGATGGCTGCCGAGGAGCGGTACTTCCACCTCGGTCTCGACATCATCGTGCCCCTCCACGCGGAACTCCGCACCCCGCTCGACGCCGTCGTCGAGGAGGCGGGCTACGAGGAGGGGGACGGCAACTACGGCGGGTACGTCCTGCTGCGGCACGAGGCGGAAGGCGCGGAACCCTTCTTCAGCCTGTACGGTCACCTGGAACGGGCATCCCTGCCCGCCGCGGGCGCGCCGCTTTCCGCCGGCTCGACCTTTGCCCGCATCGGCGATCATCACGAGAACGGAGGCTGGTTCCATCACACCCATCTCCAGATCATCACGGAGGAGGGGCTGCGCGCGGGCTTCCTTCACAAGGGGTACTGTTCCTCGCGGGACATGACGGTGATCGACAGGTACTGCCCCGATCCGGTGCCGCTGTTCAGGGTCCGGTAACGCGGGGGCGGCAAGGCACCGGCGCGGCCGCCTTGGCGGCATCAAACCCTCCCTGGCGGTCCTGTTCGGCGCACGGCGATGCGCACGGGACGCGCCGCCCTTCAGTCGGCGTAGATGACCTGTACGCCGTGCCTGGCAAAATCGTCCAGGTCGAGGTGATTGGGACTGCGGTTCGTCACCAGGACATCCACGTTCTCGATGCGCGTGATCACGAAGTTGGAAACGATCCCGACTTTCGAGTTGTCCGCGATGACGATCACCTTTCCGTTCGTCCGCTCGAGCATCTTCGCCGTGACCGCAGCCTCCTGCGCGATGGGGGAGGTGATCCCGAGCTCCACGCTGATGCCGTCCGCCCCGATGATCGCCTTGTTCGCGCAGATCCCCTCGATGATCAGTTCCGCCTGGCTGCCGACCAGGCAGTGCGATTCCGGCCTGTAGCTTCCCCCGGTGAGGATCACCTCGACACCCGGACTGCTCTCGAGGTCGGCTGCGGCCGCCACGTTGTTGGTGACGATCTTGATATTGGACCGTTTAGCCAGGTTCATGATGGCATGGTAGGCGGTGGAGCCGGAGTTGATGAACACGAGGTCCCCGTCCTCCACGAGTTCGGCCGCCCTCTTCCCGATCGCCATCTTTTCCTCTTTGTACAGTTCCCCCTTTTTCGAGTAGAGGAGTTCGACGCGCTTCTGCTGGACAAAGACCGCTCCTCCGTGCGTGCGTTCGAGGAGGCCCTTTTCGGCCATGTCGTCGAGATCCCTGCGGATCGTGAGTAGGGATACCGAAAGCAGGTCGCTCAGTTCCTCCACCTTCACGAATCCGTTTTTCCTAAGGAGTTCCATAATCCTCACGCGCCTGGCGGCGGGCAGAATGGCACGCATCCACGAGCCTCAGGTCTCGAACGGGAACCGATACTCGAGCTTGTAGCGGTCCCGAAGCTCGACCATCTGTTTCTGGAGCGCCTTGGGAACCGGGCAGCCGTGGTCCTTCCGGTACTGCCACGCGATGAACTCCTTCTCTCCCGCGGTGTAGATCCGTTCCTCTCCCGGCGCGACCTTCGAACTCCTCAGATCCCGGCAGATCGATCCGGCTATCCTGCGGAGAACCGCCTCTCCCATAAAGAGTCCGGGGTTGATCGCGATGAAGAAATGACCAAGCGGGTAGGGTATCTTCTTCCCACTTTCGTCGAAGCCGTTGAGCGCCTTGAGGAACGCCCCGTCCTGCAGCGCGGCCGAGAGGATCTCGACCGCGGTGGCCCAGCCATAGCCTTTGTAGCCGCCGTTCTCCTCCCCCAACCCACCTACGGGGGTGAGCGCCGCTTTCCCGGTCGTCAGATCTTTCAGCACCTGGACCGTGTCCGTTCTCGTCTTTCCGTCTTCCCCGATGACCCATCCCGGCGGGAGCTCCTTTCCCATCCGCTGGTAGGATTCGATCTTCCCCCGCTGGGTGACCGATGTGGCGCAGTCGATGAGGAAGGGGAACTCCTCGTCCGTGGGAACCCCGATGGTCAGGGGATTGGTCCCCAGCATGTTCTCCACGCCGAAGGTGGGGGCGATGGACGGCCTCGCGTTGGTTCCCGTGATCCCGATCATCCCCTGCTTGATAGCCATGAGCGAGTAGTATCCCGCTATCCCGTAGTGGGTGGAATTCCGTACCGCGGTCATGCCGATCCCGTAGCGCCGTGCCTTGGCGATGGCCATTTCCATGGCCTTCTTCGAGACGACATGGCCGAGGCCGTTGTTCCCGTCGAGCACGGCGACCGCCTTCCTGTTCTTCAGGATGTCGATCTTGGTGACCGGATTCATAATGCCGTCCTCGATCCGGTCGATGTAGATGGGTTTGAGCCGGCCGATGCCATGGGAATCGATCCCCCGCTTGTCCGACTCGATGAGGACTTCCGCGACGATCCTGGCGTCCGGGGCGGGAACCCCGGCCCCCTTGAGGGCGTCCGCTATGAAGTTTTCCAGCATGTCGAAAGGGATCCAGACGCAGTCCCTGTATTGATCCTGATAGGCCATCGTGCTCCTCCCCGGGAACGCCTATACGGCGCCCATTTCTCGATCGAATAATGAGTTAATTTGAACCTATTAGAAGTATATCGTTATTTAATGATCTAATCCAGTATCTATTGCATAAAATAAGATCAAATAGAATAGAAAAGAAACATTCTATGTATCGCTTTGAATATTGATACCCCCGCTCGAGGGCGTTTCTCTCCAGCGGTCCCTGTCGGGTGCTGGAGCGTTTTTCCTCAATCCCGCTCGGCTGACGCCCCAGAACGATCCGCCGGGCATCGGATGAACCCACGTGAATCGTCTCGGGAGACGCGGCTTGGAGACCGGTTGAGATGGAGAATACACGGTTCTTTTTTCTCCGTCAAAGGGAGCTGAACAGCACGATATCCGTGGAGCTGCCCGAGATCCGCGGGAGGAAGCCGGATCGGGGGAAGTTCGTTTCGATGGCCTCTCTGACGTATGCGTATGACTCCAGGAGCGTCACGAGGCCGTCCCCGTTCCTGTCGCCGGGCAGGATCCCCGCCTCGTAGTAACCTCCGGATTCCATCAGGTAGTATGTAAAGATCCCGTGCCCGAGTGCCGACGTTTCTACGGAAAATTCCAGCTCCCCTGCCGCGGCAAGGACAAAGGCGGTTGACGCGGGCACGTCCACCTCCTGCTCGGCCGGGAATTCGAGGAAGATGCGGATGGCGCCGTTCAGGCTGGCGTCCTCCTCGAGTACCGCCTGGGTTCCGATGAAGCCTCCCGAATGGCAGGAGTCCGCGATGAGGACCTTGCGCGCCTCGATGAGGGAGAGCCACTCTCCCATGGCGTCGTCCGATACGGCGTTTTCAGGCCATCCGCTCTCGTAATCGCCGATGTCGAAGGAGTCGGAGTAGAGGAAGAGCCATTCGTCCTCTAGATCGTCGGTTTCCAGACCGATCGCGGCCTCGTCGCCGAAGATGTCGACGGGCCGGCCGCCGTGGGAGGAGACGTAGAGGAGAAGCGTGTCATCGGGGCCGAGGTTCGCGGCAGCCCAGGCAATGTCCTCCTCCATCCGGCTGCGCGTGGCCGGAAGAACGCCTTCGGCGCCGAGTTCTTCGTCCGTTCCGTCCAGGCGGAGTCTCGTTGTCCATCCCTGGGACTCGAGGAGCGCGGCCATTGCCGCGGCGTCGTCATCCGAATAGTCGAGGTTCCGGATTACGGCGACTCCCGGGCTCGAGAGGTAATACCCGTCGTAGTCGGAGATCCCGTAGAGGAAGGCGTACCGGCCGCCGGGGAACGATGGGTCAACGGAGCAGCCCGTCGCGGCGGGGAGCAGGGCGGTCAGGGTGACAATGGTGAAGACCATGTGAAGGGGGAGGCTGCGTCGCCTCATGGCGCGGACCTCCCCGTGTCGCGGCCTCCGCCTATATCGTATTCGAGGCGAACGGAGGCGCCCGCCGCGATCGACAGGGGAAGGTCGCTTCTGAGGAAGCATTCGACAAAGGGCGAGAGCACGAGGGACGAGGGACCGGGCGCGGTTCCAAGCGGGAGCAGAAGTCCGAGTCTGAGCGAGGGGGAGAAGAACCATTGGTTCGTCAGGGCATGGCGGAGGAGCGATCCCGTGATCCGTCCGAAAAGGCCGATCCGGATTCCCTGCGGCGGGGAAAGCGGCAAAGAGGCTTCGATTCCCGCCGCGGTGCCGTTGAAGCCCCGGTATCCGATTCCCTCCGTGATGGGAGAGGCGTTGGCGCCGACGATGCCGCCCCAGATTCCGGCCGTGAATCCGCCGGGGAAAAGCGCGGCCGCGCCGAGAGAGGAGGAGGCGAGGAGCTGCGGCGCGCAGGGTAAGCCCTCTTCCCTCGTGAAAAGAACCGCAGCCGCGCATTCCGATGTCACGGCGGCCGCGGCTTGAGAGGCTCCGCCAGTGGTGCAGGAATCGTCTGCGGGAAAGGCCGACGATGGGAGGGAAATGACAAGGAGGAGGAAAAATGCTATAGTACGTGGTACTAGCATGACAGGAAGAGGCTATCCGGTATCCGGAGGAATAACAAGAAAGGGAAAAACCCCGCGGATTCCGATAAAAGCCTGCGGCGCGGTCAATGCGCTCTCCGCGCGTCCGATGCAGTCCTGATCCTGCAAGCCGCCGCCGTCCTGTGCGCCGTCATCGGGCTTGCCTCCTGCGCGAGGGAGGAAGCGGTGGTTCGGGTGGAGCTTCCGCCGACCCCCGTCCTGTCGGTCCAATCGAACTGGGCGATCGTGACATCGAGCCACCTCCGGCTTCGGGAGAAACCGGATACGGAATCAAAGGCGCTGGCGACCCTCTTTCGGGGTTCGGT
>CAZPZF010000190.1:0-6586 GCA_964590705.1 uncultured Spirochaetales bacterium | reverse complement strand
TTCTTGTGACCCTGATGGGACTCTTCTGCAGCGTCTATCACCCCTCAGCCACAACCCTGATAGCCCGAACCATGGAAAAGCGGGGCAAAGCTTTCGGCATTCAGGGGATCGCGGGCAGCATCGGAACGGCCGCGGCGCCGGTCCTGGCCGCGGGCATCGCCTCCGTCTTCTCGTGGAGAGCCCCGTTCCTCGTCTTCGGCGTCCTGTCCGCGCTGATCGGAATCTTCTCACTCACCTTCCCCGCCTATCGCGCCGCGGACCGGAAACCGGAGGAGGCGCGGCCCCCAGAGGATCCTCGGAGAAAGACTCCCGTTCACCTCATCGTCATGTACTACTGCGCGGCTTGCCTCGTTGGGCTCGGCTACAAGGCGATCATGACCTTCCTTCCCGTGTATATGGCGGAAAACGTGACTATCAACATCCTGGGAATGGACAAGGTCACCCTGGGCGGGAGCGTCACGACCCTGGCCCTCCTCGCGGGAATCGTCGGTCAGTACCTCAGTGGCCACCTCGCCGATCGCGTCAAGCCAGAACTCCTCTACCTCGTGACGGTTGCCCTCGGTACTATCATGGCCTTTCTCATGACGATGAGCGGAGACTTCGTCCTCATCGCCGTGACCATGTTCTTCGCCCTCTTCTACTTCGCGGTGCAGCCCCTCCAGAAAACCCACCTCCGCCGGCTCGTGAGTGAGAAGCGTCATGGCATGGCATACGGATTCTTCTTCTTCACGACCTTCGGGGTTGGGTCGACTTCCGCGGCGATCGCCGGCCGCCTGGCGGATCTCTATGACCTCAGGATCGCATTCCTCCTGCCCGCGGGATGCTTCGCGGGAGCGGTCGCGCTCCTCGCAGTCTTTCTCCGATTGTACAACAAGGAGAAGGCGCGGGCATGAACGAGGATAAGCGGAGTTTGAGGGTTTGGGTCGAGCAGCGGCTCTCGTCCATCGATGCCGCGGATCTCGCTCGGATGAGCGGGAAGATCCGCGCCTTTGTCTTGGGATCTCCCCTGTAGGGAAACGCCGAAGCGGTCTTCTGCTACAGCCCGATAGGCCGGGAAATCGACTTTCTCCCCCTCCTCCGTGACGCATTGGCCGCTGGGAAGATCGTGGCTCTTCCTCGGATCCACGGAAAACAGATCCGATTCCACCACGTCAAATCGCTCGAGGCGCCCATGGAGCGTCACCGCTTCGGGATCCTCGAACCTCCCGAAACCGCATCAGAGGTAAAACCGGAGGGAAGGGGGAAAACGCTCGTTCTCGTTCCCGGGGCGGCGTTCGACCCGTCGATGGGCAGGCTCGGCCGTGGGGGCGGTTTCTACGACGCATTCCTATCCGGATACCGGGATGCCCTGACCGCCGTTGGCACCTGCTTTTCCATCCAGCTCGTTCCGCGTATCCCGATGGATCCCTGGGACGTCCGGATGGATCTCGTTGTGACGGAGAATGGGTTCCTGGAAAAAGCATAGGCAAAGGCTTCGACTCCGGCAGCGTCCAAACCGTTTGCGGACGTCTTGTCCACGCCCTTTCGGCCGGAACCACCCCGCAGCGAATCCGTTCCGCCTATCTGCCCAACTCCGATAGAAGACGTATCGCGGAATCGGGAAGGGAAAAGCCTTCGATATCCTCATACGGGATCGACAGATAGCGCGCGACGAAAAGCCGCACGGAACCGACGCCGACCCTGCTTCCCGAGGAAGAAGTGCCATAAACGGCTTCCAGGTCTTTGCACTTGAAATCCGCCGCGTCGCCCGGAGGAATTCCAAAGGCCTTTGCAAGATCTCCCACCGGGACTCCGAACGCCGCCTCGATCTCCGCGAAGGTATAGGATCCCTTGATATCGGCGGGATTCGCCTGACCGGCCGCGGGGCCTTCGACGATCCTTCCCGGTTCCTTCCATGACTCGGTCTTCCACAGATTGAACGCTATGGTAGCGCCTATCCCCGACACGAAGACGACGATAACGAGTATTCCGAGGGCGCTGCCGCCTATCCTCGGTTTCCCGAAGTTCTTTGTCCGAGGGCTCAGAAGTACCGTATCGGAAACGGGACAGGCCTGATCGGATGTGCATTTCATGCACGTGACACACTGATGGTTCCGAACCGCCTCCGTTTTTGAAACCGTGATATTCATAGGGCAGGCCTTGTCGCAGGCGCCGCAGGAGATGCAGGTTTCGGCGTTTCTCCGGATCGAAAACACACGAAAGAGATTGAAGACTCCCAGTACCGCTCCATACGGGCACGCGTATTTGCAGAACGGGCGCTCGACGAATAATGAAAGCAGGATGACAAGCGCGAGAATGACGATGCCGGAAAGCGCGACCTCTCCCGACCATAGGTTGAAAAGGGCGTAGTAAGGATCGTAGGCCTCGAACACCAGGACGCCGGTCGCGGCGGTAATGATGATCACCCAGGCAAGAACGAGATAGCGAAGATGCCTGAGGATCGAGTCGAGACGGGCGGGCACGAAACGGTTGAACCGCTTCCCGATCGTTTTATGGCCGAGTTTACCGATCCATTCCTGAAAGGATCCGAAGGGACATACCCAGCCGCAGAAGACAGGGCCCGCCGCAAGCGAGAGCGCGAACACGATCCACATCAGGATGAACGACGATTCGTGTATCTTCTTGACGAAGGTCCCGCTCACGAGGTTCTGATAGATGGAAACCACGCCGCCGAACGGGCACAGGGCATGGACGGAAGCCGAACCGACAATCGGGATCTCTTTTCCCGATTCTTCCAGGCCGTGGTTCACGGAGATGAGCGCGATGAGGGCGAAGAACAGGATCTGAATGAAAAGACGCATAAGGATTCTCTTCCTCTTATTCATTGCCTTTGTCCCCCTATCTCGAAGCCGGATACCCCAAGTATCGTTCATGAAACCGGGAAATCAATGAGGCACGCTCAGAGCCACTTCTTCCTCTTGAAAAAAAGAAGCATGAAAATGACCACCACGCCCATCACGCCGAGAACCAGGGGATACCCGTATTTCCACTGGAGCTCGGGCATCCAGAGGAAATTCATCCCATAGACGCCCACGATGAAGGTGAGGGGGATGAAGATCGTGGAGATCATGGTGAGGACCCGCATCACGTTGCTCATGGTATTGTTCACCTCGGACGAGTTGTACTCGAGGAGGCTCGCGATCATCTCCCGAAAGATATCAGTCATCTCCTCTGCCTGGATGACATGGTCGTAGATATCCTTGAAGAAGATCTTGACCCCTTTCGTGATCCCGACGTACTCGGCCTTGCGGAGGGCGTTGAGCATATCTCGCAGGGGCCATATCGAACGCTTGAGGGTGATGAGCTCCCTCCGCTGGGTGTGTATCTCCCTTAAAAACTTTTCCTGCTCCTTCTCGATGATCAGCTCCTCCATGGCATCGAACCTGATGTCCAGGGTCTCGAGGATGAGGAAGTAGTGGTCTACCACCGAGTCGAGGATGGCGTAGGCGAGAAAGTCCGCACCCTCCTTCCTGAGCTTCCCCTTTCCTGATCTGATCCGATCCCTGATCGAGTCGAAGACATCCCCTGGTTTCTCCTGGAACGAGATCACGTATCCGTCCCCCAGGAGCAGGCTGACCTGTTCGGAGTCGATCGTGCTCTGCTCCTCGTTCCAACGGAGCATCTTGAAGGAGAAGTAGATGTAGTTTTCGAACTCCTCGATCTTGGGCCGCTGCTCCGTGTTCTGGATATCCTCCAGGATGAGGGGATGGATGGAAAACAGGGAACCGATCCGCTCGAGGAGCGGGACGTCAGCAACGGACTCGATGTTGAGCCACGCCGTCATTCCGGGCGGTCGAATCACGGTCAAATCAGGGAGAGAGTCGAAACTTTGCTCGTGGAACCCTTCTTCGTTATAGCAGAAGAGGGAAAGCGGTTTGACTTGCCCCTCTTCCGGCGGCAGGAGGATCCCCGGGGGAAGTCCGATTCTCCGAAGCCTGTGGCTGCCGATCAGGACTGGCTTTCTTTTCAAGGCAACCTTGCCCTTCTTACCCCTCATCTGGAATCCTCCTTTTCCTTTTTCCGATGACCCCGGAGACGAACTGCCGGATGAAACCCTTTTTCGGCTCTTCCCCCGGAACCTGAATCCGCGGCCTGAGATCCCCGATCAGGGGAAAGGTCTTCTTTTCGAACACGAAGAGGAGAAATGACAGGTCGTGATTCCTGTCGTATACGGGAGAGCAGAAGAGGCTTCCCTTGGAAACGGTCTTTTCCACCGTGGTATGGCTCTTGCCGATCTCGAAGACGATCTCGGCCATAACGACTTCCGCGAAGAGATCCTCCATCGAGGCTCCCACCACGTCGACCCGCGCGACTTTCCGCCTGTCCAGGTACTCCCTACTCGCGTGCAGGATCGTGCCCATGACATCGGTGACGAGTAACGGGATCTCTATGCTCCCCATGAGGAGGTCAATGAGGGCGGACATCGCGCCGATCCGGAGGCCCCGTTTGTCGTTCAGTTCGTTGATCTGGGTGTACAGCCGCGCGATTTTCTCTCCGACCTTCCCGAGCTTTCGCAGGCCCGCGCTCGAGGGGAGGCCGCCGTGCTTGGAGAGTTCGACAAGCCTATCCAGCTCCCGTATCACACCCCTGCTCCGGAGGAACAGTCGGAAGAAGAGGACGAGGAAGACACAGGCGCAGACGATCCCCGCGTAGAGGAGACGCTCCCCGAGGAAGCGGGGCGAAGCCGCCAAGTCCGCGCGCACGAACAGGGAATACCCCCAAGAACCGAGGAAGAGAATGGAGGCCGCGCCCCAGACAAAGAGAACGATGAGAGCCTTCCTGCCGGCGAGTACCATCCTAAAACTCCTTGAGGTTGTCGATATCCTCGTTCTTTCCCACTACCATGAGGATATCCGACTCCTCTATCCGGTCGTCCGGCCCCGGGAAGAGGATATCCTCCTTCTTGACCGCGTTTCCGCCCCCATCGATCGAAAGGATGGTCCGCTTGATCGCGACTACGGTAATCCGCGCCTTCCTCCTGAGATCCAGCATGGAAAGCGGCTTGCCGACGAAGCTTTCCGGCGCGTAAATCTCCGCGATGCTGATGGTTTTCGTGATCGGTACCCGGTCGAGGACATCGGGAGAGATGAGCTTCAGGGCGAGCCGCCGCCCCTGCTCGATCTCGATGTTGAGCGTTTCGTCGGCCCCCACCTGCCGCAGGACCTGCTGATGGATGTCGGAAATCCCGCGCGCCACGATGTAGGGAACCCCCGCGCGCTTCAGGAGCGCCGTGGTGAGGATGCTCGATTCGATGTTGTCTCCGATGGCGACTACGGCGACATCAACGTCCTCGAGGGGTACGGAAGAGAGGGAGTCCTCGTCGGTGGAGTCGAGGAGCACCGCCTGCGTAACGTCGTTCTTCACCGCCTCTATGGTTCTGGGATCGTTGTCTATTGCGAGGACCCTGCCTCCCTTCTCCGAGAGGATCTCGCACACCTTCTTTCCGAAGGTTCCCAATCCGATCACCGCGAAAACGGGTTCCTTTGCCATACGAATCTCCTTGTCTCCATACCGGTCCGGTTCTCCGGGCCGGCGTTTGGTCCTTCCGATTACCCGAGGAGAATATCCCCCTGCGGATACTCGATCCGTACCTTTCTCTCGCTCCCCGCCGCTGCGGTCAGGATGGTCAGGGGCCCGAGCCTGCCGGCGAACATGAGGAGCATGACGACCACCTTGCCGATCACGCTCAGGGAGGGTGTTATCCCCATGGTGAGACCGACCGTTGCGAACGCGGAAACGGTCTCGAAGAGGATCGCGGCAAGGGGCCCCTCCTCCGTCAGGGAGAGGATGATGCCGCCGGCCGTCACCGCCGCGAGGCCGAAGCAGAGGACGGTGAAGGCTCTGATGATCTGGTCTTTGTGAATCCCATGCCTGAAGACGACCGTCGAGTCCCTTCCCCGAAGGAGCGAGGCGAAGTGCGCGGCGACCACCCCCGCGGTGTTCACCTTGATCCCTCCCGCCGTGCTGCCCGACGCCCCCCCGATGAACATGAAAACCATCATCACGAGCGCCGTACCCCCGCGAAGGCCTGCCAGCGGAACGGTGTTGAATCCCGCGGTGCGGAGTGTGACCGCCTGGAAGAACGAGGCCAGATACTGGGTCGCGGTCGGGTACTCCCGTAGAATCCCCCCGTGCTCCAGGCCGTAGAAGAGGAGGGTTCCCACAGACACTAAAGCCGCGGTGGCGATGAGGACGATGACGCTGTTGAAGACGAGCTTTCTCTGCCTCCCTGAAGCGAGTCCCGTGAGATTGAGCATGACCGAGAAACTGAGGCCGCCGAGGATGATGAGAGAGGAGACGGTCAGGCATACGAGGGGATCTGACACGTAGGTCTCGAGGCTCGCGGGAAAGAGGGAAAAGCCCGCGTTGCAGAAAGCGGAAACCGAATGGAAACTCCCGGAGAAGAGGAGGCCGGCGGAGAAAGGCTCGTGCCGCAGGAAACCCGCGGTGAGTAGGCCGGCGCCCGCGCCCTCTATCGCGAACGTGCCGCCGACGATCTTCCTCACCGTCACGGAAAGCTGTGTCATGTCCTCCTCGCTTAGCATGTAGGCGATGAGCAGTTTGTCCTTCAGGGAACCCGCCTTGC
>CAZPZF010000189.1:3746-6596 GCA_964590705.1 uncultured Spirochaetales bacterium | reverse complement strand
CCCCCCCCCCCCCCCCCCCCCCCCCCCCCCCCCACGCGGGTGATCATTCCGCTCGCTCATGGAGGCGAGCTGGTCGGATCAGTGGAATTCAGGTACCGAAGTACGAAAGCCTTCGGATGGCAGCAGTCTATCTACGACGACATAGCCGGAAGTCTTTCACCCGGCATCGCCGCGACGCTCGCCAACCAAAGGCTCGCGATGTCGCGGGAGAGTTTCCGGAAGGCGTACCGTTATACGGAAGAGAAGTTCATGAATACGGTCGCCGAACTTTCGGACATGGTCATCTTCGAGAGGAACGAAACCATCACCTACATCAACCGCGCGGGGCTCGATCTTCTTGGGTATTCCGAGCCGTGGGAGGTCCTCGGCAGGAAGGCGGCCGATTTCTACATGATCCCGGAAGACCACGAGGAGTTCCTCAGACAGCTCGCGGCAACGGGTACGGTGAAGAACTTCGAGCTCATTCTCCGAAAAAAGAACGGGGAGAAGACATTCGCTCTTCTCTCCGCGGTGGCTGTTCTGGAGGGAGGAAGGGTCGGGGATGTCGTCAGCATCGCAAAGGACGTGACCGAGCGGATGGAGAACGAGAACAAGATGCGAGCCATGAACCTCGAGCTCACGAAGGCGAACCGGCAGCTGAAGGAGACCCACCTGTTGATGCTGCAGCAGGAAAAACTCGCGTCCGTGGGACAGCTCGCGGCCGGAATTGCCCATGAGATCAACACGCCTTTAGGATACGTGAAGAGCAACGTCAACACCATGAGCAGGTTTCTCGATTCCCTCTGCAGGCTGGCAGAAGAGGCGGTGCAGGCGTCAGGCGGCGCCGCGGTCGATTTCGGAAAGCTGGCGGAGCGGTACAACGTAGCATACATCGAATCGGAAACTCCTTCGCTCACTCGGGAGACGGCGGAGGGGATCGAGCGGATCGTCAGGATCATCAACAGTCTCCTCCGTTTCTCGAGGACCGAGCGAAAATTCCCGGATACCCTGTTCGACCTCAACACCTGCGTAGACGATACCCTCATCATCGCGGGAAACGAACTCAAGCATGTGGTCGAGGTGAAAAAGGAGTACGGGGATATCCCCCCCGTTCCCGGGGATTCCGGGGAAATCGGCCAGGTGATTCTCAACATCCTGGTCAACGCGGCCCAGGCGATCAAGGGGCAGGGCAGGGAAGGGCCGGGGACGATCACCGTCGTCACCTCGGCTGACGAGGAACGGGTCATGTGCCGGATTACCGACGACGGCCCCGGTATCCCGGAGGACGTCCAACAGCGGATCTTCGATGCGTTCTACACGACCAAACCGGTCGGGTACGGGACGGGTCTCGGCCTGAGCATCTCGTACGATATCATCGTTAAGAAGCACGGGGGAACGATCGCGGTGACGAGCCGGCCCGGCCAGGGTGCCTCTTTCCTCATCACGCTTCCCAGGGCTGCAAGGAGGGAGGTTTCCGCATCAGGCGATGGGGGCGGAACGCCGGCCCTGTCTACGGAGGGAGAATTCTGACCGAAGGCTCCAGGGGATGGTCCGCGGGCCAGGGCATACCGATGTCGCGGAGCAGGGAGCGCCAGAACTCGTCGATTCCGGCGACCGCCTCTATCTTTGTCCCGTCTTCTCCGGGAAAGGGAAGGGAGAGCCGATAGGCTCGCAGGAAGGCCCTGTCCGACCCGAAACGCTCCCTGAAATACCTGTTGTGGTCCCGGTCTCCGTGCACCTTGTCCCCGATCACGGGATGTCCGCTGTTCTGCAGATGCCTGCGCGCCTGTTGGGGCCGGCCCGTGACGAGCTCAGCCTCTACCAGCGAGTATCGCGCGGTCGCGTAGCGTCCGACGGGTACGGGGATTTCCGTGGTCCCCAGGCAGACGTACCGGGTCAGCGCCTCCTGCGCTTCGGTCCCGTTTTCGGGCAGGAGGGGCGTGTCGATCGTGCCCGTTCCCGTCAAATAGCCCCTGACCAGTGCGAGGTACCGCTTCCCGATTTTCCGTTCCCGGAAGAAGCGGGACAGCGCGGCCGCGGTCCGCGCGTTCCGGGCAAAGACCATGGCGCCTGAAGTGATCGCGTCGAGCCGGTGCACGGAGAAGATCTCGTCGCCAGTGATTTTCGCGAGCCGATACACGAGGGTCCTCTCCGGGCGGACATACGTGTTCGCGTGGACCGGGATTCCCGCAGGCTTGTCCACGATGATGAGCGAATCGTCCATATATAGGATTGGAATATGCTCCAGAAAAGGCCTCCATCGATTTCGGGTTCTCAATCGGAATCACGATGATACCGTTCACGGCGCGCGCGGTCAATCTCCGTCTGTCCCCCCCCTCCGTACCTTCGGTTTTCCGAAGATTACTCAAATTGCCCGTATTTAATGCGGAAAAATCTATATATTATCGAATTTAATTCGTATTATCGCAAGATACTTTTTGTCCGATTCGGAAACGGAAACCTGTTTTCCTTGACACCAGGACAGCGCGGGTATAGGATCCGCCCAAAGGAGACGCAGATGAACGAGCTGGTTCTATTGGGGGACGAGGCGGTCGCTCTAGGGGCCCTGCACGCTGGGCTGTCCGCCGCCTACGGGTATCCGGGCACGCCGTCCACGGAGATCATCGAGTACCTGAAACGCGTTCTCGGATCGTCCGCACGCCCCGTCGTTTCCTGGTGCGCCAACGAGAAGACGGCGTACGAGGGAGCGTTGGGCACATCCTTCGTCGGCCGCAGGGCTCTTGTCACGATGAAACACGTGGGCCTGAACGTGGCCTCGGATCCCTTCGTCAATTCAGCCCTGGTCCAGCTGGGAGGCGGGCTGGTCGTCGCGGTCGCCGACCACCCCGGGATGCCCAGCTCCCCGGATGC
>CAZPZF010000189.1:2082-3736 GCA_964590705.1 uncultured Spirochaetales bacterium | reverse complement strand
GCCGAATGGGCTCCGAATGAAAAAGTAGCCGCCGAAGTGGCTGCGGGCGCGGCCTTCGGTGAAAGCCGCGCGCTGGTTACGATGAAGCATGTCGGCTTCAACGTGGCGCAGGATTTGTTCTTTACGGTCTCCCACAGCGGGATTCAGGGCGCGTATGTCGCGGTTGTCGCCGACGACCCCGGGATGCACAGCTCGCAGGATGAGCAGGATTCCCGGTTCTACGCGGATTTCGCGCGGGTTCCCTGCTTCGAGCCGGCCGATCACCAGGAGGCCTACCGGATGACCAGAGAGGCTTTCGACCTTTCGGAGCGGCTTCACGTTCCCGTAGTCCTGAAAATGGTTACGCGGCTTGCCCATTCCCGAGGCATCGTGAAGCCGGAAGAACCAAGGGGCGAGAACCCGGTCGAGCGAATCACGGAGACCAATCGCTGGATTCTCACCCCCGCGAACGCCCGGGTGAACTGGGAGCGTCTGTTGGATCTCCAGAAGACGATAATCGACTATACGGCCGGATCGGAGTTCAATTCCCTCGAGCTCTCGCCGGACGTTACCGAATACGGCGTCATCACCACGGGCCTGGGAAGGAACTACTACCTGGAGAACCTGCCGGACCTTCCGCGAAAACCATCCCTCCTCCACATCGGCGTGTACCCCGTGCCGGACCGCCTGATCAAGGAACTTTTCTCCCGCGTGAAAGGGGTCTATATCTTCGAGGAAGGCTACCCCTTTATCGAGCGGAGATTGGCCGGCGTCTTCGGGACCCCGGTTCCCGTCTGGGGAAAGCTCTCCGGCCATGTGCCCAGGAGCGGCGAACTCACTCCCGACGCAGTTCGGAAGGCCCTTGGGCTACCGGAGAGAAAGACGAAACAGGGGCCGCCAATAGCCCTGCCGGGAAGGCCGCCGCAGCTCTGCAAGGGATGCCCCCACGGGGATACCTTCCTCGCCATGAAGGAGGCGCTTTCCGGTTTCACGGAAAGGATCGTCACGTCGGACATCGGATGCTATGCTCTGGGAGCCATGCCTCCCTACCGGATCCCGGAGACCGTCGTCTGCATGGGCGCCTCCATCGGCATGGCTAAGGGGGCCTCTGAGGCCGGATTCTACCCCGTCCTGGCGACGATCGGCGACAGCACCTTCTTCCACTCCGGGGTCACGCCTCTTATCGACGCTGTCTCGGCCGACACGGACATGACCGTGGTCATCATGGACAACGGAGCCGTGGCCATGACGGGAGGGCAGGAGACCGTCCTTCCCGTCGGCTCCATCGAAAACCTCGTCATGGGACTGGGGGTGCCCCGGGAGCATGTCAGGGTCCTGACCCCCCTTCCCAAGCACTTCGCCGAGAACGTGGCCGCGTTCCGCGAGGAGATCGCGCATCACGGACTTTCCGTGATCATCATGAGAAGGGAATGCCTGGAGACCCTGAAGAGGAAGAAGAAGGGGGAGAAGGAATGAAATACGACATCGTCTGCGCGGGGGTCGGCGGGCAGGGAGTCCTCTCCGTGGCCGCGCTTGTGGCGTACGCCGCTATGCGGGAGGGGCTTTCCGTTCGACAATCAGAGGTCCACGGAATGGCTCAGCGTGGGGGAGCGGTCATGTCCTTCCTCAGGCTTTCGGACACGGGTATCGCGAGCGACCTCATCCCCAGGGGATA
>CAZPZF010000189.1:0-2072 GCA_964590705.1 uncultured Spirochaetales bacterium | reverse complement strand
TATGGGGACATGATCCTCAGCATGGAACCGATGGAGAGCCTGCGGTATCTGGACTACCTCAATCCCGATGGAGTGATCGTCACGGCCTCCGAGCCGGTGGTGAACATCCCGGACTATCCTGATCTCGAGACCCTCCTCGCCGCGGTCAGGAGCGTTCCCGGTTCCCATGTCGTCGATACCCAACGGCTGGCTAGGGAGTGCGGATTTTCCCGGGCCGCCAATGTCGTGCTCGTGGGGGCCGCTTCCCGCTTCCTTCCGCTTTCCGAGGAGGGTCTTGAAAACGGGGTGCGGAGCTTCTTCTCCGCGAAAGGGCAGGAGGTGGTGGCCGGAAATCTCTCCGCCCTTCGGACCGGAAGGACCGGAGGCGGCCGATGAGCGGGGGAGGAGGCTACGCGACTCTCTCCCGCAGGGTCAGGGGAACGGGGCGGCGCTTCGTGGTCGCGGTCGCCAAGGCCGAGGAGGCGGAGAGCTTCAAGGCGTTGAAGGAAGCCTATGACCTCGGCATCTGCCTGCCGATATGCACAGGCAATCCCGAGATCATCGACCGGGAGGCGGAAAAGGCGGGTATCGGAGAATATGAGGCGATCCCCGCGGCCTCGGATCAGGAGGCGGCGGAGGCCGCGGTCGGGGCTGTCATCTCCGGCAGGGCTCAGCTGCTTCAGAAGGGGCTGGTTTCCACCGCGACCCTCCTCAAGGCGGTTCTTAAGGAGAAGGAGCTGTTCCTCAACGGAAAGATCCTCTCGCACATGGCTGTCCTCGAGAAGCCGGACGGATCCTTTCTCGGCATCACGGACGGGGGCATGACCCTCTATCCCGATCTCGCGCAGAAGATCGCCATCCTGGAAAACGGGATCGCTTTTTTCCATAAGCTCGGCGTGCCGCGGCCCAAGGTCGCCGTCCTGTCCGCGGTTGAACAGGTGAACAGGGACATCCCCTCAACCCTTGACGGCGCCGTTCTCTCGAAGATGGCGGAGCGGGGGCAGTTCGGCGTCTGTGTGGTCGAGGGGCCGTTGTCGTACGACCTCTCGATCAGCTCCCACGCGGCCGAGGTGAAGAACCTCAGGGGGGAGATACGCGGGGACGCGGATCTCCTTCTGGTGCCAGACATCGTGTCCGGAAACGCGGTGGGCAAGGCCCTCCTCTACTCTGCGGGGTATCCTTCGGGCGGGGTCATTCTGGGAGCCGCGGCCCCGATCCTCATCATGTCTCGGGCGGACTCCGCGCGGGAGAAGCTCAATTACATCCTTCTCGGAGCCATGCTCGCCGGGGAGGGACGCTAAGTCTCACCTGGGTATCACGTCGGTGTCATCGACATGGATCTTGGTCTCGCGTTTCACGGTCGAGAGGACGAACATGGTGCTGATCCTCCCGATGTTCGGGATAGCCGCCAGCTTCTCGAGCGCGAAGGTCTCGTAGTCCGGGATGTCCTTTGCGATGACCTTGATGAGGTAATCCTTCTCGCCCGCGATATGGTAGCACTCGAGAACCTCCGGGAGTTTCTGGATCTCCTTGTTGAAATTCTTGATCCCGTGGCTGGTGTGGTCGGCAACGGAGATGGCGACGAAGACGATGACTCCCCGCCCGATCCTCGATTCGTCCACGATAGCCACGTACTTCTTGATGATCCCTTGGCGTTCCAGTTTCTTGACCCGTTCGAGCACCGTTGGAGGTGCCATTCCGACCTTGCTCGCCAGTTCGGCGTTCGTGATGGTTCCGTTCTCCTGAAGGATGTTGAGGATCTGTCTGTTCACTTCGTCGATGCGTTTCATCACCCTTCCCCTTTGCCGTTTTTCCTGATCTTCGCGATGTACAGCCGCAGAGCGTCCTCCGCGGACCTGTCCGTGCCGAACCAGTAGGAGAGATCGGGTTTCTTCTCCTCCCTCTCGATCCGCTCCTTTTCGATTATACCCCGGAGCTGTCCGTATGTCAGCGTTTCTTTTTTCTCCCGCGAGGCCAGCAGCTTCCCGGGCAGCGATCCGACAAGCCTGCGGAGCAGGGCGGGCGGGTAGAAGCGGAACAGGACCTCGGCGAGGTAGAGGAGGAGTCCCGCGAGGAGGAGCAGCGGCCACAGC